>NZ_PTXM01000009.1:0-339884 GCF_004343765.1 Burkholderia sp. SRS-25
TGGGGACTAGATCCCCTTGAAGGGTCGTTCGAGACCAGGACGTTGATAGGTCAGGTGTGTAAGCGCAGTAATGCGTTCAGCTAACTGATACTAATTGCCCGTAAGGCTTGATCCTATAACAAGTCTGTCTCGCGCTGAAAACAGCGCGTCGGACTGGTTGGATTCTCGTGTGTGATACACACAACTCAAAAATTACTGCTTCTTCCAAGATTGGTCGCGTTGCGAAGCAACGTGACAACCCTCTTTGCCTGATGACCATAGCGAGTCGGTCCCACCCCTTCCCATCCCGAACAGGACCGTGAAACGACTCTACGCCGATGATAGTGCGGATTCCCGTGTGAAAGTAGGTAATCGTCAGGCTCCCTAAGCCAAGAACCCCCGCCCGAACAGGCGGGGGTTTTTGCATTTCAGCGGCGGAAATGCACAAGGGATCAGGACCGGCGGCGGTGTCCTTTAGCCCGAGATCCCGTGGAATAAACGTTTCGACGAACTCCACACTCAATAAACGACGACCGTAAATTCGACTCCCGATTCAAAGTCCAGGGTCGTGGTCGAAAACCGCCGGTCGTTGTCCAGGTAGTGCTTGTACGGTCGAACGGCGTCCTCGGCCGTGTACATGTTGTCGGCCAGTACGACCGATCCCGGGCGCAGCAGGCGCTCTATCTGCCTGAACAGTTTCAGATAGGCGTCGGCCCATATATCGATGAACACCATGTCGAAAGTGCCGTCCAGTTCGGCGACGGTCTCGAACACGTCGCCCTCCCGCATGTCGACATGGGCATCCAGGCCCGCCGTCCTGACGTGATCGCACAAGCGCGTGAACTTGAGCGGATCGCGTTCGGTTGCGACGACCACGCCACGGCCCAACGTGCGCAGCGCCTCGGCGAAATACAGCGTGGATACGCCGCATGAACTACCGAGTTCAAGGATTCTGGCCGGTCGTTGCGAGAGCACCATGTTGCGCAAGAATCCGCCCGTTTCCGGCGACACGGCCAACGATAGCGGACTGCCTTCGGGGGAATCGAAGTCGTCGCTGGACAGCCCGAACGTTTCGAGAAACCGCCCCCGCAGACGGGGCGCGATCGCTTCGTATTCCTCGGCTAGCGACAGAAAATCCTCGTTCGATCCCTGGAACTGCGCACGGGCGCGGGCGACGATTTCGGCCCGGCTCTCTTCGTGGAGCCGCTGCAGAAGGGCGACGGTGGGTGAAGTCATGTGCGTTCCTTGACGAGATTGATCCGGTCGACGATGTATCCAACGACAGCCTTCCCCGTCAGAGTCGCTGCGCTGTCGCTCGACATCGGCGATACATGGTGTTGCTATGCCGTTCGGGCGAGCGTGATCGCGCGTTCGGGGCACGCCGTCACACACAGTCCGCATGATCGGCACGCGTACGCATTCGGCGTATAGACGACCTTCATGCCGTGCACGCGCTGCTTCAGGCGATGCATCAGGTCAAGGCTGAGGTAATCGACTTTGTCGATGCGCCGGATCTCGAACACGTTCTCGGGGCAAACCGCGACACAATCCCCTTTGCCTTCGCAGCGTTTCAGATCGACGACCGGCGCAATCACGCCCGGCTTCTGTTTGCAGTCGTCCGTTGACTCATCGGACATGTTCATTCTCCCGTGGGCCGGTTGCTGCCGGATCGCCACGCGGTCCGGAAATGCTCGCGCTCCTCCGGTGTCATGGATTCCCACTTGCGCCAGTGGCGTCGGCCGCGCCAGCCGTGATGTCCGCGGAATCCGCCGAACAGGATGCGGCTCAACACGAGCAGGCCCAGCGCATGGGCGAAGTCGATCGTACGGGCGCCGACGAATAGCGCCGGAATCACCCAGTTCCATAACATCATGACGACCCATCCGAGCACGCCTATCGCGATCAACACGAGAAGCGCCTTGCCTGCACATCTGATTCGGAAATTCATCTGTCGATTCCTCTAGGTGTTATCCAGTTCGTCATAAATGGGCTGCAGTCGGGCACGCAAATGCAGGACCGCATAGCGTTTGCGAGCGAGCAGCGTATTGAGCGTGACACCGCTTTGTGCGGCCATTTCCTTGAAGGACCGGCCCTCCAGCTCGTGTGCGATAAATACCTCACGCTGATTCGTCGGCAACTCGTCGAGCGCCTCCTGCAAGGCCTTGAGTACCGACGTGCGAGCGTAGAGCGCTTCGGGGCCGGCATCATGCGCCGGTAGCGCGAGGTCCAGGCGATACTCGCCACTTGTGTCATCGTCGACCTCGGACAGATCGGTCAGCGGCTGCTCCTTCTTTTTGCGAAAGCGGTCAACGATCCGGTTGCGTGCAGCACGGAAAAGCCACGCGCTCGCCTGCTCGATTGGCGCAGGAAGTCGATACGCCTGTACGAATTCGTAAAACACGTCCTGCAGGATGTCCTCGGCGTCGTCCGGGTCGCGAATCCGACGCCGGATGAAATTCACTAGCCTCGATCGTTCACGCATCACTGTCGCTGTGATGTCGCGGTCTGGGTCGGTCATCGTTTGCGAAGTGGGTGGCGATTCCATGTGCCTGAAGACGTTTCAGGCGCGCGAATATTGTGGCGAGAGAAAAAATCTGCTGCTGAACGCCTCCCCTCTACATACCTCAGCGTCCGCACGGTATCCGGCTTGCCGGACCAACCCGTCCGTCCCCCAATCGGCGACTCCGACGGTCCGTTGCTCACACTGGTCTGGCCAGTCAGGCCTTAAGTTCCCCCAACCGCTGTCGTTAAACAGGACGTTGCCTGTTTTTGGCGACCCCATTCCTACAACGCGGTAACGGAGATCGAAGTCATCATGTTGTCCTCGATTCGTGCACGGATACTCGCGACCTGCGTCGCCATCGTGGTAACGGCGCTGGCCGTGACAGGCGGCCTGGTCTATTACGTCGTCAAGCAACACAACGACGAGACAATCGACCAGAATCACAAGTCGATCCTCGCCGGGCACGCGCTGGCGATCAACGAATGGGTGGCCAGCAGAGGCCGGGAAACCCAGGCACTCGCAGATACGATCGCAATCGGCGAAGGGGATCCCCTGCCGGCGCTGAAGCTGCTTGGGAAGTCGGGCGGCTTCGAGGTATTGACGCTCGGCCTGCCGGACAAGACCGCGTTCTCGAACGTGCCGCTCGCCCCCGGCTACGACCCGACGGCACGCCCGTGGTACAAGCAGGCCGTCAGCGCCGGCAGCCTGGTCGTGACGGCACTCTATCGTGATGCAACGACCGGCAAGCCGGCTGTTGCGTTCGCGGTGCCCGTGGTGCGAGACGGCACGGTAAAGGGCGTGCTGGCCGCCAGCCTGTTCATGGAGAGCGTGAGCTCGATCGTGACTTCGGTGCACCCGACACCCGCGAGCTTCGCATTTCTGGTGGACAAGAGCGGGCGCGTGATTGCGTCGGCCAAGACCGACCTGATCATGAAGCCGGCGACCGGTCTTTCTCCTGCACTCGACGCCGACCACCTCGGCGCGCTGCAAAGCGCGTCCAATCCCGTCGCCGTCGACATCGACGGCGCCACCAAGCTGGTGCGGGCCCAGCCGATCGTCGGTACCGATTGGTCCCTCGTGCTCGCGCTCGACAAGGCGGACGTGACGGCCGGCATGCGCGCGGTCGCGACGACGACGCTGGCGGCGATCCTGATCGTGGCCGTGATCGCGGCCGCACTCGTCGGTGCGATGACGAACGCAGCCTTCAAGCGCATCCTGCTGGTCCGCGACGCGCTGACGGATGTGTCGACCGGCAGCGGCGACCTGACGAAACGCCTGCCTGCCGACGGCGCGGACGAAGCCGCACAGATCGCGCATGCGTTCAACCTGTTCGCCGAAAAGATCAGTACGATCCTGCTGCAGATTCGTGAGTTCAGCGAATCCGTCAACCTCGCGAGCGCCGAGATCGCGCAGGGCAACCAGGATCTGTCCGGCCGGACCGAGCATGCTGCATCGAGCTTGCAGGAAACGGCCGCCGCGCTCGAGGAAATCGCCGGCACGGCCCGCAACTCGGCCGATGCGGCGAGTCAGGTGAGCCGTCTGGCGGAATCTGCGTCGGACGTCGCGGTGCGCGGCGGCACGGTCGTCAGCGAAGTCGTCGCGACGATGAACGAGATCACGCAGGCATCGAGCGAGATCGCCAACATCGTCGGCGTGATCGACGGCATCGCGTTCCAGACCAACATTCTCGCGTTGAACGCTGCCGTCGAGGCCGCACGTGCGAACGAGCACGGCCGGGGCTTTGCGGTCGTCGCGGGCGAGGTGCGGGCGCTCGCGCAGCGCAGCGCGCAGGCCGCCAAGGAAATCAAGCAGTTGATTCACTCGTCGGTCGAGAAGATCGAGGGGGGCTCGGGACTCGTCCAGACGGCCGGTACGACGATGAACGAAATCGTCGAGGGCGTGCGCGGCATCACGAGCGTGATTGCGGAAATTACCGTCGCCGCGAAGGAGCAGAGCACGGGGATCGAGCAGGTGAATCAGGCGGTGTCGCATCTCGACAATGCGACGCAGCAGAATGCGGCGCTCGTCGAGCAGTCGGCGGCGGCCGCGACATTGCTGCGCGAGCAGGCCGCCAGGCTCGCGCAGACGGTCGGCGAGTTCAAGCTCGAGGACCGCCGCGCGATGACGTTGCAGTCGGCGTGAGAGGAGCGGTACCGGGTATGTCTGGCGGCGATGCCGACGGACGTTGCAATCAGATCGTGATCCTCAAGATCGGGAAGAACCTGCCCGGGACGACGCTCGACTCCTTTTCGCCGATTTTTTCAGCGCCGAGCGCCAGATAGAACGGAACCGCATTGGGGTCTGCTTCGATCACGAAGCTTCTGATCCCTCTCGCGGCGCTTTCCCTGCGGACCTCTTCCCATAGTGCCCGGGCGACACCGCGGCCCATGTGGTCGGGATGGACGAACAGCCATCCGGGCGTCGGGTGCTCCGATTCCGATGACGCCCTGACCCAGAACCCGATGATTGCCGCGCCTGACTCCGCAACGTATCCGATCGACCCGTCGATCGTCTCCGGCGCAATCGTGCGATCGCTCTGCCACGAGTCGAGCCAGTCCTGCGGATAGCCCCAGTGTGCCTTCGACATGCGAGCCAGTCGTGTGAGTGCGTCCGCGTCCGCGGGACGGGCCGCGCGCACGGTGAATGCCTTGTGCATCTCGTCTCCCGTGATGGCCGACACCTTCGTCGAGGGTATCGCCCGGCCCGCGTCGACTCGACGCCGGATTCGCGCTCGCCGGTTCCAGGGAACGTCGTGCTCGACGCGGCTAGGCGACCTGCGATGCATGCCCGGCGACGACGCGCCAGCCCGCGGATGATCGGCGCCAGAGCCGAGTATAGGCAAACATGCCGTCGAACGCCGTGCCGTCGAAATGACCGGCGAGTATCGCCTTCGTCGTGGTCAGGATCATTTCGCCGATCGCGTATGCGTGTAGTTCCTGCACATCGAGTCTGTCGAGGCGCAGCAGTTTCGCGCGATGCGCGGCCAGGTCGTCTTCCTTCGAGATGATCTGGCCGGTTGGGACGGTGAACACCAGATCGTCGTCCAGCAACGTATCGAGCGCTTCGACATCGTTGGCCAGCATCGCGGCTCGAAGCGCGATTTCACTGGGTTCGATCGCTGTACGGGTTGCATCCATTTCAGGGCCTCGCATCGTCTCTGAAGATTGGTGGTTCGGCTCATACCGGCGAGCAACAGCAGCAACGAACATACCGCACCGACGGATACCGTCTACCGCGCGTTCGACAGCGATTGACGCCGAACGAGCATCACCGCGCAGATGCCGATCGATGCGATGACGTTGACGGCCGGATAGAACGCGACCGCGACACTCCATGTGCTCAACGCCAGCAAGGCCAGCGCGTACTTGAGCACGCACAGCGCGAAATACGCGAGGCTCTCGCTCCACGGATCGCGGATCGTCTTGCGGACGGTCGGGCCGAGCCCGGCCAGCTCGATCAACGTGACCAGGCAGATCGAGAGCGTCGGGTCGTCGGTCAGCATCCACAGCGGAATGGCCGACAGGGCCGCGATCAGGAAAAACCAGTCGACGCGTGTCCAGCCGCGTTCGCCCCGAAAGATGCTCGCCACCAGCGTCAGGAAGCAGGTAACGGCAATGGCTGCCGTGCACCATGCGGACGGCCCCGCACCCGCGACGAACTGGCCGGCAGCCGCGATCGCCGTGACGACCGACCACACGAGCCATGTGAACAGATGCGGACGAACCGTGCGCCGGTAGATTGCGAGCGCATACGGAATCGTCGCCAGCAAAGACACGGCCGTTCCGATCACGCCAAAGATCGAAGCGGCGCCCTGATCGACACGCATCGTCGACGCACCCTCGTTCGTGCAGGCCGACCAGTATGTGGCCGGACGGGCCGGGGCGCAATGTCGTGCCGGCCTCGTGTCGCAGCGGGTGTCACGTCGCATCGCACCGGAAAGCCGATGCGATCGCACGCCGACAGACGGCACCGGGATTGCGACGTGGCAGGACCGATCCCTATACGGGAGAACTGGCGAGCCGGCTCGGCGGCGCGGACGTGTCGTGGATCGTCGGTTTGTCGCTGACGTCGCTCGTCTACTACGCGGGTTCAAGCTGTTCTCGCGGCCGCTGCAGCCCGTCGCGTGAGCGTTTCCGTGTCGGTCGGGCATTCAGTGTCGACGGCTGCTTGCCGCATCATCCGCTCGCCACCCCCGGCTCCCCCTCCGCCGCATGCACGTCCCGCCGGAACGCACCCGGGCTCGTGCCCGTCCATTTCCGGAACGCGCGATGAAACGCGCTCGGCTCGGTGAAACCGAGCTCGGCCGCGATCTCCGCGACGCTGAGCGCATTGCCGCGCAGCAGCGACTGGGCCTGCGCGCCGCGCAGCTCGTCCTTGATTGCCGCGAAGCTTTGCCCTTCGCTGCGCAGCCGCCGCCGCAGCGTCGCGGGCGTCGTGCCGAGGCGCACGGCCAGCGTATCGAAGTCGGGCCACTCCGCGGCCGGTAGCGTTTTCAGCTGCGCGCGTGTCCTCGCGACCCAGCCCGTGTCGTGCCGGTAGCGGACGAGCAGGTTGCCGGGCGCGCCGCGCAGGAAGGTCTTCAGCGCCTGCTCGGAGCGGATCGTCGGCAGCGCGAGGTATGCGGCATTGAATGCGAGCCGGCTGTCGGGCCGGTCGAAATGCACGGGCACGCCGAAGAACTGGTGATAGTCGCTGCGCTGGTCGGGGCTCGGGCATGCGAAGTCGATGCGCTGCAGCGGAATGCGCCGGCCGATCAGCCAGCACGCGACGCCAAGCAGGATCAGCCAGAACGTCCGGTACGCGAACGCCGGGTACGGCGCGCCCGTTTGCGTCAGCACGATCTGCGCCTGCCCGTCGGCCACGATGAGCTCGCCGTGAGGCTCGTCCAGGACCACCCGCAGGAACTGCAGCGCGCGCCGCAGCGCCTTGTCGAGCGTGCCGGCGTGCAGCACCGCATGGCACAGCAGCGTGAAGCTGCCGCGCCGCATCGGGCGTGCGGCGAGGCCGAAGAACTCGTCGTCGAGCGCACCGGCGATCGCGAGCCACAGCCGGCCGTACTGCTGCGGCGTGACGGGCTCGCGCACGACGGCCGGCAGGCCGGCGGCGCGCAGCACGGGCTCCGTCGGAAGGCCTTGCCGGCGCAGGCACGCCAGCGCGTCGTCGACGAAATCCGGCGAAATCATCTGCGGCCCCATTTTCCTGCATCCTCCCGACATGGCAAAAGCGATCACGATTCTAGATTCTGTTTGTCATTGATTGCAATGTGCCGGCTGTCTACTATCGATGTATCCCCCGTCGCGCCCCTGGCTCGCCGGCGGCCATAACGCACAGGAGACACGCATGTCTGATGGAGCTACCGCCCGTGCGGTGCCGGCCTACGCCGACGCCGTGGCCCGGTTCAGTATCGAGACCGCCGCGAAGCAACTGCACGGCGACCTGGAGCGCGGCCTGAACGCGTGCGTGGAATGCTGCGACCGGCACGCATCGGCGGATGCGGTCGCGCTCGACTGGATCGACGCCGGCGGCCAGCGCCACCGCTACACGTTTGCTCAGATGAAGGCGCTGTCGGCACGCGTCGCGAACCTGCTGGTCGCGCAGGGCGTGAAGCCGGGCGACGTGGTGGCGGGCCTGTTGCCGCGTACGCCCGAACTCGTCGCGACGATCCTCGGCACGTGGCGCGCGGGCGCCGTCTACCAGCCGCTGTTCACCGCATTCGGCCCGAAGGCGATCGAGCACCGGCTGCGCATGAGCGACGCGCGCCTGGTCGTGACCAACGTCGCGAATCGCGCGAAGCTCGACGAGATCGCCGGTTGCCCGCCCGTTGCGACGGTGCGCGAGCCGGGCGAGACGCTGCCGGAAAACGACATCGATTTCCGCGCGGCGCTCGATGCGCAGCCCGATTCGTTCGAGCCGGTGCTGCGCAAGGGCACGGACCTGTTCATGATGATGTCGACGTCGGGCACGACAGGCTTGCCGAAGGGCGTGCCGGTGCCGCTGCGCGCGCTGCTCGCGTTCGGTGCGTACATGCGTGAAGCGGTGGACCTGCGTGCCGACGACCGCTTCTGGAACATCGCCGATCCGGGCTGGGCGTACGGCCTCTATTACGCGATCACGGGCCCGCTGCTGCTCGGCCACGCGACGACGCTGTACGAAGGCGGTTTCACGGTCGACAGCACGTATGACGTGATCGAACGGCTCGGGATCACGAGCCTCGCCGGCTCGCCGACGGCCTACCGGATGCTGATGGCGGCCGGGACGGAAGCGGCGGCGCGGCTGAAGGGCAAGCTGCGCGTGGTCAGCAGCGCGGGCGAACCGCTGAATCCGGAGGTCGTGCGCTGGTTTGACGCGGCGCTCGGCGCGCCGATCTACGATCACTACGGCCAGACCGAACTCGGGATGGTCGTGAACAACCACCACGGCCTCGCGCATGCGGTCCACGCCGGTTCCGCCGGCTTCGCGATGCCCGGCTACCGCGTCGCGGTGCTCGACGACGCGAGCCGCGAGCTCGGCCCGGGCGAGCCGGGCAATCTCGCGATCGACATCGCTCGCTCGCCGCTGCTGTGGTTCCACGGCTACTGGCAGCAGGCCACGCCGGCGATCTCGGGCGGCTATTACCGGACCGGCGACAACGTCGAGCTGGAGCCGGACGGCACCGTGAGCTTCATCGGCCGCGCGGACGACGTGATCACGTCGTCCGGCTACCGGATCGGCCCGTTCGACGTGGAAAGCGCGCTGATCGAGCATCCGGCCGTGAGCGAGGCCGCCGTCATCGGCGTGCCCGACGCGGAGCGCACGGAGATCGTCAAGGCGTTCGTCGTGCTGTCGAAAAACTACGACGGCACGCCGGCGCTGGCCGAGGAACTGAGCCTGCACGTGAAGCGGCGGCTGTCCGCTCACGCCTATCCGCGCGCGATCGATTTCGTCGACGCGCTGCCGAAAACCCCGAGCGGCAAGATCCAGCGCTTCGTATTGCGCAAGATGGAAGCCGAGAAAACCGCTCAACCCTGAATACACACTGTACGGACTGCGAATGGATATCAAGGATCGCGTTTTTCTGATTACGGGCGCCGGTTCCGGCCTCGGCGCCGCGGTGGCGCGCATGGTGGTCGCGGAAGGCGGCAAGGCCGTGCTGCTGGACGTCAACGACGAAGCAGGCGCGGGCCTCGCGCACGAGCTTGGCACGGCTGCGCGCTTCGTGAAGACCGACGTGACGAGCGAAGCCGACGGCCACGCAGCCGTCGCAGCCGCGCGTGACGCGTTCGGCCGCATCGACGCGCTCGTCAACTGCGCGGGCGTCGCGCCGGGCGAGAAGGTGGTGGGCCGCGACGGCCCCCACTCGCTCGACCGCTTCGCGCGCGCGGTGTCGATCAATCTGGTCGGCACGTTCAACATGATCCGGCTGGCCGCCGAAGCGATGTCGAAGCAGGAGCCCAATGCGGAAGGGGAGCGCGGCGTGATCGTCAACACCGCGTCGGTCGCGGCGTTCGACGGGCAGATCGGGCAGGCCGCGTATGCGGCATCGAAGAGCGGCGTGGTGGGCATGACGCTGCCGATCGCGCGCGAGCTCGCGCGGTTCGGCATTCGCGTGGTGACGGTCGCGCCGGGCATCTTCGCGACGCCGATGATGGCCGGCATGCCGCAGGACGTGCAGGACGCGCTTGGCAAGAGCGTGCCGTTCCCGCCGCGGCTCGGCCGCCCGGAAGAATTTGCGGCGCTGGTGCGCCACATCGCCGAGAACACGATGCTGAACGGCGAAGTCATCCGTCTCGATGGCGCGTTGCGCATGGCACCGCGCTGACACTGGAGGAAGCGAATCATGACGACTCAGGATCCGATCGTAATCGTTGGTATGGCGCGTACGCCGATGGGTGGTTTTCAGGGCGACCTGGCGGCCGCCAGCGCGAGCGATCTCGGTGCGGTAGCGATTCGCGCGGCGCTCGAGCGCGCGAACGTGCCGGCCGAGCGCATCGATGAAATCGTGTTCGGCTGCGTGCTGCCGGCGGGCCAGGGCCAGGCGCCGGCGCGGCAGGCCGCGCTGAAGGCCGGGCTGCCGCTCGCGGCCGGTGCGACCACGATCAACAAGATGTGCGGCTCGGGGATGAAGGCCGCGATGTTCGCGCACGACCTGCTGCTGGCGGGCTCGGCAGGCGTGGCCGTCGCGGGCGGCATGGAGAGCATGACGAATGCGCCGTACCTGCTGCCGAAGGCGCGCGCGGGGATGCGCATGGGTCACGGGCAGGTGCTCGATCACATGTTCCTCGACGGGCTCGAGGACGCGTACGAGAAGGGCCGCCTGATGGGCACGTTCGCCGAGGATTGCGCGCAGGCGTACCAGTTCACGCGCGAGGCGCAGGATGCGTTCGCGATCGCATCGCTGACGCGCGCGCAACGGGCGATCGCAGACGGCCATTTCGTGTCGGAGATCGCGCCGGTGACCGTGAAGGCCGGCAAGGCCGAAACGGTCGTGTCGATCGACGAGCAGCCGGGCAAGGCGAAGCTCGACAAGATCCCGACGCTGAAGCCTGCGTTCCGCGACGGCGGCACAGTGACGGCCGCGAATGCGTCGTCGATCTCGGACGGCGCGGCCGCGCTCGTGATGATGCGCCGCTCGGAAGCCGAGCGCCTGGGCCTCACGCCGAAGGCCGTGATCGTCGGGCATTCGACCTACGCGGACAAGCCGGGCCTGTTCGCGACCGCGCCGATCGGCGCGCTGCGCAAGCTGTCAGAGAAGACCGGCTGGAACCTGCGCGACGTCGACTTGTTCGAAATCAACGAAGCATTCGCGGTGGTGCCGATGGCCGCGATGCGCGATCTCGACCTGCCGCACGAGAAGGTCAACGTGCACGGCGGCGCGTGTGCGCTCGGGCACCCGATCGGTGCATCGGGTGCGCGCGTGATGGTGACGCTGCTGGCCGCGCTCGAAACGTACGGGATGAAGCGCGGTGTCGCGTCGCTGTGCATCGGCGGCGGCGAGGCGACGGCGATCGCGATCGAGCGCGTCGCCTGACGCACAACGTGTAACGCATCGCATGCTGCGACGCGTACGACGGGTATCGCACGGGAATCACCGGTGCGATACCCGTCGTTCTTTTGGCGGATCGTGTTGTCGCGCTACGCCTTCGCCTCCGGCGACACCGCCCCGCACGCACGAATCACGAGCTGCACGACCTGTTCGGTCTTCTCGTCGAACGCCTTCTGCGTGAACGTGCGCTTGCCGCTCAGCGCGCGGATCTGTGCATCGAAATCCGCGTAGTGCTGCGTGGTGGCCCAGATCAGGTACATCAGCGCATGCGCGTCGATCGGCGCAAGCAGCCCGCGCGCGATCCAGCTGTCGATGACCTTCACGCGCGTATCGAACCACGGCTTCACGCGTTCCGACAGGATGTCCTGCATGTGCTCCGCACCGTGGATGATCTCGTTGGCCCAGACCTTCGAGCCGAGCGGGCGCCGCCGCGACAGCGCCATCTTCGCGCGCACGTACGCACCGATCGCTTCGACGGGATCGTCGTCGGCCTCGAACGATCCGGCCGCGCGATGCCAGTCCTCGAACAGGTCGTCGAGCACGCGGCGGTACAACGCAAGCTTCGTCGGGAAGTAGTAATGCAGGTTGGCTTTCGGCAGGCCGGCGCGCTCCGCGATCATCGCGGTGCTCGCGCCGTCGAGCCCGCGCTCCGCGAACACGGCTTCCGCACAGGCGAGCAGATGCGCTTCGTTGGACTCGCGGATGTGCGCCTTGCGTCGCCGCAAAGGCGCCGGCGTTTCGTCGCTGTCGGTGGCTTCGGTTGTCGCCTCGTCATGTCTCATCGTTGCCCTCGCGCGGCGGGCGTGCCGCGTTGGGCTTCATTCTAGCCGCTGATTCGCATCGAACGCACGCGTACCGATCTCGCGCATTCATCGCCATGCTGCGTTGCGATGGCACGTTTCTCGCTCCATTCATTCACGCAAGAAAGAGATTGATTTGGTCATTTTGATCGTCTAAAACCTGTCCAATCGGACAGGATTCGACGAGCGGCGAAAACCTATCGGCCCGATTCGTCGGACGATTTTCGCGAAGACCGGGGCATGCACCGCGCTTGGGCGGCGTTGCCCCGAAACAGGCATGACGCGCACCGGCACAGACCGGGCTGACGACATCACCGACCCCACAGGAGCGATACGAATGAACGCGGTATCGGAAACAGTGAAGCGGGCAGCTTTCGACACGTCGATCAAGGTCGACGGCAAGCGGTTGTGGGACAGCCTGATGGAAGTCGCGAAGATCGGCGCGACCCCGAAGGGCGGCGTGTGCCGTCTCGCGCTGACCGATCTCGACAAGGCCGGCCGCGACCTGATCGTCGGCTGGGCGAAGGCCGCCGGCTGCACGGTGACGGTCGATACGATGGGCAACGTGTTCATGCGTCGCGCGGGCCGCGTGGCCGATGCGGCGCCGGTCGTCACGGGCTCGCACGCGGATTCGCAGCCGACGGGCGGCCGCTTCGACGGCATCTACGGCGTGCTCGGCGGCCTCGAGGTGATTCGCAGTCTCAACGATCACGGCATCGAGACCGAGCATCCGGTCGAGGTCGTGATCTGGACCAATGAGGAGGGCTCGCGCTTCGCGCCGGCGATGGTTGCGTCGGGCGTGTTCGCGGGCGTGTTCCCGCTCGAATACGGGCTGTCGCGCAAGGATGTGGACGGCAAGACGATCGGCGAGGAGCTGGCGCGCATCGGCTACGCGGGCGACGTGCCGTGCGGCGGCCGCAAGCTGCACGCGGCGTTCGAACTGCATATCGAGCAGGGGCCGATTCTCGAGGCGGAGTGCAAGACGATCGGCGTCGTGACCGACGCGCAGGGGCAGCGCTGGTACGAGATCACGTTCACCGGCCAGGAAGCGCACGCGGGGCCGACGCCGATGCCGCGGCGGCGCGACGCACTGCTCGGCGCGTCGCGCGTGGTCGATCTCGTCAACCGGATCGGCCTCGATCATGCGCCGTTCGGCTGCGCGACGGTCGGCATGATGCAGGTCTACCCGAACTCGCGCAACGTGATTCCGGGCCGCGTGTTCTTCACCGTCGATTTCCGTCATCCGGACGACACGGTACTCGCGAAGATGGATGCTGCATTGCGCGAAGGCGTGGCGCGCATCGCGGGCGACATCGGGCTCGAGACCGAACTCGAGCAGATTTTCTATTACAAGCCGGTGGCGTTCGACGCTGCCTGCGTGGAAGCCGTGCGCAGTGCGGCCGACCGCTTCGGCTTTTCGCATCGCGACATCGTGTCGGGTGCCGGCCACGACGCGTGCTACCTCGCGCAGGTCGCACCGACGTCGATGGTGTTCGTGCCGTGTGTCGACGGCATCAGCCACAACGAGATCGAGGACGCGACGCCCGCCTGGATCGAGGCCGGCGCGAACGTGCTGCTGCACGCGATGCTGTCGCGCGCATGCGAGCCGGCGTCATGACGCCACGACCGTAGCAGCCGGCGGGCTGATCAACGCCTGACAGCCTGACCGCAGCATTCCTAACAACGACCGCCCCGACTGTGCATTCGCAGCCGGCGGGGACGGCTTTGTCTCCACCCAGTCGAAGGAACGCGTATGACCACCAAGCCAACCGGCGATATCGCCGCGCAACGCCTGTCGTCCACGCAACTCTCGTGCGAATTCGCCGACATCGCGCCGCTGCTCGATCCGACGGCCGCGGCGGCCGCCGCGAGCCGCTGCCACTACTGTTACGACGCGCCGTGCGTGCAGGCCTGCCCGACGCAGATCGACATCCCGAGCTTCATCCGCAAGATCGGCAACGGCAACCTGAAGGGTGCCGCAACCGACATCCTGTCGGCGAATCCGCTCGGCGGGATGTGCGCCCGCGTGTGTCCGACCGAGATCCTGTGCGAAGGCGCATGCGTGCGCAACCATCAGGACGCGCAGCCCGTCGCGATCGGCGCACTGCAGCGGCATGCAACCGACTGGGCAATGGAGACCGGCGCGGTGCGCTTTACGCGCGCGCCCGACACGGGACGCCATGTCGCGGTGGTCGGCGCGGGGCCGGCCGGGCTCGCATGCGCGCACCGGCTCGCGCTCGCCGGGCATCGCGTCACGCTGTTCGACGCGCGCCCGAAGGCCGGCGGCCTCAACGAATACGGGATCGCCGCGTACAAGACCGTCGACGATTTCGCGCAGCGTGAAGTCGAGTGGCTGTTGTCGGTGGGCGGCATCACGTTGAAAACCGGCGTCGCGCTGGGCCGCGACATCACGCTCGACGCGCTGCGCGAGCAGCACGACGCGGTGTTTCTCGCGATGGGGCTCGGCGGTGTGCGTGCGCTCGCGATCGACGGCGAGCAACTGAACGGCGTGATGAACGCGGTCGACTTCATCGAACAGGTGCGGCAGGCCGACGCGCTCGGGAACGTGCCGGTCGGGCGGCGCGTGGTCGTGATCGGCGGCGGCAATACGGCTATCGATGCGGCGGTGCAGAGCCGCAAGCTCGGCGCCGAGCGCGTGACGATGGTGTACCGGCGCGGTGTGGATGCGATGAGCGCGACGTGGGCGGAGCGCGAGTTCGCGCAGAAGAACGGCGTCATGCTCGTCACGCATGCGAAGCCGGTGCGCATGGCGGGTGAGAACGGGCAGGTGACGGGTGTCGAGTTCGAGGCGGCATCGGGTGAGCGTTTCACCGTCGATGCGGACATGGTGCTGAAGGCGATCGGCCAGACGCTGGTGGCGGACGCCATCGGCGCCGCGCTGCTGACGGCGGACGGCGCCCGCATCGCGGTGGACGCCGACGGGCGTACCGCATGGCCCGACGTGTGGGCCGGCGGCGACTGCGCGGCGACGGGCGGCGTCGACCTCACGGTGCAGGCCGTGCAGGACGGCAAGCGCGCGGCCGCGTCGATCGACACGACGCTTGCGCAGCGCGACGCGAAGGCCGCGTGACCGCGCGACGCACGTCACACACCACGAGCACAACGAACACGACCCCACTCTCACGGAGCCGACCATGGCCGACCTTCGCTGCACCATCGCGGGCATCACTTCGCCGAACCCTTTCTGGCTGGCGTCCGCGCCGCCGACCGACAAGGCTTACAACGTGAACCGCGCGTTCGAGGCGGGCTGGGGCGGGGTCGTCTGGAAGACGCTCGGGCTCGATCCGCACGTCGTCAACGTCAGTTCGCGCTACGGCGCGGTGCAGTGGAACGGCCAGCGCATCGCGGGGCTGAACAACATCGAGCTGATCACCGACCGTCCGCTCGACGTGAACCTGAGAGAGATCGCGCAGGTGAAGCGCGACTGGCCGGACCGCGCGCTGATCGTGTCGCTGATGGTGCCGTGCAACGAGCGCGACTGGAAATGGATCCTGCCGCTCGTCGAGGATACGGGCGCCGACGCGGTCGAGCTGAACTTCGGTTGTCCGCACGGGATGAGCGAGCGCGGGATGGGCGCCGCGGTCGGGCAGGTCCCCGAATATGTGGAGATGGTCACGCGCTGGGTGAAGGAAGGCACGAAGCTGCCGTGCCTCGTGAAGCTGACGCCGAACATCAGCGACATCCGGATGGGGTCGCGCGCCGCTTACAAGGGCGGCGCGGACGGCGTGTCGCTGATCAACACGATCAACTCGATCGTCGCGGTCGATCTCGACCACATGGCGCCGATGCCGATGGTCGACGGCAAGGGCACGCACGGCGGCTATTGCGGCCCGGCGGTCAAGCCGATCGCTTTGAACATGGTCGCGGAGATCGCGCGTGACCCGGAAACGCCGAACCTGCCGATCTCGGGCATCGGCGGCATCTCGTCATGGCGCGACGCGGCGGAGTTCATGGTGCTCGGCGCCGGCAGCGTGCAGGTGTGCACCGCCGCGATGCATTACGGATTCCGGATCGTGTCGGACCTGGCCGACGGATTGTCGAACTGGATGGACGAGAAGGGCTACGCAACGCTCGACGACATCCGCGGCCGCGCGGTGCCGAACGTGACCGACTGGAAATACCTGAACCTGAAATACGACATCAAGGCGCGTATCGACCAGGACCGCTGCATCCAGTGCGGGTTGTGCCATATCGCGTGCGAGGACACGTCGCACCAGGCGATCACGGCGACGAAGGACGGCGTGCGGCATTTCGAAGTGGTCGATTCGGAGTGCGTCGGGTGCAATCTTTGCATGCATGTGTGTCCGGTCGAGCAATGCATCACGATGGAGCGTGTCGATTCGGGCGACTACGCGAACTGGACCACGCATCCGAACAATCCGGCGAGCGCGGAGGCGGGGGCGAGTGCAGGCGCGGCGGCACCCGAGAAGCACGCGAAGAAGGCTGCTTGACGGCGTCCGGCGATGCGGGTCATCCTGCATCGCCGCCTTTCGTTCCACCCGGGCCGGCATCGAACGATGCCGGCGTTGATGTTTTCGTGGAGTGAGTCAGATGAATCACGCAGCGAATCCCGCCGATCCCGATCGCGCCGCGGCGCAGGGCGGCAGCCTGTACAACGACGACCTCGCGCCGACGACGCCGGCGCAGCGCACGTGGAAGTGGTATCACTTCGCGGCGCTGTGGGTCGGGATGGTGATGAACATCGCGTCGTACATGCTCGCGGCCGGGCTGATCCAGGAGGGCATGTCGCCGTGGCAGGCGGTGACGACGGTGCTGCTCGGCAACCTGATCGTGCTCGTGCCGATGCTGCTGATCGGCCATGCCGGCGCGAAGCACGGGATTCCGTACGCGGTGCTCGTGCGCGCGTCGTTCGGCACGCAGGGCGCGAAGCTGCCGGCGCTGTTGCGCGCGATCGTCGCGTGCGGGTGGTACGGGATCCAGACCTGGCTCGGCGGCAGCGCGATCTATACGCTGCTGAACATCCTGACCGGCAACGCGCTGCATGGCGCCGCGCTGCCGGTCATCGGCATCGGGTTCGGGCAGCTCGCGTGCTTCCTCGTGTTCTGGGCGCTGCAGCTCTACTTCATCTGGCACGGCACCGATTCGATCCGCTGGCTCGAAAGCTGGTCGGCGCCGATCAAGGTCGTGATGTGCGTGGCGCTCGTGTGGTGGGCAACGTCGAAGGCGGGCGGCTTCGGCACGATGCTGTCGGCGCCGTCGCAGTTCGCTGCGGGCGGCAAGAAAGCCGGGCTGTTCTGGGCGACCTTCTGGCCGGGGCTGACCGCGATGGTCGGCTTCTGGGCGACGCTCGCGCTGAACATCCCCGATTTCACGCGCTTCGCGCATTCGCAGCGCGACCAGGTGATCGGGCAGTCGATCGGGCTGCCGTTGCCGATGGCACTCCTGTCGGTGGTGTCGGTCGTCGTGACGTCGGCGACCGTCGTGATCTACGGCAACGCGATCTGGGATCCGATCGACCTGACGAGCCGGATGACGGGCATCGGCGTGGGCATCGCGCTCGTGATCCTCACGCTCGACACGATGTGCTGCAACCTCGCCGCGAATCTCGTCGGCCCGGCCTACGACTTCTCGAGCCTGTGGCCGAAGGCGATCTCGTACCGCACCGGCGGGATGATCACCGCGACGATCGCGATCGTGATGATGCCGTGGAAGATCCTCGCGACGACGGACGGCTACATCTTCACCTGGCTCGTCGGCTATTCGGCGCTGCTCGGGCCCGTGGCGGGGATCCTGATGGTCGACTACTTCCTGATTCGCGGCACGCGGCTCGACACGCGCGCGCTGTTCGACGAGCGCGGCGGCTTCAGCTACGCGCGCGGCTGGAACCCGGCCGCGCTGGCCGCGCTCGCGGCCGGCGTGCTGCCGAACCTGCCCGGCTTCCTGCACACGGCGTTTCCGGCGTCGTTTCCGAACGTGCCGGCGTTCTTCAACACGCTTTACACGTACGCGTGGTTCGTCGGCCTCGTGCTGGCGTCATGCGTGTACGGCACCTGGATGAAGTGGCGTGCCGGACAGCACGCGCAGATCGCGAGCGCCTGATTCGGCACCCGACAGTCAACGAGGAGGCAACCCCATGGCAATCCTGATTCGTGGCGGCACCGTGGTCGATGCGGACCGTTCCTACCGCGCGGACGTGCTCTGCGCAGCTCCGGAGGACGGCGGCACGATCCTGCAGATCGCCGGGCAGATCGATGCGCCGGCCGGCGCGACCGTCGTCGATGCGCACGACCAGTACGTGATGCCGGGCGGCATCGATCCGCATACGCACATGGAACTGCCGTTCATGGGCACGACCGCGAGCGACGATTTCTACTCGGGTACGGCCGCCGGGCTCGCGGGCGGCACGACGAGCATCATCGACTTCGTGATCCCGAGCCCGAAGCAGCCGCTGATGGACGCGTTCCAAGCATGGCGCGGCTGGGCCGAGAAGGCGGCGGCCGACTACGGCTTCCACGTGGCCGTGACGTGGTGGGACGAGAGCGTGCACCGGGACATGGGCACGCTCGTGCGCGAACACGGCGTGTCGAGCTTCAAGCACTTCATGGCGTACAAGAACGCGATCATGGCCGACGACGAGGTGCTCGTGAACAGCTTCTCGCGTTCGCTCGAACTCGGCGCGTTGCCGACCGTGCATGCGGAGAACGGCGAGCTCGTGTTCCAGTTGCAGAAGGCGCTGCTCGCGCGCGGGATGACGGGGCCGGAAGCGCATCCGCTGTCGCGGCCGCCGGAGGTCGAGGGTGAGGCCGCGAACCGTGCGATCCGCATTGCTCAGGTGCTCGGCGTGCCGGTGTATATCGTGCATGTGTCCGCGAAGGACGCGGTCGATGCGATCACGAAGGCGCGCAGCGAAGGGCTGCGCGTATTCGGCGAGGTGCTGCCGGGCCACCTGGTGATCGACGAGGCCGTCTATCGCGATCCGGACTGGACGCGTGCGGCCGCGCACGTGATGAGCCCGCCGTTCCGCTCGGCCGAGCACCGCGAGGCGCTGTGGCGCGGGCTGCAGGCGGGGCAGTTGCATACGACGGCGACCGACCACTGCGTGTTCTGTGCGTCGCAGAAGGCGATGGGCCGCGAGGATTTCACGAAGATCCCGAACGGCTGCGGCGGTGTCGAGGATCGCATGTCGGTGCTGTGGCATCACGGCGTGAATCATGGCCGCATCACGCCGAACGAGTTCGTGCGGATCACGTCGACGAACGCCGCGCAGATCTTCAATCTGTATCCGCGCAAGGGCGCCGTGCAGGTGGGCGCCGATGCCGATCTCGTCGTGTGGGACCCGGCCGCGACCAGGACGATCTCGGTGAAGACGCATCACCAGCAGGTCGACTTCAACGTGTTCGAGGGGATGACGGTACAGGGCGTCGCGACCCACACGCTCACGCGAGGCGCGCTCGCGTGGGCCGACGGCGATCTGCGTGCCGTGCGCGGCGCGGGCCGCTATCTGAAGCGCCCGCCGGCGGCGAGCTACTACGAGGCCGCGCGGATCGCGAACCGGTTGCGCGAGCCGCATCCGGTCGAACGCGCCGGTTGAGCGTTGCGTATCGCGCGGGGCGTGTCGGTTCGAACGACACGCCCCTTGCATGTTTGAGCGTGCGTTTCCGTTCGTGCCGGCACCGCTCATCCCTCCTCTCCGCATCACGCCAATCCTCTCAATATTTGGGATGAATCGAGCGCGATCGCGTCTTGCCGATCTCCAGGTACATAGAACAACTGAGCAAGTCGACGCAGCACGCGACGTCGCGCAAACGCGACCATTTTGTTTGCGTTGTCGGCATGCATGCCGGCGAGTAATATCCACCGACGGCGTTGCGCAGGCGTGCCGGGCCGCCCGCCGAACAATCCAACAACATTGAGAGCAAGGAGTACGAGGTGGATATTCTGCGCAGTCTCCTGGGTATGCTGTTCCTGCTGCTGGTTGCCTATCTGCTGTCGAACAACCGGCGCGCAGTGAGCGGCCGGACCATGATCGCCGCGCTGTGCACGCAGCTGGCGATCGGCGCGCTGGTGCTGTTCGTACCGGCGGGCCGCACGGCGCTGGCGGGTGCCGCGAACGGCGTGAATCGCGTGCTCGACATGGGCAATCACGGCATCGCGTTCGTATTCGGCGGCCTCGTCGACAGCCGGATGTTCCAGCTGTTCGGCGACGGCGGGTTCGTGTTCGGCCTGCGCGTGCTGCCGATGATCATCTTCGTGACCGCGCTGATCGCGGTGCTGTACTACATCGGCGTGATGAAGTGGATCGTCGCGATCCTCGGCGCGGCGCTGGCGAAAGTGCTCGGCGTGAGCCGCATCGAGGCGTGCTCGGCGGTCGCGACGATCTTTCTCGGGCAGAGCGAGATGCCCGCGCTCGTGAAGCCGTTCGTGCGGAACATGACGAGCGCCGAGATCTTCACGGTGATGGCGAGCGGCATGGCGTCGGTCGCGGGTTCGGTGCTGGTCGGCTACGCCGGCCTTGGCGTGAGGATGGAATACCTGCTCGCCGCATCGTTCATGGCGGTGCCGGGTGGGCTGCTGTTCGGCAAGCTGCTGTATCCGACGGTCGAGCCGAGCCGCGTCGTGGTCGACGGGCTCGACTTCGACGACAAGCGGGCCGCCAACGTGATCGAGGCGGCGGCGTCCGGCGCGTCGGTCGGGCTGCGGATTGCGATCAACGTCGGCGCGATGCTGATCGCATTCGTGGGGCTCATCGCGCTGATGAACCTGATCGTCGGCGGCGTGGCCGCGTTCGCGGGCTTTCCGCAGATCACGCTGGTGGGTATCATCGGCCACCTGTTCGCGCCGCTCGCGTGGATCATCGGCGTGCCGTGGCACGACGCGGCGCTGGCCGGCAACTTCATCGGCGAGAAGCTGATCTTCAACGAGTTCGTCGCGTATGGCGACCTGTCACCGTACCTGAAAGGTGGCGAGCACGTCGCGGCGGCCGGCCTGCAGGTGCTCGACCCGAAGACGCTCGCGATCGTGTCGTTCGCGCTATGCGGTTTCGCAAACTTCTCGTCGATAGCGATTCTCGCCGGCGGCTTCAGCGCAGTCGCGCCCGAGCGTCGCTCGGAAGTCGCGCGGCACGGCCTGCGCGCGCTGACGGCCGCGACGCTGTCGAACCTGATGAGCGCCGCGATCGCCGGCCTGTTCTTTTCCCTGCATTGAGCCGGCAGCGGCCATCGATTGATCGAGGAGAGGCAACGATGTTCTTACCGCAGGAATTCATTCGCCGAAAGCGCGACGGGCAGCCGCTCGATCGCGACGGGATCGCCGCGTTCGTGCGCGGCGTGACCGACGGCAGCGTGACCGAGGGCCAGGTGGCCGCGTTCGCGATGGCGGTGTATTTCAACGACCTGAGCACCGACGAGCGCGTCGCGCTGACGCTCGCGCAGCGCGATTCGGGCGACGTGCTCGACTGGCGCGCGCTCGCGCTCGACGGGCCGGTGATCGACAAGCATTCGACCGGCGGCGTCGGCGATGTCGTATCGCTGATGCTCGGGCCGATGGTGGCCGCGTGCGGCGGCTACGTGCCGATGATCTCGGGGCGCGGGCTCGGCCATACCGGCGGCACGCTCGACAAGCTGAGCGCGATTCCGGGTTACAACGTCACGCCCGATACCGATGCGTTTCGCCGCACGGTGCGCGACGTCGGCGTCGCGATCATCGGGCAGACCGCGCGGCTCGCGCCGGCCGACATGCGCATCTATGCGATTCGCGACGTGACGGCGACCGTCGAGTCGATCGCGATGATCACCGCGTCGATCCTGTCGAAGAAGCTCGCGGCCGGACTCGACGGGCTCGTGATGGACGTCAAGGTCGGCTCCGGCGCATTCATGCCGACCGCCGAGAAATCGGCGGAACTGGCCCGCAGCATCGTCGACGTCGGCAACGGCGCCGGGATGAAGACGACCGCGATCCTCACCGACATGAACCAGTCGCTCGCGCCGTGCGCGGGCAATGCGATCGAAGTGGCGTGCGCGATCGACTACCTGACGGGCAAGTCGCGTCCGGCACGCCTGCATGACGTCACGATGGCGCTGTCGGCGGAGTTGCTCGTCACCGGCGGGCTGGCACGCGACGTCGCAGCGGCGCGCGCGAAGTTGCAGCAGGCGCTCGATACGGGTGCGGCAGCGGAACGCTTCGCGAGAATGGTCACCGCGCTCGGCGGCCCCGCGGACCTGATCGACGCACCCGCACGTCATCTCGCGCGGGCGGAGGTGATCGTGCCGGTTCCGTCGCGCACGAGCGGCATGGTGCAGCGAGTCGATTGCCGCGCGCTCGGGCTGGCGGTCGTGGCGCTCGGCGGCGGCCGCACGCGCGCGGCGGATGCGATCGACTACAGTGTCGGCCTGACGGCGCTCGCGGAGATCGGGCAGCGTGTCGATGCCGGCGAGCCGCTCGGTTACGTGCATGCCCGCGACGCCGTCGCGGCCGCGCACGTGGTGGACGCGATCCAGCGCAGCTACGGGCTGGGCGAGACGGGCGACGCGCCGCCGACCATTTATCAGCGGATCGGCTGACGGATCGCCGGTACCGACACCGGCGATCGCTGCACGTCACGGGCGTATCGCGATGGCCGGGATGCGGCCGCGCGGAAACACCCGGCACACAATCGGAGGCACGACGAGATGGAACGAAACGAACTGATCGAAGCGGCGAAGGCGGCGCGCGAACGCGCGTATGCGCCGTATTCGCGCTTCAAGGTCGGCGCGGCGCTGCAGGCGCGCGACGGGACGGTTTTTCACGGCTGCAATGTCGAGAATGCGTCCTACGGACTCTGCAACTGTGCGGAGCGCACGGCGATGTTTTCGGCCATCGCGGCCGGCTATCGTCCGGGGGATTTCACGCGGCTCGCGGTGGTGGGCGACACGGACGGCCCGATCGCGCCGTGTGGCGCGTGCCGTCAGGTGATGATCGAGATCGGCACGCCCGACATCGAAGTGATCCTGGCCAACCTGAAAGGGGCCGTCGAGGTCACGACGGCCCATGCATTGCTGCCGGGCGCGTTCCGGTTGTAACGGCGCGCGCTTTTCACGCTACGCGCCGCACGCATCACGCGCCGTCGCGCGCGTCGCGGATCGGGATCACAGTGCGTGCGCCGCACTGGCGCAGCAGGTCGCGCAGCTCGTTGATGACCGGAAACACCTCGTGGTTCCAGTCGGCGCCCTGGGCATCGTGCGCTTCCTGCTCGCGCTCGACGATCCAGCGATCCTCGCGGAAGATGCGCTCGGTGAACCAGACGAGCAGCGGCCACGCGAGATCGAGCGCGAACGGGATGCCGGGCTTGTGGATCGACAGCAGTCCGAACGTGCGGTTGGTGCGCTGCTCGGCGTCGAGCGGCACGTAGACGATCCACAGGTCCATCACGAGCGTGCCTTCGCTCGAACGGATCTGCAGCGTCTGGTACGGGTAGCCGGTGCGCACCGTCATCACGCTCTTGTCGGACTGGTCGGCCGGCTTCTTGCTGGCGCCGAACACGAGCGCTTCACCCACCGGCTGCTTGCCTTCCATCCGCGCGAACGTGTAATCGACCTCGACCCAGTCGTCGCCGCGGCGCCGGCCTACCGAGCGCGCGCGCATCTGCCCCATCTGCTTGCGGTGCAGGAACTGATGGTTCATGTCCATCAGGTTCTCGTGCATGAACGAGTAGTGGCACTTGACTTCGCGGCCGAAGCGGCGCGTCTTGTATGCGCGGTTGTCCGCCGATTCGAGCGCGGGGAACGGCCGGGTATCGGCGAGCGTCGCATCGCCCGGGAACACGAAGATCAGCCCGTGCGCTTCGCGGCACGGATACGCGCGCACGCCATTGGGCAGCCGCTCGCGGCCGAGGTACGGCACGTCGACGCAGCGGCCGCTGTCGCACGCGTAAGTCCAGCCGTGATAGCAGCAGCGCAGCGTCTCGCCGCTCACGACGCCCGCGTGCAGCGGCACCTGGCGGTGCGCGCAACGATCCTCGAGCGCATACACGGCGCCGGACTCGGTGCGCACGAGCACGATCGGATCGCCGGCGAAGCGCACGCCGAGCGTCTTGCCGCGTTTCAGCTCGCGCGACCACGCGAGCGGATACCAGTGATCGGGATGAATCGGCACGCGGCGCAGGTCGCGCACGGCCGCGCCGGAAGAGGGTTCTTCAAGGGTGCCGCTGTCAGGAATGGGCACTGCGCGCATGCGTGACGTCTCCGGGCTGAACTGGGATTCCAGGCGCCGCGTGATGCGGCGGGGATCTGGAGAAGTCTACGCGAAGTTGCCCGCCGAGGCGGAAGCGATGCGGGTTTGCCCCGGCACGGCGCGCGTGGTTTCGTTGATGTAGGGCAAACCGGCTCGAAGGCGGCGCGCGCTGGCCGTGCGGCGGGCGTCACCCCGTCAAGCGGCCGCTTGACGGTCACGAGCGCGCATCGCGCCACAGTACAGCGTCGGTGCGGTACAGCGCCGGGAAGTGCTGCTTCAGCCCGGTGATCTTCGGCATGTCGTTGTACGCGATGTACGGCGCGTCGGGGTGCAGTTCGAGGTAGTTCTGGTGATAGGCCTCGGCCGGGTAGAACCCCTTGTAGTCCTCGACGCGCGTGACGACGGGGCCCGGAAACACATGCGCGGTGCCGAGCTGCGCGATGTAAGCGGTCGCGACCGCGCGTTGCTGCGCGGTGGCCGGGAAGATCGCCGACCGGTACTGCGATCCTTCGTCGGGGCCCTGCCGGTTGAGCTCGGTCGGATCGTGCGCGACCGAGAAGAACACCTGCAGCAGCCGGCCGTACGTGATCTGGGTCGGGTCGTAGACGATGCGAACCGATTCCGCGTGCCCGGTCAGCCCCGAGCCGACGAGTGCGTAGTGCGCGGTTTCGGACGCGCCGCCCGCATAGCCGGCCGTGACCTGCTTCACGCCCTTCACGTGCTCGAACACGCCCTGCACGCCCCAGAAGCAGCCGCCGGCGAGCACGGCCGTCTCGTCGTGCGATGCGCCGGGCGTTTCGTCGAGCGTCGGGGCGGGCACGGTGCGCATCGGCTCGGCGGAATTGACGATGCGCTGGTAGCCGAACACGGCGGCAGCCGCGACGGCGATGGCGCCGATGCGCCGCAACATCGCCGTGCGCCGTTGCGGCGCGGGACCGCGGGGGGAGGTGGTGTTCACGGTGTGCTCCTTCGAAAGGCGGTATGGGAAGCGGGGGGGGGGCCGGATGCGGCGCCCATGCGCCGCGTCCTGCCGGGATCAGCCGAACGTGAACGCATACGCATTCACGCCGGGATCGAGAAACTCGATCGAGAACGTGCGGTCGGCGATCGCGCCGGGCTGCCGGACCAGCTGGTACAGGCGCTGCCCGGTCACGGTGCCGTAGCCTTGCGCATCGACGTCGCTGCCGTGCGCGGCACCGGGCGCCGCGCCGTCGAGCGTCACGCGAAAGCGCACCGGCTTGCCGTCCTCGCCGGGGCCGAGCACCAGGTGCAGGTCGCGTGCGTGGAAGCGGTAGACGATGCGGCCGGCCGGCGCCGCGAGCGTCGCGCGTTCGGCGCCGACCTGCCACGTGCCGGCGAGGCCCCAGTCGTTGAGATCGGGACGGGCCGGCTCGGCGTAGTGGTACGCCGCGTCGCGCACCACACCGCCCGGCGACATGAAGTCCTCGGCGCGTGCGTAGCCGACGTAGGTCTCGGGCGAGCGGACGTCCGCATTGTCGGCCGCCGCGAGCGCACCCTTCGCGGGCGCACCGGCGAGCCCGATCGGCACGTTCAGCGCTTCCGGATGGCCGGCCTCGGCGAGCAGCGACTGGATCGCGCGCTCCGATTCCGCGTATTCGCCTTCGCCGAAGTGGTGGCGGCGCACGCGGCCCTGCGCGTCGACGAAGTAGTGTGCGGGCCAGTATTCGTTGCTGAACGCGCGCCAGATCGT
The DNA here is from genome assembly GCF_004343765.1 of Burkholderia sp. SRS-25. Taxonomy (NCBI): domain Bacteria; kingdom Pseudomonadati; phylum Pseudomonadota; class Betaproteobacteria; order Burkholderiales; family Burkholderiaceae; genus Burkholderia; species Burkholderia sp. SRS-25. The sequence continues at coordinate 26,205 of NZ_PTXM01000009.1, forward strand.
GAAGCGGTTGTCGATCGCGACCGGGAAGTCGATGCCGAGGTCGTGCACGGCCTTCTTCACGTTGCCGATGTCGCGCTCGAACGCGAACTCGGGTGCGTGCACACCGATCACGACGAGCCCGTAGGGCGCGTACTTGCGTGCCCAGGCGGTCGTGTACGGCAGCGTGCGCAGGCAGTTGATGCACGAGTACGTCCAGAAATCGACCAGCACGACCTTGCCGCGCAGGCCGGCCGCCGTCAGCGGCGGCGAGTTCAGCCACTGCACCGCGCCGTCGAGCGACGGCAGCGTGCCTTCGACGGGCAGCGCGGCCGGCGCATGCGTCGTCTCCACCGCGCGCATCATTGCGCCGCCGGCGATCGGCCCGCCGTTGGCCTGCGTGCCATCGGCAGCCGCGGCCATCATCGCGCCGCCGTTCGTGTCGTCGGCGGTGTTGCCGGTGGCGGCCATCGCCGCCGGTGTGCCCGGTGCGCCGCTCGAGCGCCCGCCGAGCCGATCGACGAGCTTCGTCTCGAGCCCGCCCGTCGTGACGGTCGACAGTTGAGCGAGCGCACCCGTATCGAGGCCGAGCGCGATCGCGCCGACGCCGGCCAGCAGCGCCACGCCGATCCCACGCTTGATCCATTCGCCGGCGCCGAGCGAGCGCTTCATCGCGGCGAACACCTTGCCGCCGATCACGAGCGCGACGCCGAGCGACGTCGCCGCGCCGGCCGCATACGCGACCAGCAGCAGCGTCGTGCCGACGCTGGCGCCACGCAGGGCGGCGCCGGTCAGCACGAGCCCGAGGATCGGGCCTGCGCACGGCGCCCACAGCAGGCCGGTCGCGACGCCGAGCAGCAGCGACGACGCAGGGCCGGCCGGGCGGCCGTCGCGCTGTGCGAAGCCGGTGAGCCGGTTGCCGGCGGCGACGAGCGGGCGCGTCAGGTGCTCCGCGAGGCGCGGCATCAGCAGCGTCAGGCCGAATACCGCGAGCAGCACGATGGCGACCCAGCGGCCGGCCTGGTTGGCCTGCGCGACCCAGCCGCCGCCGACGGCCGCGAGCGTCGCGACGACAGCGAACGTGAGCGCCATGCCGACGAGCAGCGGCAGGCCGCTGCGTACGAACGGCTGGTCGGCGCGCGCGAACACGAACGGCAGCACGGGCAGGATGCACGGGCTCAGGATCGTGAGCACGCCGCCGAGGTAGGCAAGGACGATGAGCAGCATGGTGCGTTCTCCAGTCGGTCGGAGGTTCGGGGCCGGATCAGGCGGCGGCGGGGTGGAAGGTGAGCGCGAGGCCGTTCATGCAATAGCGCAGGCCGGTCGGTTGCGGGCCGTCGTCGAACACGTGGCCGAGATGGCCGCCGCAGCGGCGGCAGTGCACTTCGGTGCGGATCATCCCGAACGACGCGTCGGTGTTCGTCGCGACCGCGTGGTCGAGCGGCTTCCAGAAGCTCGGCCAGCCCGTATGGCTGTCGAACTTGGCGGCCGACGAGAACAGCGCCAGGTTGCAGCCGGCGCACGCGAACGTGCCTTGCCGGTGCTCGTCGTTCAGCGGGCTGGTGTACGGCCGCTCGGTGCCGGCCTCGCGCAGGACCGAGTACTGCGCGGGCGTGAGCCGGCGATGCCATTCGGCGTCGCTGAGGGTGACTTCAAAGGGGGCGGCCGTCTGCGGGGTGGCCGGCGATGCGGCGAACGCACGGCCGACCAGCGCGCGGCGGCCGACGGACGACAGGGTCGCGAGCACGGCGAGGCCGGTGGCGCCGGCGAACAGCAGATGTCTGCGGGTGGGCATGATGGGCTCCTGGCGGCAGGTCCTGAAAATATGCGCCCATCGTAGTCAGCGGCCGGTGTCGAAGTCCTCACGGAAAGTTAAATGAATTGTGATATCCGGGCGATGCATGCGGCTTTTCGGTGACTCGAATATCTGAACGTAAATCATCGACGCGGTGACGCATGCATGCGTCAATTACTGGAATCGACTGGACAGAAACGCGATAACTTCGGGTGCAGCAACGGTCATGACCGTTCCGTGATCCATGCCCGGGTAGGTCTTGTACGCCAGCGACGGAGGAGGTGTCGTTGCTTGCAGACGTGAGACAAGTTCGTTAGTAAGCGTCGGTTGTACGAACACGTCTGCCGTCCCCTGAAGGATCAGCGTGGGCGCCGTCAATCGGAAGTTGGGCTCAACCGCCGGATCATTTGCGGCAAGATAGGCTTGCACTTCCGGCACGCTACTCCACTGAGGATTGAAGCCGGCGTATCCGGCAGTTGTCTTGGTCGCGATCAACTGACCGATCTGACCGAAGGCCGCGAACACGCATTTTGTCTTCAGGTCCGTCAACTGGGACGCCAGATCGGCGCCCATCAGCTTCGAAACGTCCACATTGGGCGAGCCGACTTGCACTGCGACAGTCAGCATGCCGACGAACAAATTCTGGATTGCGGTATAGAGAGCGGCATTCGCGGGATCGCCAGCGGCCATGTCGCTGAGCCCGTTGATTGACGCAGCGACAGACGTGAAGGGCGCGATCGCGACCGTGCCGCGAAAATCGAGGCTGGAGGCTTCACCGACAAAACGCTGGAGTTCGAGGACACCCCGCCCACCTTCCGAATGTCCGATGGCCGCCCAACGGGTGGAAAGCGGCGTGTCGCTCTCACGCGCCGCGACTACCGCCGCAATGATCGATCGCGCCTCGCTTGCTGAGCTGTAGTATCGGTACGGAGTGTTCTCGGCCGGCCCCAGGCCTTCGAAATCGGGAGCGACCACCGCATAACCTGCATGGACCAGCGATTCGATGAAGTCGCTGTAATGGCTCGGGAAACCTTGCGCGGTCAGTCCGCCGTCGAGCGTGTCCAGCGTCAGGCTCGGTGCGCATGTGGCTTGCCCCGCGGTCGTGGTACCGTGCGCCCACGCGACGATCGGCCATCCGCCCGCAGGTGCATTGCCCTTCGGAACAAACAACAGCGAAGTCGCGGGCGTAGTGCCGCCCGCCGTTGCCGGCATCGTATAGGTGAGAAGCGTTGCGTGCGCGTCCGGTACCGACGTGACGGCCTGAGGTACTGCAGACATCAGTCTGGCATACCCGGAGTTGACGTCGTCGCCCCCGCCGCAGGCTCCGAGCGTCAATGTCATCGCCATCATCCATGCAGTAAGCGCTCTCCGCCCTCGTGATTCGCATGAACGTCGCGCAACGGATGCTGTCTTGGGATGCTTTCCACGAACGTTGATCGAGCGAGATGAACTTGCTCGCTTTACCTCCGTCGACGAGGTCCGACAGGTTTCTTTGTGTTCATTCATGATGAGCGTGGCCGGTCAACCGTTGAAGGGAAGGATGGCGATCCCGGTGGAAGCATGCCGAAAACCATTTGCGCCGCGCGCCCCCCGCGAACCCGATACTCCAACGAGATCGCTTCAGCGCGGCGCGTCGACACATGAGTCGACGGGATCGCCGCGGATCAGAACCGATGTCGAATGGCGACGCGAATCGCGGTTTGGTGATTGGAGGTCGACGGCGTCAACTGATTGATGGACGCGACGGCGACTCGACCGGTCGAGTCGGTCCCGCTGGCACGCTGATAGGTGCCGACGAGGTAGACGTCGGTGCGCTTCGAGAGGAAGTAATCGGCTCCGACGGAAGCCTGATTGTAATGAGCTCCACCTTTGGAATCGGCGCCACTATTCCGCGTGTAGACATACGCGGCACCGATGAGGAATGACGGCGTGAACTGGTATTTCACGCTCGCTTCGACGTTGTCGAACTTTGCGGTTCCTGCGATGCCGCCAGCGGGCACCGGCCCGCTCGATGTGTCGCCAAGGTGACGGAACTGCGTATTGGAGTAGGTCGTTCCCAACGTCAGCGCGCCGATCGTATACGCGGCACCGGCGCCGATAACTTGCAGCGAATGCGCTGACGCATAGCCCGAGATCACCGGTGATGCGCCGAAGTTCGAGCCCGGCACTTCATTGACCGTGGCGGCGACGGTTCCGCCGGAGCCGTAGAACGACGTGTTCGGGTTTCGGACGTTGAGATAGCCGGCGCCCAAAGAAAGGGGACCATTCGCGTAACTGACACCGGCCGACCAGATCTGATTGCGGCCCGTATGTCCCGCGACACCGCCGAGCGAGTAGAGCGCGGTTGCCGTCACGCCATGAAAGACCGGGCTGGTGTACTTGATCGCGTTGTTGACGCGGTTCGTATTGTTGAAGTTGTCATTGTCGGACGGGTGAGCGGCCATGGAGCCGCCCCATTGATCACCCACCTCGAATAGGCCGAGCGTATCGACGACGGAATCGTATTGTCGCCCGAGCGTTACCGTGCCATACGGGCTGGACAGGCCAACGTACGCCTGCCGACCGAATCCGAGGCCGCCTTGGCCGAGCTTGCCGGTATTGACGTCAAACCCGTTCTCCATCACGGCGATCACACCATAGCCACTGCCGAGATCCTCCCGTACACGCAGCCCCCAGCGGCTGCCATTCAGCACGCCGCTCGAGAGATTGTAAAGGTGATGGCCAGCCGCATTGCTGACGTAGTTGGCACCTTCATCCAGAATCCCGTAGAGCAGTACGGTGCTTTGCGCACTTGCCGTACCGCTGACGAAGCCTGCCGCTGCGCAAAGCGCAATTGCCTTTCTCATTGAACGTCTCCAAAGTCTCTTCTGAATTTATTCGCCGTGACGTGGTGATTCATGGATCAAAAGTTGATTCGGAAGCCTTAATAAATTGAACCGATGAGTTTCCTTGGGAAGAGACTTCAGATCGGTACAACAGAATCTACCTGGTCCAGATATCGCTACGTTCGATGATTAGATTCGCCACCACCACCATCGTCAATCGGTTGGCCCGTCTGATTCCGTGCATTGGAATGCGCATGATCCGAGGCCGTGCGGATGGGGTAGAGACCCTTACGGGTAAACCGCGTCAAGTTGGAAAGAACGAAGCGAGGCAAGAGTCCCGTGTTGATTCGTCCTGGCAGAGACAATGTGAAGCGTGCTCAGATCGTCACGAGTGACGGAGATCCTTTCGGGTTGATTGCCTCGTTGTTCTGTCCGCACAGTCCGAAACAGGTTTTCGTCGCAGAGCAGGGGGGCTTGTGAATGAGAGGCCGGGTTCTGTGACCCATGGATGAGGAGGAAGCGCGGGAGCGTTCAGGCAGGTGATCGCGGTTCGTCGCGAGCATCGCGAAGCACTAACTCGAGATCACGCGCGGCCCGGTTAAGTGCCGGCACGACGTGTTATCCGAGCGCGCCGACATTCGGCCGATGTGATTGAATTCCAGTGCGGCATATGTCTCGGCACGTTCCTTGTCGTACGTTGTTTGATTTGGAACGGTTGTGCACCAGCCGTCGAATCGATGGCCGGTGCGTGCGAAGATGTGGCAGGGCAGATCAGACGATCTTGCGTGATCGCAAATCGGCAACCTCGCGTGCATCCAGTCCGATGCCGGCGAGAATTTCATCGGTATGCTCGCCGGTCAGCGGTGGTCGCGTATGGATCTCCGGCGGCGTGCGCGACAACGACACCGGCGTGGCGAAGATGGGCACCTTTTTCGGCGCACCGGGATAGTCCATCCAGCGGATCACGTCGGCCGCCTTGATGGTTTCGTCTTCCAGTGCCTGGCGTGGCGAATTGACAGGGCTGGCCGGGATGCGCGCCTGCTCCAGTTCGGCCAGCGCATCGGCGAGCGTCTTGTCTGCGCACCATGCGCTCATGAGTTCGCTCAGGAACGCACCGTTCTCGCCGCGCAGCCTGTCATCGGCGAAGCGCGGATCGTCGAGGAGTTCCGGCCGGCCCATGAGTTGCGTCCATCGTTTGAACATCGGACGGCCGATGACCTGGGTGATGAACCAGCCGTCCGTCGCCTTGAAGATGTCGGACGGCGCATAGCCGGACGCGCGGTTCAGCGTGGCCTGGCGATCCAGCCCGAGCAACGCTTCCTCGATCAGCGCGCCGCTGGCCATGTTCAGGCCGGTGCACAGCAGCGACGCGCTGACTTCCTGTCCCATGCCGCTGCGCTGGCGTTCGTAGAGCGCCAGCATGACGCCGAGCGCACACGAGAACGCCGTGGCGAAGTCCACCACCGGAACCATGGCCTTTTGCGGCCGATCGGGCGTACCGGCGATGTACACCGCGCCGCTCAGTGCCTGGCCGACACCATCGAAGCCCACGCGGTCGCGCACGGCCTCGCTGTTGCCGAATGCATTGGACGCAACGAGGATGATGTCGGGCTTGATTGCGCACAGGCTGTCGTAGTCGAGCCCGAGGCTCTTGAGCGTGCGGGGCGGCATGTTCGCGATCACCACGTCGGCATCGACAACCAGCTTGCGCACGATATCGCGCCCCTCGGGGCTGTCGAGATCAAGCGTCATCGAGCGCTTGTTGCGGTTGACCTGCAAGAACAGCGCGCCTTCACCGTGTTCGGTCACGGGTACGATATATCGATCCTCGCCGCCGCCAACGCGATCGATGCGAATGACGTCCGCACCGTAGTCGGCCAGCAGCGCCGAGCAGAACGGCCCGGCGATGAAGCGTCCGAAATCGAGGACCTTGATGCCTTCGAGTACTTTCATGTTTCGTGTGCGGTTGAGTCAGGCGGAGGTCGCGGCAGCGCGCACTTCGTCGAGCGCGCCGGGGTTGTCGAGTGACGACAGGTCGCCCGGGGGCTGCCCGCAGTACACGCTACGGATCACGCGCCGCATGATCTTGGAGCTGCGCGTCTTCGGCAGTTGCGCGACCACATGTACACGGCCCGGCCGGAACGGGCGACCGAGACGCTTGTCGACGTGGCCGGACACGATGGCCTCCAGATCCGCACCCGTGCCACCGGCGCCGGGCTTGGGCACGACGAACACGACGAGTTTCTGCCCCTTGTCCGCATCGGCGACACCGATCGCGGCCGCCTCGGCCACGTCCGGCAGTTCCAGCACGACTTCCTCGACCTCGGCCGGCCCCAGGCGCTTGCCCGCGACTTTGAGCGTGTCGTCGGAGCGGCCCATCATGAAGTAGTTGCCTGTGGACGTGCGCAGCGCCAGGTCGCCGTGGACCCAGATGCCCGGAATGGTCTGCCAGTAGGTTTCCAGGTAGCGTTCGTCGTCGTGCCAGAACGACTGCGTCATGCCGACGAACGGAGCGCGAATCGCGAGCTCGCCGATTTCGCCGGTCACGCTCTGACCGTCGGCATTCACCACGTCTGCGGCCACGCCGGGCGAGACGGTATTGAAGCCGCTCGGCGGAATCGGCCGGATCGGAACGCTCGCGAGCAGGGCGCCCGATGCCTCGGTGCCGCCCGTGTAGTTGATGACGGGCGCCGTGCCGTCGCCGAAGCGCTGCAGGAACCAGTTGAAATGCTCGGGCGCGATGCCTTCGCCCGCCGTGATCAGTAATCGAACGGTGGAGCGATCGCCCGCGAGCGCGAGCGCCTCGTGGCTGGCCATCCCGCGGATCAGCGTGGGCGCCGATCCGAAGTGCGTGACGCGGTGACGTTCCACCACGCGCGACATGCGCGACCAGTCGGGGTAGTCCGGCGCGCCGTCGTAGCACACCAGCGTCGCGCCCCGCAGCAGCGCGCAGCCGAGCACCAGCGTACCCGCGATCCAGCCCATGTCGGCGGGCCAGCAGTAGACGTCGCCGGGATGCACGTCGAAGTGAACCAGCGAATCGTGCGCGATCTTGATCGGGAAGCTCCCGTGCGTATGCACCACGCCTTTCGGCTTGCCCGTGGTGCCCGACGTATAGATCACCATGAACGGCGTATCGGGCGTGACGGACACCGGCGGGACGCCCTGGCCCTGTCCGGCGCTTGCCGTTTCCTGCCAGTCGAGGTCGCGTGTATCCTGAGCGGTGTCGCCTTCGCCACGCTTCCAGATCACGTGTTCGAGCAACGGCAGCTGGCGCCATGCGTCGCGCAGCGCGCCCTGTACATCCACTCGCTTGGTCCGGCGTGAGAAGCCGGTGGATGCGATCACGATGCGCGCCTCGGCAGCCGACAGGCGAGCCACGATCGCATCGACCCCGAAGCCGCTGAACAACGGCACGGCCAGCGCGCCGAGATGCACGATGGCCAGCAGCGAGACGGTCGCCTCGACGCCGTTTTCCATCAGCAGGCCGACGCGGTCGCCCTGTCTGACACCGTGCCGTACGAGTCCCGCGGCGAAATCGCTGACGCGCTGCTCCAGCTCCGCGTAGGTCAGCTCGCGGACGCTGCCGTCTTCCCGCTCGGCGACAACGGCCTTTTGTTGCGCAGTGGCGGGGTTGCGCGCCCAGCCATAGATGGTGTTGACCCAGTTGAGTTTGCCGCCGGGGAACCAGCTCGGAAACTGCGGGCCGCGCGACAGGTCGGCGTAGCCTGTCGGCAGTGCGTCCCATGCGATTGCGCATTCATCCATCACCGTCGTCCAGTAGCGCTCCGGCTCCGCGATCGACACACGCATCAGTTCTTCGTACGACGGCACGCCCAATGCGTGCATCAGTTTCACGATGCCGGCGTGCTGCATCTCGCGCTGGCCGGGTTGCCACACCTGGCCGGATTCACGGTTGCTCATGATCGTCTCCTGCCTTATGCGCGCTCGACAATCATCGCGATGCCCTGGCCGCCGCCGATGCACATCGTTTCAAGGCCGTAGCGGACCTTGCGGCGCTGCATTTCGTGCAGCAGCGTGCTCATGATGCGGACACCCGTCGCGCCCACGGGGTGGCCCAGCGAGATGCCGGAGCCGTTCACGTTGAGCTTGTCTTCCAGCGTCGCCATCGAGCTGCCCCAGCCCTTCACGCAGGCCAGCGCCTGGCACGCGAACGCTTCGTTCAGCTCGATCAGGTCCATCTGGTCGAACGTGAGGCCGGTGCGTGCCAGCACCTTCTGCACGGCAGGCACCGGGCCGATGCCCATGCGGGCCGGGTCGCAGCCGGCGGCGGCCCAGCCGACCAGCCAGCCGATCGGCGTCAGGCCGAGTTCGTCGAGCTTGTCCTCGGCCACGATCAGGCAGGCGGCGGCCGCGTCGTTCTGCTGGCACGCATTGCCGGCCGTGACGACGCCGTCCTTCATGATCGTACGCAGCTTCGCGAGGCTTTCGATAGACGTTTCGCCGCGTACACCCTCGTCCTGAGAGACGATCAACGCGTCGCCCTTGCGCTGAGGCACCGATACAGGAACGATCTCGGTATTGAAATATCCGGCCTGCTGCGCGGCGGCGGCGCGCTGATGGCTGCGTGCGGCGAAGCGGTCGGACGCGTCGCGCGTGATGTCGTATTCGCGCGCCAGCGTCTCGGCGGTTTCGATCATGCCGCTGATACGGCCGAAGCGGCTTTCCGGTTGCGAGCGTTCACGTCCACGGTCGAGCCGGTCGTGCATCGTGACCGAACCTGCCCGCTTGCCCCAGCGCATGTCGGTGGTATAGAACTCGACGTTGCTCATGCTTTCGACACCGCCTGCCATCACCACGTCGGCCGCGCCGGTCTGCACCATCATGGCTGCCGTGGCGAGCGCCTGGACGCCGCCGCCACAGCGCCGGTCCAGCTGCATGCCGGCCACTTCGATCGGAAAACCTGCCTGCAGTGCGACCCAACGCCCGGTGCACGGCGTTTCGCCGCTCGCATAGCTTTGCGCGAACACGACGTCGTCGATGCGTGCGGGATCGAGCCCGGTACGCTCAACGACGGCGCGCGCGACGGTCGCGCCCAGTTCCTCCACGGGAACGCCCTTCAACGCTCCGCCAAACGCGCCCACGGGGGTGCGCAGCGGGGAGACGATGGCTGCTCGTTTCATTTCGAATGCCTCTTGATTGTCATCAATATTCAGCCACCCAGGTTCGCGTGTCACGCGCCGGCAGCCATGTTCGTTGCAATGCCGTTACCGGATCAGCCGTAGCGTCCGCCCGTGACGTGCAGCACTTCGCCGCTGATGAAGCCGGCGCGCTCACTGGCGAGGAAAGCCACCGCGTCGGCGATGTCGTCCGGACGCCCGACGCGCTTGATCGGCTGCGCGGCCACGGCGCGTTCCTTGATCGTTTCGTAGGTCGGCAGCGCTTGCACCATTTCCGTTTCCATGAAGCCCGGCGCCACGCAGTTTGCCGTGATCCCGTAGCGGCCTTCTTCCATCGACAGCGCCTTGGCCATGCCGATCAGACCCGCCTTCGCAGCCGAGTAGTTGGCCTGCGTGGGATTGCCCAGATAAGCGCGCGAGCTGATGTTGATCAGCCGGCCCCAGCCCTGCTCGATGAAATGCGGCATGACGGCCCGTGCGGCCAGGAAGGCGCCCTTGAGCATGACATTCATGACGAAATCCCAGTCGTCTTCGCTCATCTTGACCAGGTACTTGTCACGCGGTGCACCGGCGTTGTTCACCAGGATATGCACGCCACCGAAGTGCTCGATCGTTTGGTCGACGAGGCGCTGGACGTCTGCTTCCCGCGTGATGTCACCTACGATGCAGTGTGCGGCCAGACCGTCGTCCTGCAGCGCCTTGGCCGTGGCTTGCGCCAGTTCGGCGTTGATGTCGGTGATGACGACGCTCGCCCCTTCCTGTGCGAGCCGGCGCGCGGTGGCGGCGCCCAGGCCGCGAGCCGAGCCCGTGACGATGGCAACTTTGCCGGTCAAACCCAGATCCATTTGTGTCTCCTGAAGAATTGTGTTTCAGCGCAGATCGACCCGCGCGTTGGTCAAAACCACCACGTTGCGCTCCACGGCCGTGACGCGCAGTGAAACCGTGTTGCCGCGTATCCACATCTCGGTGCGCAGCGTATCGCCGGGCCAGGCCGGCGCGGTGAAGCGCACGCGCATGCCTGCAAAGCGTGTGTCGTCGTAGGCCAGCACCGTACGCAGCACCGCATGCGCCGCGACGCCCATCAAGGCCATGCCGTGCAAAATGGGGCGGGGAAACCCTGCCGCAGAGGCCACGGCCGGATCGGCGTGCAACGGATTCAGGTCGCCGCTCAATCGATAGATCAGTGCCAGTTGCGTCGGGGTGGTGAACTCGCATACACAGTCCGGCGCTCCGTCAGGCATTGCGTGCGGTGTCGGCAGGGCGTCGGTGCTACCGCCTTCGCCGAACCCGCCATCGCCGCGCAACAGGCTCAGCTGGACGACGGTGGCAAGCAGGTTTCCCGTCTCGGCATCCGCGATGTCGCGCGTCTGCTGGAGAAATGCGCCTTTGTTTTCCCCTTTGTCCCACAGGCCGGTGATGCGCGTCGTGCCCGTGACGCGGCCGCTGGCCGGCAGGGGCGCGTGAATCCTGATTTCCTGCTCCGCGTGCAGGATCTTTTGCCAGGTGATGCCCGTGTCCGGTTCGCGTGCCCAGAAGCCCGGGTACGCGAGCACGTTCGCCATGGTCGGCAGCGCACGGAGCGACGCGCCGTCCTTGCCTTCGTAGACGTAACGCAATTGCCCGGCGTCGAGCGGGTCGGCGCCGAGGCCCACGCCGAGCGCATAGAGCTGGGTGTCGCGCAGCGAGTACGCATGCTCGATGGGCGGGAACGGGCGGGACAGCAAGTGATTCGGCTGGAGCGGCATGGTGGACGTAACGGCAGTTGATTCGAGCTCTTACGATGGAACCGGCTCGAACGGCGGTCAACGGATCGCCGGACGTTGTTCCGTACCTTGGCAGGAGCTGCCATACCTGTCGTGGCCGATCGCCAATGCCAGCCTTGTCGTGGCACTTTCATTCTGCGGAACGTTTTCGGCGGATCGGTTGTATCGCGTTGTCGGCCGGCGCAGCATCGGAGCATGTTCATCCCTTCATCTGGCGTACCGACATGATTCGCGATCAAGAAACGCTCAACGGCCTGCTCGAGTCCATCGCCCGCTTCGTACGCGAGCGGCTCATGCCCAATGAAGAACTCGTTGCGGAAACCGACGAAATTCCCGACGACATCGTCGCCGACATGAAGGCGATGGGCCTGTTCGGCCTCACCATCCCGGAACGCTTCGGCGGCCTGGAGCTGACCATGGAAGAGGAGGTGCTGGCGGTGTTCGAACTGTGCCGCGCGTCGCCGGTATTCCGGTCGCTGCTGGGCACCACCGTGGGCATCGGTTCGCAGGGCATCCTGTTCGACGGCACGCCCGAGCAGCAGGAGAAGTATCTGCCGCGCCTCGCGACTGGCGAGCTGATCGCGTCGTTCGCACTGACCGAACCGGAAGCGGGCTCCGACGCGGCGTCACTTCGCACCACGGCGATCCGGGATGGCGATGACTACGTGGTCAACGGTACCAAGCGCTTCATCACGAACGCGCCTCACGCGGGCATCTTCACGCTGATGGCCCGCACCAATCCGGACGACAAAGGCTCGGGCGGCATTTCGGCGTTCATCGTCGATGCGAAAGCGCCTGGCATCAGCTTCGGCAAGCGCGACAAGAAAATGGGGCAGAAAGGTGCCCATACGTGCGACGTGATCTTCGATAGCGTGTGCGTGCCGGCAGCGAACCTGATCGGCGGGAAGGAAGGGCAAGGTTTCAAGACGGCGATGAAGGTGCTGGACAAGGGCCGCATCCATATCGCCGCGGTATGCGTGGCTGTGGCCGAGCGAATGCTGTCGATGGCGTTGTCCTATGCGATGGAGCGCAAGCAGTTCGGCAAGCCGATCGCCGATTTCCAGCTCGTGCAAGCGATGCTGGCTGACAGCAAGGCCGAGATCTATGCGGCTCGCAGCATGGTGGTCGACGCCGCGCGCCGGCGCGACGACAAGCTGCCGGTCAGCACCGAGGCCTCGTGCGCGAAGCTGTTCGCCTCCGAGATGTGCGGCCGCGTGGCCGATCGCGCCGTGCAGATTTTCGGCGGCGCCGGCTACATGGCCGAATACGCGATCGAGCGCTTCTATCGCGATGTGCGCCTGTTCCGCATCTATGAGGGCACGACCCAGATCCAGCAGGTGGTGATCGCCCGCAACATGGTCCGTGACGCTCAATGAAGCGCGACGCGAAGGGTGCAATGACGGCTGTCGACGAGCATGCCGAAGCACGGCGCGACAGGGCGACGGAGGCCGAACGATCGTTCGCACGCCCGAGCCCGGACGGGGCGCGGCGCGATGCCGCGAACTGGGCGTGGGTGGGCGGCAGCGCTGACTGGATGGACCACACATCGTTGTTCATGCACCACGACTAACGCGGGTTGCGGGCTTCTGCATGCCGCCCCGATGCCGCCAGCAGGTCGGCTGAGTGCTGTTCGTCGTCGCGATGCCGATAGCGACTCCCGGCAGAACTCGTGAGAATGCAGATGCCCGGAAGCAGTCCGATGCATCGCGAACGACGCCGCGGATCCCGCGCATCGCCGGGAAATCGGTCCGCCGGCGGATGGATCGCGTCGACAGGATCTCTTTAACCCTTAACGATTCATGGCTGCTGTGACTTCTACCCCCATCCAGTCCATCCTGATCGCGAATCGCTCTGAAATCTCGATCCGTGTGATGCGTGCCGCCGCTGAGCTGAACATTCGCACGGTGGCGGTCTATTCGAAGGAAGACCGGCTCGCGCTGCATCGCTTCAAGGCGGACGAGAGCTACTTGATCGGCGAAGGCAAGAAGCCGCTCGCCGCGTATCTGGACATCGACGATATCCTGCGCGTCGCGCGGCTGGCGAAGGTCGACGCGATCCATCCCGGCTACGGCTTCCTGTCCGAGAACCCGGATTTCGCACAGGCCGTGATCGATGCCGGCATCCGCTGGGTCGGCCCGTCGCCGGACGTGATGCGCACGCTCGGCAACAAGGTGGCCGCGCGCAACGCGGCGATCGCCGCAGGCGTGCCGGTGATGCCCGCGACCGCGCCGTTGCCGGACGATCTCGATGCGTGCAAGGCACTGGCCGCGGAAGTTGGCTATCCGCTGATGCTGAAGGCGAGCTGGGGCGGCGGCGGGCGCGGGATGCGCGTGCTCGAGAACGAACGCGACCTCGAGACGCTGCTGCCCGTCGCGCGCCGCGAGGCGCTGGCCGCGTTCGGCAACGACGAGGTGTACGTCGAGAAACTCGTGCGCAATGCGCGGCACGTCGAGGTGCAGGTGCTCGGCGACCTGCACGGCACGGTCGTGCATCTGTACGAGCGCGACTGCACGGTGCAGCGACGCAACCAGAAGGTCGTCGAACGCGCGCCGGCGCCGTATCTCGATCACGACGGCCGGCAAGCACTGTGCGAATCGGCGCTGCGCCTGATGCGTGCCGTGGGCTACACGCACGCGGGCACCGTCGAATTCCTGATGGACGCCGACACCGGCCAGTTCTACTTCATCGAGGTGAACCCGCGCATCCAGGTCGAGCACACGGTGACCGAGATGATCACCGGGATCGACATCGTGAAGGCACAGATCCGCATCACGGAAGGTGGGCAGATCGGGCTGACGGAGGATGCGACGGACGGCGACGGCTCGCTCATCGCGCGCGCAGCCGGCGTGCCGGAGCAGCACGCGATCCCGCTGAACGGCAACGCGCTGCAATGCCGGATCACGACCGAGGATCCGGAGAACGACTTCCTGCCCGACTACGGGCGGCTCACGGCCTATCGCAGCGCGGCGGGCTTCGGCGTGCGGCTCGATGCCGGCACCGCCTATGGCGGCGCGGTGATCACGCCGTACTACGACTCGCTGCTCGTGAAGGTGACGACGTGGGCGCCGACGGCGGCCGAATCGATTCACCGGATGGATCGCGCGCTGCGCGAGTTCCGGATTCGTGGCGTCACGTCGAACCTGCAGTTCCTCGAGAACGTGATCAACCATCCGGCCTTCATCGCGGGTGACGTGACGACGCGCTTCATCGACAAGACGCCGGAACTGCTCGAATTCGCGAAACGCGGCGACCGCGCGACGAAGCTGCTGCGCTATCTAGGCGAGCTGAACGTCAACGGCAACGCCGAAATGAACGGCCGCACGCTGCCGGCGCTGCCGCTGCAGAAACCGGTGCTGCCGAAGATCGATACGGCCGTGGCGATCCCGGCCGGCACGCGCGATCGCTTGCGCGAGCTTGGCCCCGAGAAGTTCGCGCGCTGGATGCTCGACCAGAAACAGGTGCTGCTGACCGACACGACGATGCGCGACGCCCACCAGTCGCTGTTCGCGACGCGCATGCGCACGGCCGACATGCTGCCGATTGCGCCGTTCTACGCGCGCGAGCTGTCGCAGCTGTTCTCGCTCGAATGCTGGGGCGGCGCGACTTTCGACGTCGCGCTGCGCTTCCTGAAGGAAGACCCGTGGGAGCGGCTCGCGCTGCTGCGCGAACGCGTGCCGAACATCCTGTTCCAGATGCTGCTGCGCGGCTCGAACGCGGTTGGCTATACGAACTACGCGGACAACGTCGTGCGCTTCTTCGTGCAACAGGCCGCGAGCGCGGGCGTCGACGTGTTCCGCGTGTTCGACTCGCTGAACTGGGTGCGCAACATGCGCGTGGCGATCGACGCGGTGGGCGAGAGCGGGATGCTCTGCGAAGGCGCGATCTGCTACACCGGTGACCTGTTCGACACGTCGCGCTCGAAGTACGACCTCAAGTATTACGTCGGCATCGCGCGCGAGCTCCAGCAGGCCGGCGTGCACGTGCTCGGCATCAAGGACATGGCCGGCATCTGCCGTCCGCAAGCGGTCGCGACGCTCGTGAAGGCGCTCAAGGAGGAAACCGGGCTGCCCGTGCATTTCCACACGCACGACACGAGCGGCATCGCTGCGGCGTCGGTGCTTGCGGCAGTGGATGCGGGCTGCGACGCGGTGGACGGTGCGCTCGATGCGATGAGCGGGCTCACATCGCAGCCGAACCTTTCGAGTATCGCGGCCGCGCTGGCCGGCAGCGAGCGCGATCCGGGGCTTGACCAGGATCGTCTGCACGAAGCGTCGATGTACTGGGAAGGCGTGCGCCGCTACTACGCACCGTTCGAATCGGAGATCCGTGCCGGCACGGCCGACGTCTATCGCCACGAGATGCCCGGCGGCCAGTACACGAACCTGCGCGAGCAGGCGCGCTCGCTCGGCATCGATCATCGCTGGACCGAGGTGTCGCGTGCGTATGCGGACGTGAACCGGCTGTTCGGC
Source organism: Burkholderia sp. SRS-25 (assembly GCF_004343765.1). Lineage (NCBI taxonomy): Bacteria > Pseudomonadati > Pseudomonadota > Betaproteobacteria > Burkholderiales > Burkholderiaceae > Burkholderia > Burkholderia sp. SRS-25. The sequence continues at coordinate 42,174 of NZ_PTXM01000009.1, forward strand.
GACATCGTGAAGGTCACGCCGACGTCGAAGGTGGTCGGCGACATGGCGCTGATGATGGTCGCGAACGACCTGAGCGTGGACGACGTGCGCAGCCCGGACAAGGACATCGCGTTTCCGGAATCGGTCGTATCGCTGTTCAAGGGCGAGCTGGGTTTCCCGCCCGACGGCTTCCCGGCGGAGCTGTCGCGCAAGGTGCTGAAGAGCGAGCCGCCGGCGCCGTATCGCCCGGGCGACCAGATTCCGCCGGTCGATCTCGACGAGGCACGCAAGCAGGCCGAGGCCGCGTGCGAGCAGCCGCTCGACGATCGGCAACTGGCGTCCTACCTGATGTATCCGAAGCAGACGGCCGACTACTACTCGCACGTTCGCGCCTATAGCGACACGTCGGTCGTGCCGACGTCGGCGTTCCTGTACGGCCTGCAGCCGCAGGAGGAGGTGGCGATCGACATCGAGCCGGGCAAGACGCTGCTCGTGTCGCTGCAGGGCCAGCACGCCGATGCGGAGGACGGCATCGTGAAGGTGCTGTTCGAGCTGAACGGCCAGTCGCGCTCCGCGCTGGTCGAGCAGAAGACGGTCGTGCACGCGGGCAAGGAGCGCCATGGGTTGCAGCGCGCCGATCCGGGCAATCCGCTGCACATCGCCGCGCCGATGCCGGGCTCGGTGGTGACGGTCGCCGTGCAGCAGGGGCAGCGCGTGACGGCCGGTACGACGCTGATCGCGCTCGAGGCGATGAAGATGGAAACACACATCGCGGCGGAGCGCGACTGCGAGATCGCGGCCGTGCACGTGAAGCCGGGCGAACGGGTGGCGGCGAAGGATCTGCTGATCGAGTTGAAGGGGGCCGTGTAATGCCGGCTCGTTTGTCGGACCACGATTCCAGATGCGCGTTGCCGTCTGTCTCGTCCCTTTGATCGGATCGATTTGATTAGGAAGTGATCGCTTGGACAAGCTTCAAGCAATGAAATTCTTCGTGCGTGTTGCCGAAGAGGGCAGCTTTACCGGCGCGGCAGCGCGTATGGGCGTCACGACCGCGCTCGTGTCGCGTGCGGTTGGTGCGCTCGAGACGCATCTGAGGACGCGGTTGATCAACCGAACGACGCGGCGGATCGCACTGACGGAAGCGGGTGAGCGCTATCTCGGTCGGTGCGAGCAGATTCTCGCCGGCATCGACCTGGCCGAGGCGGAGGCGGCCGACGCGCATGCGAGGCCGGCAGGGCGTTTGCGCGTACACGCGACACCGGGCTTCGGCCAGAGCTATGTATTGCCGGCCGTGTTGGCATATCGGCAATCCTATCCGAACGTGTTGGTCGAGCTGACGCTGTCTCAACATGTGCCGGACTTGATCGATGACGGCTATGACGTCTCGTTGCAGCTGAGTGCGGCTGACCTGCCGGATTCGGGGCTCGTGTCGAAGCGTCTCGGTAGGCTCAGCAGTGTGCTGTGCGCATCACAGGCGTATCTCGACACGCATGGCGTACCGCTCGATACACAAATGCTTGCCGAACACGCTTGCCTGCAAATCGTCTCGTCCGTGTTCCCGAACAACCACTGGCAGTTGACCGGGCCGCATGGTGCCGAGCGGTTCGAACTGCCGCCGGCCCAGCTCCGGGTCAATACGGCGGAGGCGCTGGCCGTGGCCTTGCGCGCTGGCGCCGGAATCGGCGCATTGCCCATGTCGACGGCAGTGCCGACCCTGCGAGGTGGCGGACTGGTACGGGTGCTGCCCGATTACACGCTGCAGTCGCTGACGGCTTACGCACTCTATCCATCACGCCAGTATCTCGATGCGAAGATCCGGACCTTCGTCGAGTCGCTGCAAGCATCGATTCCGACGGCCCTCGAGGCGGATATGGTCGCGCTCAACGTGACCTGACATTTCGAGCTCGCTCAGGAAATCGCTCGATCGCCGGCAATTCGTCGAAAAGACTCGGTCTCGGCGGCCCTCGTTGTCAATCTCGAATTAACACTGTTGTCGTCTCGTGTGTCTTGATGGCAATGCATCCCGCCCGCATCATCGTTGCTCCTGTATTCACGGACCGCGCGACGAGCGATGGCCTCGCATTCAAATGACGAATGAGCATGCTTCCCTTTTCCGACCTCTTGTTTTTCGTAACGGCCTGACATTGCGCAATCGCGTGGTGATGGCGCCGATGACCACCTGGTCTGCCGCCCCAGATGGCGCGATTTCAGATGCCGAACTCGACTACTACCGGCGCCGTGTTCAGGGCGTTGGCATGGTCGTGACCGGTTGTACGCATGTGACGGAGAACGGCATCGGCTTTACCGACGAGTTCGCCGCTTACGACGACCGTTTCATTCCCAGCCTGAGAAGACTGGCCGAAGCGGCCAAGAGCGGTGGCGCGCTTGCCGTCCTGCAAATATTCCATGCTGGCAACAAAGCCGTTGTCGAGGCCGTCCCCAATGGCGAACTCGTGAGCGCATCCGACGTCGCCGCGCTGGCGGGGCCGTTCAACCGCGGTGACGTCACGCCGCGACCGCTGGCGTCCAACGAGATCGAAGACATGGTGCGGGCTTTTGGCGACACCGTTCGTCGGGCGATCGAAGCGGGATTCGATGGCGTGGAACTGCACGGCGCGCATGGCTTCCTGCTGCAAAATTTCTTTTCTCCGCGCTACAACCGGCGCTGTGACGAATGGGGTGGGTCGCTGGAGAACCGCATGCGCTTTCCGCTGGCGGTCGTCAGCGAGGCGCGACGTGTGATTGCCGCGTACGCGAAGCGCCCGTTCCTGTTGGGATATCGGATATCTCCGGAGGAGCGCGAGGAGGGCGGATATCGTGTGCCGGATGTTTGCGCACTGGTAGACAAGCTCATCGAGGGCGGGGTCGACTACGTGCACGCGTCGCTCAATGACGTGCACGGTGCACGGCCGTTGGGCGCGGATACCGGCCTCACGGTGAAAGCGATCGTCGACCATGTCGGCGGCCGCGTGCCGGTGATGTCTGCCGGGATGCTTCGCACCCCGCGCGAAGCCGCGGACGCCCTCGATCTCGGGCTGTCGCTGGTTGCGGTTGGAAAAGGGCTCGTGATGAATCCGGATTGGGTGGCGATCGCCGAAACAGGTTGCGACGCACAAATTCGCCACGCAATCGATATGGGCGAGCAGTCGCAATTGTCGATTCCGGAGGGCTTGTGGGCGGCGATTGAAATGGCGCCTGGCTGGATTCCCGTGCATCGGCCAGAGGCGGTTGTCGACTGATCCGGGGCGATTGCGGATTTGTTCCGTACTATGATTGGTCGCATGACAGGCGTTCCGACGCGTCAGCTACGGAAAACCGCCGATTCACCGTATCCGTGTGCAGTGTGCGTTCTGTTCCGTCTTTCAAAGTACGGAATGAGTCGGCGATCCAATTGACTTGATGCTTCCCGGGTCCTGTAATGAATGCCATCGGATGCAACCACGGACCGCGCGCCGTTGATGCCGCGCGCGGTCCGTGGTTGCAGAACAGATAGTTCATGGCCGTTTTCAGAGCCAGATAGAGACAAACGGAGCAATCGATGTCGCCTCACGCACGCCAGGCAGAGACACCCGCGTCCGGACAGGAGAAGGCAACCTGGGGCGATACGTCGCTCGACGACGGCCGGAATCTGGACAGCGGATCCGCATCCCAGGCGATGGTCGTTCCATTGGCACGGAGTCTCGCGATACTGGCTGCGTTTTCCCCGCACGAGCCGTGGCTCGGCAACCAGGAACTCGTGGCCGAGACGGGTATTCCTGCACCGACGGTTTCGCGGATGGCGCGTTCTCTGGTCGCGCTCGGTTACCTTCACTATTCGCCGCAGCGTCGAAAATACCGGCTTGCCGCGCCGGTGTTGTCGCTCGGCTATGCGGCAATCGCTCATTCCAACGTTCAACTGCTCGCGCGACTTGAAATGCAGGCATTCGCGAATGCGAGCGAAACCTATGTGGTACTCGGCACACGGGATCGTCTCGACGTGATCGTGCTGGAAACGTGCGCGAGCAAGCCGGCGTCGGTCGATCTGAAGCTCTATGCGGGCACTCGCTTGCGTATCGCATCATCGCCGATGGGCTGGGCCATGCTCGCGGCACTCCCGGAACTCGAACGCTTTTACTTGCTGGGCAACATCGAACGCAAGACAGGGCGTGATTGGCCCAACCTGCGTCGCCGTATCAGCGAGGGCATTTCACAGGTGCACAACGTCGGCTATTGCGTGTCGCTGGGCGAGTGGGAGCCGGATCTCACGATTCTCGCGGTGCCACTGGTGGTCCAGGACCATACCCCGCTCGTGCTCGCCTGCATTGGCCGCAGCGCTCGGCTGGGACGTGCCCGGGTCGAGCGTGAACTCGGGCCGCGTCTCGTTGCAGCAGCCCGGCATTTGCAGGAGCAGGCGATCGTCGCCGGCTGATACGAATATGGAAAAGACCGACAGCCAAACAGGTGTGACGTTGACCGTCGAGCGCGGGCTCGAGGTGCTGCATGCGTTTCGGGCGGTACGTGCGCCCTTGTCGAATGCGGAGCTGGTACGGCGTACCGGTCTCCCGAAGGCGACGGTGTCCCGCCTGACGTCGACGCTGATTTCGACGGGTTATCTGCGCCGCGTGGGCGGCGGCCGGCAGTTCGAACTCAGTGCCGGCGCATTGAGCATCGGCCACGCGTACCTGGAGGCAAATCCGGTCACGCGTCTGGTTACGCCCGTGATGCAGAAACTTGCCGACAAGCTGGATCTGTCGGTAGCGCTTGCGGTCCCGCATCGGCTCGACATGGTGTATATCGCGTGGCGAGCGAGCCCGAAGATCGCGACCTTGCGGCTTGGCGTCGGCTCCTTGCTGCCGATGGAGTCGACTGCTGTCGGCCGTGCTTACCTCTACGGACTACCTGAGGATGCGCGCGATGCATTGATCGCGGAGTTGCTCGAAGCGGCAGGAGACGACGCGGATGTCGTCCAAAAGAACCTTGATGCGGCGTTTGCCGACCTGGAGCAGTCGGGCGTGTGCATGTCGGTTGGCGAATATCAGCGGAATGCATACGGCATAGCAGTGCCTATTGTGGTCGGTCGTACCCACACGCTGATGACGCTGAACTGCGGGGCGGTCGAGCTGGAGCCGGATATGACTGCAATCCGTCGGCGCGTAGTGCCCGAATTGAAGGCGGCTGCGGAAACGCTGTCGCTTATTTTGAGTGATGTCGACTGCGAGCCCTGACGTCCGGCGGTTCCATGATCCGATGGACGTCAGGGCATCGCAGGGGCGATGGTTTTACAGTTCGCTCACGAGCTCCGGCACGAGCGAGAACAGATCGCCGACGAGGCCATAGTCGGCCACGCTGAAGATCGGCGCTTCCGGATCCTTGTTGATCGCGACGATCACCTTCGAATCCTTCATGCCGGCCAGGTGCTGGATCGCACCCGAGATGCCGACCGCGATGTACAACTGCGGTGCGACGATCTTGCCGGTCTGGCCGACCTGGTAGTCGTTCGGCACGTAGCCTGCGTCGACTGCCGCGCGCGAGGCGCCCAGTGCTGCCGACAACTTGTCCGCCAGCGGCTCCAGCACCTTCGTGTAGTTCTCGCCGCTGCCCAGACCACGGCCGCCCGACACGATGATGCTTGCGCTCGTCAGTTCCGGACGGTCCAGCTTAGTCACTTCACGGCTCACGAACTGCGACTTGCCGGCATCGGCCGCCGCGTCGATCTTCTCGACCGACCCGCTGCCGCCTTCCGAGGCCACCGGATCGAAACCCGTTGCACGCACCGTGATGACCTTGATCGGATCGCTCGACTGCACCGTCGCGATCGCGTTGCCCGCGTAGATCGGGCGCTCGAACGTGTCGGCCGAATCGACCGCCGTGATGTCCGAGATCTGCGCGACGTCCAGCTTCGCGGCGATACGCGGCGCGATGTTCTTGCCGTAGGCCGTCGCCGGCGCGAGGATGTGCGAGTAGTCCTTCGCGATGTTCAGCGCGGTCGCTTCGACGTTTTCCGCCAGACCCGCTTCGAGTTGCGGCGCGTCGGCCAGGAGGACCTTCGACACACCTGCGATCTTCGCTGCTGCGTCCGCAGCCGCTTGCGCATTGTGGCCCGCGACCAGCACGTGAATGTCGCCGCCGATCTTCGCTGCCGCCGCCACCGTATTCAACGTCGCGGCCTTGATCGACGCGTTGTCGTGTTCTGCAATCACCAGAATCGTCATTTCTTTCCGCTCCCTCTTACAGCACCTTGGCTTCGGTCTTCAGCTTCTCGACCAGCGTCTTCACATCCGGCACCTTCACGCCGGCTGCGCGCTTCGGCGGCTCGACCACCTTGAGTACTTTCAGGCGTGGCTTCACATCGACACCGAGATCTTCCGGCTTCACCGTGTCCAGCGGCTTCTTCTTCGCCTTCATGATGTTCGGCAGCGTCACGTAGCGCGGCTCGTTCAGGCGCAGATCCGTGGTGATGACGGCGGGCAGTTGAAGCGACAGCGTTTCCGCGCCGCCGTCGACTTCGCGTGCGACGGTTGCACGGCCGTCGGCCACCGTCACCTTCGATGCGAACGTCGCTTGCGGCAGGCCTGCCAGCGCCGCCAGCATCTGGCCCGTCTGGTTCGAATCGTCGTCGATCGCCTGCTTGCCGAGGATCACCAGTTGCGGCTGCTCCTTGTCGACCAGCGCCTTCAGGATCTTCGCGACGCCCAGCGGCTCGACACCATCGTTCGACTCGACGAGGATCGCGCGATCCGCACCGATCGCCAGCGCCGTACGCAGCGTTTCCTGCGCTTGCGCGACGCCGACCGACACCGCGATCACTTCGGTCGCGACGCCCGCTTCCTTCAGGCGCACGGCTTCTTCCACCGCGATTTCGTCGAACGGGTTCATCGACATCTTCACGTTCCCAATGTCGACGCCCGATTGGTCGGATTTCACGCCGACCTTCACGTTCGCGTCGACGACGCGCTTGACCGGGACCAATACCTTCACTTTGCGTCTCCTTTTCCAATCAACAATCCTGCACCCACTGCACGGAATAATCTGCCGCACTGGCGTAGCGTCAACAGTGTCGGTTCTGCCATGGTCAGGTCAACACCGGCGGTTCAATGATTCCGTACTTCGGAAACCGCGAGGAGCGCGTGGAATTGACAATACGTGCCGGATGGCGCGGCACAGACGAAAAGCTGCATTGTGGTTATTCCGACGTACGGAACAACACCTGGTCGTGCGTTGACGCTTCCAGACGCCGCGCACACGATTGGGATCAAAGCCCAGCGCATGCGGAAACCGCGTCGGCTTCGTTCGGATGGGTGGTCGCGCTGGGACTGTCGACGAGATCGCGGAGCTGTTCGTATTCCTTGCATCCGACGAGTCCGGCCATACGTCCGGAACGACTGTCACGGTGGACTGCGGGATCACGTCGCGTGGCTCGGTCAGTCAAACATAGAAAGGAAGAATCATGTCAGAGAGCGATCAGGAGACATCCGTATACGCGTCGTATTCGAGTCTTGCGTTCGATCGACCCGCGAAGGGGGTCTTACGCATTACGCTCAACCGTCCTGAGCGGCTCAACGCGCTCGACGCGCGCGGTCACGATGAACTGGCGCGAGTGTGGAGAGACGTCGACGAGGATCCGAGTGTCGCCGCCGTGATTCTGTGCGGTGCAGGCAAGGCATTCTCGGCAGGTGGCGACTTCGACATGGTCGAGGAAATGATCGATTCGTTCGACGCGCGGGTGCGCGTTTGGCGCGAATCCAAGGATCTCGTCTACAACATCATCAACTGTTCGAAGCCGATCGTCTCCGCGATCCATGGCTCGGCGGTAGGCGCGGGGCTCGTGGCGGCGCTGCTCGCGGATATTTCGGTGGCCGGCCGATCGGCACGCCTGGTCGACGGTCATACGCGGCTCGGCGTCGCAGCCGGCGATCACGCAGCGATCATCTGGCCGCTGCTTTGCGGCATGGCCAAGGCCAAATATCACCTGATGCTGTGCGAACCCGTGAATGGCGAGAAGGCCGAGCAGATCGGGCTGGTATCCGTCGCGGTAGACGATGCCGACGTTCAGGAAACGGCATTGTCGATCGCAGTGCGGCTCGTGAACGGTGCGCCGTCGGCGACACGCTGGACCAAATATGCGCTCAACAACTGGCTGCGCCAGGCCGGGCCGACTTTCGACGCGTCGCTGGCACTGGAGATGCTCGGGTTCGGCGGGGCCGAAGTACGCGAAGGCGTGAAGTCGTTCCGCGAGAAGCGCGCGCCGGAATTCCCCCTCGAAACGCCGGTGTCTCCGACGCGGAGCGTATAAGCCGGAAGATCGGTGAATGGACACGGGCCTTGCAAACCTCCGTATCTCACATGCGAATGCCGCGCGCCGGCTCGTTCCGTTCGGCATCACTCGGTAGAACAGCGCTGGTGTCATGTGTGAGGTTTGGTGAAGTCTGATCGACGAGATACCGATCACCGGGATCGTACCGATCGCGGACGCGAACCAGCCATTGCACAAGCGTTTTCTGCATACGTGACCCGTGATCTATTCTCTGCTTCAGGAAACTGAAATGGCGTTCAATATTTCCTTTTCGGCACAGTCGTATCTGTTCGTACCCGGCAACCGCCCGGAGCGCTTCCAGAACGCATTGTCGAGCGGTGCCGATGCCGTCATCGTCGATCTCGAAGACGCGGTCGAGCCAGGGGCCAAGGAGGATGCGCGTGCAACTCTGACGGCCTGGCTGTCGCGCACTCATCCCGTTGTGGTACGGATCAACGGTCGTGGGACGCCGTGGTTTGAAGAGGACGCGAAGCTTGCAGCGCTCGATGGTGTTGCCGGCGTCGTAGTGCCAAAGGTAGAAAGCGCTTCCGACGTGATCGAAGTCGCGTCGCGCGCACGCCGCAAGGTTCCGATATTTCCACTCGTTGAAACGGCTGCCGGCATGTTCTCGGCGCTCGAGATCGCGAAGGCGCCCAACGTGAAACGATTGATGTTCGGGACGTTGGATTTCATCGCGGAAATGGGGATGCAGGACGATCGCGATGCATTGAATCCGTATCGTGCACGGCTTGCGCTCATTTCGCGCGTCGTGGGGCTTGAACAGCCGATCGATGGCGTCACGCCGGATGTCAACGATGTCGAGCGGCTGACGGCTGACGCGTTGAACGGCAAGCGCCAGGGTTTTGGCGCAAAGCTGTGTATCCATCCGAAGCAGATTGCGGCCGTTCATGCTTGTTATCGACCTGATGCGCAGGAGCTGGCGTGGGCAACACGTATTGTCGACGCGATGGCGCAGTCGGACGGTGGCGTGATCACGGTAGACGGCAAGATGGTCGATCGTCCTGTTCTGCTGCGCGCGCAGCGTGTGCTCGCGATTGCAGCCGCGAAGCAGTCGTGATCACTGACTCCGCTTACCGATCGACCGGGTATAGGAACGCGGTCGCACAGTGAGCGAATGAAAAAGGTCGGCTGGTCGTGACGACGAAGCCGAGTTCAACCTGCGATGGGAATCCGTCGCTTCTACCTGATTTGAATCAGCACATGTCCCAAACCAGTCTCATCGAGCAATACGGCCCGCGCGAATCGATGGAATACGACGTCGTGATCGTCGGCGGCGGCCCCGCCGGGCTGTCGGCGGCGATCCGGCTCAAGCAGCTGGCCGCCGAGAGAGGCACCGAGATCGGCGTGTGCGTGCTCGAGAAGGGTTCCGAAATCGGCGCGCACATCCTGTCGGGCGCGGTGATGGACCCGCGCGCGATCAACGAACTGTTCCCCGACTGGAAGGAGCGCGGTGCACCGCTCGACGTCGAGGTGACGGAAGACCGCTTCCTGTTCCTGTCCGAGAAGAGCGCGGTCACCACGCCGAACTGGGCGCTGCCCGCCAACTTCCAGAACCACGGCAACTACGTGATTTCGCTGGGCAACGTCACGCGCTGGCTTGGGGCACAGGCCGAGGCGCTGGGCGTCGAGATCTTCCCCGGCTTTCCCGCTGCCGAGATTCTCTATAACGACGACGGTTCGGTCAAAGGCGTCGCGACCGGCAACATGGGCGTGGGCAAGGACGGCGAGCCGACCGAGAACTTCCAGCTCGGCATGGAACTGCACGCGAAGTACACGCTGTTCGCCGAAGGCTGCCGCGGCCACCTCGGCCGCCAGCTGATCTCGAAGTTCAAGCTCGACGCGAACGCCGATCCGCAAGCCTACGGGATCGGCATCAAGGAACTGTGGGAAATCGACCCGGCCAAGCACAAGCCGGGCCTCGTGATCCACACGGCCGGCTGGCCGCTGAAGTCGGATACGTACGGCGGCTCGTTCCTGTATCACATGGACAACAACCAGGTCGTGGTCGGCTTCGTGGTGGGCCTCGGCTACACGAACCCGTACCTGTCGCCGTTCGAGGAATTCCAGCGCTACAAGACGCACCCGTCGATCCGCGCGTTCCTGGAAGGCGGCAAGCGCGTGTCGTACGGCGCGCGCGCGATCACGGCGGGCGGGCTGCTGTCGCTGCCGAAGACGGTGTTCCCGGGCGGCGCGCTGATCGGCGACGACGCGGGCTTCCTGAACGCATCGCGGATCAAGGGCAGCCACGCGGCAATCAAGACCGGCATGCTGGCCGCCGACGCCGCGTTCGACGCGGTGCAGGCCGGCCGCCAGTCGGACGAGCTCAACGCGTACCCGGATGCGTTCAAGCAGTCGTGGCTGTACACGGAGCTGTACCGCGCGCGCAACTTCAAGCAGTGGATGGCCAAGGGGCTGTATCTCGGCACGCTGATGGTCGGGCTCGAGCAGAAGGTGATGGGCGGCAACGTGCCGTGGACGCTGCACCACAAGCACGCGGACCACGAGATGCTGAAGCCGGCGTCGCAATGCGAGCCGATCGAGTATCCGAAGCCGGACGGCAAGCTGACGTTCGATCGCCTCTCGTCGGTGTTCATCTCGAACACGAACCACGAGGAGAACCAGCCGGCGCACCTGACGCTGAAGGACGCGAGCGTGCCGGTGAACGTGAACCTGCGCACGTACGCGGGGCCGGAGGCGCGCTTCTGCCCGGCGGCGGTGTATGAGTTCGTGAAGAACGACGACGGCAGCGACCGCCTGGTGATCAACGCGCAGAACTGCGTGCACTGCAAGACCTGCGACATCAAGGACCCGACGCAGAACATCGTGTGGGTCACGCCGGAAGGCGGCGGCGGGCCGAATTACCCGAACATGTAAACCAAAGTACGGAACGCGGGCCGGGACCGCGTTGACCCCCAACCGTGGCGGTGCTGGAATCAAAGCAGAGTGCCTCCACCGCTGCCCTGATCATCCCATTCCACATGGACCGTTCCGAACGCGGTGAGCAGCGTCGGAGTCGCGTCTCCGTGACTTTCGAGTTCGTCGACTCATGAACCATGCTGAACCCTTGACCCCAGGGCCGTTGAACGAAGCCGCCATGGCTGACTGCTGCGAGGCACTCTCCATCATCATTCGCTCGGGTGACACCGTGATGTGGGGCCAGTCACACGCTGAGCCGGTCACGCTGATGCGCGCGCTCGTTGCCCAGCGTGAGCATCTGAAGCGGATCCGCATCTTCCTCGGTATCGGCCTCGCCGACGTACTTGCCCCCGAGCATGCCGACGCGTTCGACTTTCTCGCGTACTGCGGGAGCGGATCGAACCGAAAGCTGGCCCGCGCGGGCGTGCTCGACATTCTTCCTGTCCATTACTCCCAGCTGCCGGGGTTGATCCGTTCTGGCGGGTTGCGGATAGATGTCGTGATGCTTCAGGTCTCGCCGCCGGACGACCAGGGACGCTACAGCCTCGGACTTGCGCGCGAGTATCTGGTCGAGGCGGTCAAGCACGCGCGCGCGATCGTCGCCGAGGTGCACCCGGATGTTCCGTGGACTCATGGTGGGCCGTATCTTCGGGCTGACGATATCGATTTGCTGGTGGCATCCGACGCGGTGTTCCCCGAGCCGTCCGTCACGGAACCCGGGCCGGTCGAGCAGGCAATCGGTCGGCATGTCGCCTCGCTCGTCGAGGACGGCGCGACGCTGCAGACAGGCATCGGCTCGATTCCCGATGCAGTGATGGCGGAATTGCGGGGCAAGCGCGACCTCGGCGTGCATTCGGGAAGTATCGGCGATGGTGTTGCAATGCTCTGCGAGGCCGGTGTCGTCACGAACGCGAAGAAGGCGATCGACACGGGGGTCACGATCGGTGGGGTCATTATCGGTTCCGCACGGGTGCGTCGCTTCGCGCATCGCAATCCCGCGCTCGAGTTGCGCGGTACCGAATACACGCATAACCCGGACGTGCTCCGCCGGATCGACCGGTTCGTCGCGATCAATTCAGCGGTGGAGGTGGACCTGACCGGGCAGATCAATGCCGAGATGGTGGGCGACACGTACGTCGGCGCAGTCGGCGGTGTCGGCGACTTCCTGCGCGCGGCACAGCTCAGCCATGGAGGCGTTCCTATCGTTGCGCTGCCGTCAACCGCCGGGCGGCATAGCCGGATCGTGACGCGATTGTCGGGGCCGGTCACGATACCGAGAAGCGACGGATGCGTGATCGTGACCGAATACGGGATTGCCGATCTGCGTGGCCTGTCTCTTGCCCAGCGCATTCCAAAGATGATTGCAGTCGCACACCCCGATCATCGCGAACGTCTCGCACGCGAAGCCCGTCCGGGCAGCTGAATGACGCGACCACGGGCGACGTGCCGGATTGAGTCGAGGCGCGCCGCCGATAGCGGAGCAATGGAAGGAGAAACACACCATGCAGAAGCGCGCCAATCGCTCGCTGTTGAATGAACGGACCATGGCAGACGTGGAAACGATCCATCGTTTGTCATCGTCACGATTTACTTGTCGCGCCTATTTGCCGGACGCTGTTCCGGCGAGTGTGATCGGCAGCATCGTCGACATCGCTAAACGTTCTGCGTCGTGGTGCAATGTGCAGCCATGGCACGTGGTGGTGACATCCCGCGAGACGACTGATCGGTTCCGTGCTGCACTGGTCGACCATGCCGCGCGGCATACCGAGATGGATTCCGATATACCGTTTCCGGCCGAGTACCCCGGTGTCTATGGCGAACGTCGCCGCGAAGTCGGATATGCCCTTTACGAGGCGCTCGGTATCGACCGCGATGACCGCGTCGCTCGTGCCAGGCAGGCTGCGGAGAACTTCCGGCTGTTTGGTGCGCCTCACGTGGCGATCCTGACGATGCCCGCCGAACTCGGACAGTACGCAGCCGTCGACAGCGGGGCATTCGTCGCGTCGTTCCTGCTGGCGGCTCGGGCCTATGACGTTGCCACGACGCCCCAGGCGGCGCTCGCAAACCATGCGGGCTTCATTCGAAATTATTTCGGGATCGGAGACGAGCGGAAGTTCGTTTGCGGCATCGGATTCGGTTATGCCGATCTGGCGCATCCCGCCAACGGATTTCGCTCCACCCGGGTAGCGACGAAGGACGTGATGCGGATGGTCTGAGCAGTGACGCGTTCGCCTGCCTCGATTTTTGCCGCATGTGACGGCTCGACCTGCTGAGCCGATTCGATGACAACCGGGCCGCGCTAGACGGGGCGGATGTGGCGACCGAGGAACTGCGCTGCAACCTCGCCGAAGACGTCGTTGCGATCGCCAGCCACCATGTGCCCGGCGGCAGCAACGTTGACGTACTCGGCATGGGGGCACAGTTTGAGGAATTCGTGCACGCCCGCTTCGCTGACGATGTCGGAATTGCCGCCGCGCACCAGCAATGTCGGCAGCTTGAGCCGTCGCGCACACGCGGAATAGCGTGCATGGCGTCGATCCAGGTCGCGGGGCCACGCGAGAAAATGCGGATCCCAGTTCCAGCGATATCTTCCGTCTCCGTCGTGACGCAGGCTGCGGCTCACGTTGCTTGAAACGAATCCATTTTTCGGATTCCGGCGATATCGGCTGATCGCGTCGACGGCTTCGTCGGGAGATTCGAACCCGTCCGGCCGTCGCATCAGCGACTGCAGACGGACGACACCGTGCGGCTCGACACACGGCGCAATGTTGACGAGCACCAGTGCGGCTGCATCAAGAAAGCCTTCCCCGACTGCGAGCAAGCTCGTGCCACCTCCCAGGCCGGCGCCGACGAGCATCGGTCGTCGGCCGTCGAAGAGCGTCGCGACGCGTTCGAGATCGCGGACCATCGCGATCTGACTGTAGTTGCCGGTCGGCGACCAATCCGATTCACCATGGCCTCTTGCGTCGAAGGCAACGGCATGAAAGCCGGCCGCGCCGAGCGCGTGGCCGATTCCGCTCCACGCATGACGCGTTTGCCCGCTGCTGTGCAGCAGGATGACGGGGGCGCCGAGCGGGTCGCCCCACGATTCGCCGGCGAGCCTCAGGCCGTCGGCACTTGTCCAGGTGTGAGTCCTGCCCTTCGAGCACGAAGGGCTGGTTTCCTCTTTCATCGAAATCGTCATGATTGCACCGCTTCAGCATTACGTAACCATTCGCCACCGGTCAGGCATCGTGAGCCATCGAGGCGCTCGGATCCCGCGTTCTCGGCCCGGGATCCGGATCGACTGCTATTGCCCATCGTGATCGCCGAGCATTCTGTAAGTTTGACGCCGTGGAAAGTTGCGTCAATCTCGGTGCGCGGAACGTTCCGTACTGCGGTCACGCCCGCGTCACTTTATCTGCCGTTGAACGAGTGCAATGACGGCGCCGGCCAGGGAAATGATTGCAATCACGTAGAAGCAATCCAGTACGCTCATGAAGCTCGCCTGATGCGCTGCCATGCGCGCGAATTCTCCGAGGGCCGCACCTTCGGCCTGCGCGGTATTCATGCCGTGCTCGGCGAACGCATGAGCCATCGACTGCAGCGCGTTCTCGAAGATCGGGTTGTAAGGGGTTGCAAACTCCGCCAGGCGGGTTTGATGGAGCGCGAGGCGGTGCTGATCCAGGATGATGATGGACGCGGTCGATAGCGAGTATGCAAGCTGCTTGACGATATTCTTCAGTCGGTAGCCGTGCGTAAATTCGTGATCCGGGAAGATCTGGAACGCGACGTTTCCGTTCGGCAGAGCGATGAACATCAACAGGAAGCCGCGCACGATCAGCGGTGCCAGGAGCCACGACACACTCACATCGGGGGGGAGGTGGATAAACCACACGGCGATGAACGTAGCCATCAGGAATCCTGGAACGATCAACAGCTTCTTGCGCGTCACGAACTTCGCGTATCGGAAATACAAGAACGCCACGACGATCGACGACAGTGACGTGAATCCGACGATTCGGCCCGCATTCTCCACCGGGTAGCCGAGGCCGCCTTCGAGCAGTCTCGATATCAGATAGCCGATTGCATTCGTGATGTAGTAGTAGAACGCATAGAGCACGATGGCGACTCTGAAGGGGCCTTCTCGCAATGCACTCAACCGAATGAGCGGTTTTGGGTGGTTCCATTGCTGCCAGGCAACCCAACCGAGCGCGAGCAGGCCCGCTGCGGTAAGGAGCAACAGTATCGGCGACGTGCTGAACAGCTCGAAGCGGACCTGCTGAGCGACGATCTGCAGCGCACCGAGGGCGAGCGCGAAAATCAGGTAGGGCCAGAGATGCGTGTCGCTGCGCAGTGCCGGCTGGCGCTTGCCGATATGCGGAACGACCAGGAACGCGAATACGGCCAGTGCGAGCCCGGCGACCGTCGTGCAGAGAAAGAGCGCATGCCAGCCAAAGTTTGCAATGAGCACGCCACCGACTAGCGGAGCAAGGGCGCTCGCCAACAGGATGATCGTCAGGAACAGGCGCGTCGCTGGCGGGCGATTCTTGGGCGAGAAACCGGTCTGCAGGAGAATCCGGCATGTACCCAGCATCGGCCCGATGAAATAGGCCTGAAAACCGCGTGCCATCGCCAGTTGAAATGATGTAACGCTGAGCGATGCCGCCAGTGAGCCGATCGCGAACATCAGCAGGCAGCCGCTGAGGTATCGGCGGAACCCGATTCGCTCGATCAACCATTGCTGTTGGAGAATGCCCAGTACCGACGCGACGGCATACGCAGACGACGACCACACCAGTTCGTCCGGCGGTACGTTTATCCCGCCGGCCACGTAGCTGCTGAAAAACGAGAAGGCGGTATTGTCGAAGTAGTCGAGTCCGACCGACAACGCGATGGCCCAGGGAAAAAGGTCATGACGAAGATGACGGTACGTCAGCGACCGTGCGCGGGAGAACGCCATGATCACGATTCTCCGTTGCCAGACCCGGACGCGGCGGAACGACGCTCGCGAGCGGCGAGACGTTCACCTTCGAGCACTTCCGCAGGGGTACCGGCGAGTCGTCGCCGCAAGTACTGGAGGTCATCGTTCAGCTCGTTGCGCAGTGTCTCCGCGTCTTTCAATTCACGTCGGACCTGCACGATCCGGGCGTTCAGGCGGGTGATCTGCTCGGCAAGACCTGACGAGATCTCGTGCAACGACTCGACGGAATACTGCCTGCGGCCGTCGGCCTCGATCGCCAGTGGCTGCTTGAGCATTTCGGTGATGCCGTGCAGCGAGAACCCGAGGGAGCGCAGTCGCAGGATCCGACCGAGCTTGTCCAGATCGGCGACGCTGTAGAGCCGGTACCTTCCGTTGCTCCTGGCTGGAATCACCAGGCCGAGTTCCTCGTAATACTTCAGGGTGCGGGGCGTCACGGCCAGCTGCCGGGCGGCCTCGCGTATCGCGACGAGTGGTGAATTCCTGGCTTGCATCGAATGAAAGAGGGGGAGGGCGGTTGCCCGCGCATGCGGATTCACGCGGCGCGTGTGGGCGCTGCATGGAACGTCAACGTATGCGTACAGGTTTGGCGAAAATGAAGCGCCGACATTCCGTCGGCGCTTCGCTGAGTCGAACTGGCGTGTCGAGAGGAGCGCGGTCGATCCGCCACGCGGAATCCGGGAGCCGCGCTACCAATCGAATCTGTTACCCGTGTCGATGTGCGATCCGAGCGGGAACAGCCGGTCCGTCAAGCCATGACGATGGTCTTCGATTCCATGAACGCGGTCAGCCCTTCGACACCGCCTTCACGCCCGATGCCGGACTGCTTGAATCCGCCGAAGCCGATCGAAAAATCGGTGCGCGGGCCATTGTGGCCGACCGTCCCCGAGCGGATCTGGCGTGCCACGTGCAGCGCACGGGCGCTATCGTTCGTGAACACCGCGGCATTCAGGCCAAATGGGGTGTCGTTCGCCATCCGGATCGCGCTGGCTTCGTCGTCGGCCGGAATGACGCTCAATACCGGGCCGAAGATCTCGTCCTGAGCGATCGTCGAACGGTTGTCCACGTTGCCGAATACCGTCGGCTCGAAGAAGAACCCGCGCTGCAATCCGGCCGGACGTTTGCCGCCGGCTGCCAACGTTGCGCCTTCCTCGATGCCCTTCGCGACGAACCGCTCGACGGTCTCTCGCTGCCGTGCGCTCGCGAGCGGGCCGGAGGTCGTCTCCGGCGCGAACGGATCGCCGACCACGATCTGTCGGGCGATGTTCGATAACGCTTCGACCATCGCGTCGTGTTTCGCACGCGGAACGATCACACGAGTCAGGCTGTGGCAGATCTGCCCGGTGTTGTAGCCGAAATAGGACGGCCCGAGGATGTTTGCCGCAGCTTCGACATCGAAATCATCGAGGATGACGGCGGGCGATTTGCCGCCGAGTTCGAGCGTGACGCGCGCGACGCGATCGCCGGCAATGGAAGCGATCCGGCGGCCGGCGCCTGTCGATCCCGTGAACGTGATCTTGTCGACGCCGGGATGGCGAACCAGCTCCTCGGATACGTCCCGATCGGCCGTCACGACATTGATCACACCGGGCGGCAAACCGATTTCTTCGCAGATCTCGGCGAACAGGTAGGCCGAGCAGGGCGCTTCGGGCGACGACTTGATCACCAGTGTGCAACCTGCGAGCAGCGCCGGCGCGGTCTTGTACGCCATCAACCCGGCAGGACCGTTCCACGGAATGATTTCCCCGACGACGCCGACCGGCTCGTAGACGCGATAGCCGAGATTGCCGGTAACCGACCGGTGCTCCTCGACGAACGGGAAGGTCGACGCCATTGCCGCGTACTGGCGAAATGCGCCGCTGATGAACAGCCCGATACGCGGCTGGGCAATCTTGTACACGATCCCGGTCTCGATCGACCAGATGCGCGCGAAATCGTCGTTCAGCGCTTCCAGCCGCTCCGCGAACTTCTCGAGATAGACCGCGCGTTCCTGCGGCGTCATCCGGGGCCACGGGCCGTTGTCGAATGCGTCACGCGCCGCGGTGATTGCACGCTGCATGTCGGCCGACGCGGCTTTTGCCACGGTCGCCACGACTTCTTCCGTCGCGCAGTCGAGCACATCGAACGTTTCGGCGGTGGACGGTGCCACCCATTGCCCGCCGATGTAGAACTCTCGGGGATGCTTGAGGTCGATCGTTCTCTTGGTCATCTAATTCTCCATGGCCGTCTTCGACGGCGCTTTCCAAATTCCGGACGGCACGGGTGTGCGTGCCGTCAAAATACGATGACGCCCTTGCCACTCGTTTGTTGGTTGAAGTGTGCGTAGGCTTCACCGGCTTGCTCGAGACGCCACTCTTCGGTAAAGAGCTTGTCTACCTCGACACCGTGATCGGCGATGAAGTGGGCACAGTCCTTCATGCCGACTTCGGAGAAGGTGAAGGAGCCGATCAGCGTTCTTTGCTTGCCGATCAGGTCTTTCATTGCATCGATGGTCAGGTTCCCGCCGACCGCGACGAGAACGACACGCCCCCATACTTTCGTGCTGCGAATCGCCTGCGCGCGCGGCAGTTCACCACCGGCACATTCGACTGCACAGGACACGCCTTTTCCGCCCGTCAGCTTGTGGATCTCCTCGACCGGGTCGACCTTGCTGGCTTCGATGCCGTGCGTGACGCCGAATGCCTTTGAGCGCTCGACGCGACTCGGGTTGATGTCGATGCCGATCACCTCGATACCCATTGCGGCGGCGAGTTGAGCGGTGGAGAGGCCGACAGGGCCGAGGCCATAGACGGCAAGCGTGTCACGCGCGCTGATATCCAGACGCAGCAGCGCGCCGTATGCCGTGCCGGTGCCGCACGAGATGGCCGCGCCGCCCTTGAACGACACTTCCTGCGGCAGATGGACCAGGGACGATACCGGTACCTTCATGTAGTTCGCATGCCCGCCGTGACTCAGCACGCCGTAGATGCGCGCGCCGCGATCGCACAGTTGGGTCCAGCCTGTCCGGCAGTGGTCGCAGCAGCTGCAACCCGCGTAATGAAAGACCATGACCCGGTCGCCGACCCGGAACGTTGCGGGATCGACGCCCGGGCCGACCGCGGCCACGACGCCGCAAGGTTCATGACCGCCGATGACCTGGTCGGATTCCATCCGGTCGCGCATGCCGAGCATGCTCAACGATTCCGCCATCCCGTGGCGGTAATAGTGAAGGTCGGTCCCGCACATGCCGGACGCCTTCATTTCGATGACTGCTTCGCCGTATCCCGGAACGGGATCGTCGAAGTTGAGGACGTCGACCTTGCAATTTCCCTGAAAGACCATGCCGCGCATGATAGTTCTCCAAATCTGGTGCGTAGGCTCGGTGCGAGCGGTGCAGCGCTTGCGCGAGGCGTCAATGTTCCGATGCCGGCGCTGTGAGCTCACGCACGACCCGTGGCGCGATCAATGAATGGTCAGGCCGCCCGTCGGGCTCAGCGTTGCACCTGTCAGGTAGGCTGATTCGTTCGATGCCAGGAACGCGACGACCTGGCCGATATCCGTCGGCGCAGCAACACCGAGCGGGCAACCGGCGACGACCTTTTCGTATTGTTTGCGGTGTTGTTCCGATACCTTGCTGTCGGCACCGAACACGGCGTCCCACGACGGGCTGTCGCGCACCACCGTCACGCAAACGCAGTTGACCCGGATCTTGTCGCGCGCCAGTTCCTTGGCGATGACTTTGCTGGCGCGAATCAGGCCGCCGGCAAATGTCGAAACGGCCGTTTGGCCCGGGGTGGGGACCCGGCCGCCTTCCGACGTCACGAAGATCACGCTGCCGCCGCCACGAGGGCGCATGTACGGCAACGCAGCCTGCACCGGAAAGAGCTTGGCGGCCGTATTCTCGGCAACCAGCGCCGCAACGCGTGCGAGATCGATATCGGCGAATGCGCCGCGAACCTTGGGAGACCGCGCCTCGTCGTCATTGCCGCCGGCATTGGCGACGACAATGTCGATGCCGCCGTGGCGACGGGCAGTCTCCGCGGCCAATGCGTCCATATCGTCTTTCGATCGCACGTCTCCCGACAGGAAATCTGCAATGCCGCCAGCCTGCCGGAGCTCGGCGAGGACCGACTCTGCCTTCGCTGCATTTCGCCCGCTGATCACGACTGTTGCGCCGCGCGCTGCGAGCTGCAACGCGATGCCTTTGCCGATCCCACCGGTGCCGCCGGTGACGATGGCTACTTTCCCTTCAAGACTGCTCATCGAAATTGCCTTCAAATCATGGAGAAGTTCGTTCGAGCTCGCCTGTCGGTCGGATACGCACGACATTGCGATTCGTGCGAATCCGGCTGGCGGATCGAGAAGTCTGGCGGCGAGAGGTCAATGACCTCCACGGCGCGCCGTATATCTGCCTGGGCAATAGTAGGTACGGAGCGGCGGTAATTCGAGTGACGTTTTTCGAATGCGGAGTTGCTTATTTTCGAATCCGGGCTTCGTCGAGCCCCGGCATGGCAGACGAATGGCTGTCTCACCCGTCGATCGACGCGTGAAACTCGAGTTGCTCTCAACTGGCAGTGCGGCACCGCGTTCGCGAAACCGCAACGCCGCTTTCGCGAATCTGCATTTGTACGAGGCGGTGGGCGCCCCTAGGATTGACCGAGCTGGCGGGCTTCGTTCGGCAACGAGTAGCCCCGGCAAATTGCCGACGCGCATGGTGCGTCGCTTTCCGAGGCAGGCAGTGGCTCGGATACAAGAGGCGGGGTAGCGATACTCGATCCCGCAAAAAAATCGGAGACAAATTTGCAACGCTGCAAAGGCCAAGGCCCGTTGGCGGGTCTCAAGGTGGTCGAGATCGGCGGCATCGGACCGTTGCCGTTCTGCGCCATGCTGCTAGCCGATCTCGGCGCCGACGTATTGCGAATCGACCGTATCGTGCCGTCGGACAGCGGTGTTTTGCTGGAAAGCCGGTTCGACCTGTTGCGTCGGAGCCGCCGCTCGATCGCGATGGATCTGAAGAATGGCGCGGCAGTCGAGGTGATCTTGCGCCTTGTCGAGGGCGCAGACGCTGTCATCGAGGGTTTTCGTCCCGGCGTTGCCGAACGGCTTGGCGTTGGCCCGGACGACTGTCTCGCGGTCAATCCGAAGGTCGTCTACGGCCGCATGACGGGCTGGGGGCAGGACGGCCCGCTCGCAGACGCGCCCGGCCACGATCTCAACTACATCGGGTTGACCGGAGCGCTCCATTCCATCGGCTCCGAAAACGGCCCGCCGGTGCCACCGCTCAATCTCGTCGGAGATTTTGGCGGCGGCTCGCTTTATCTTGCGCTGGGGGTCGTCAGTGCGATGCTCGAGGCCCGGAGCTCCGGACAGGGGCAGGTGGTCGACGCGGCCATGGTCGACGGCTCCGCGTCGCTGATGACCCTGATATACGGGATGCATGCCGGCAACGCATGGATCGACCGGCGAGGCTCGAATCGGCTGGATTCAGGCGCGCCCTGGTATCAGGTTTATGAAACGAGCGACGGCCGCTACGTATCGCTCGCATCCAACGAGCCGCGCTTTTATCGCGAGACGCTGACCCTGCTCGGCGTGGCCGACGAAGCGCTTCCGAAGCAGCACGACACGGACGGATGGCCGCTGCTGCGCGCACGCTTTGCCGAGATATTCAGGCAGAAGACCCGGGACGAGTGGTGCAACCTCGCAGCCGGAACCAACGTGTGCATTGCGCCGGTGCTCTCATTGACGGAAGCACCGAAGCATCCGCACAACGTCGCACGAGCAACGTTTCAGGAAGTGGCCGGCGTGGTACAGCCCGGCCCGGCACCGCGCTTCAGCCGCACGCCAGGTGCGATCCAGCGGCCCCCCGCCCGGATCGGCGAGCATACGGACGAAGCGTTGCTCGACTGGGGATTTGCTCAACATGAGATTGATGCGCTGCGCAATCGAGAGGTGATTCGGTGAGCGCGCGTGGACGATTCCAAAGATGAATGAAAAGGAGATGTGATGGAGGAGACAATTCATGATTCGCGTGTCGGAACGAAGATAGGTGCAGATCGGCCGTTGGCCGGCATTCGGGTACTCACCGTCGAAAACTTCATCGCGGCGCCGTTTGCTTCGATGTGGTTGGCGGATGCCGGCGCGGAAGTCGTCAAGATCGAGACGCGCGAGGGCGGCGATTTTTCCCGCAGCACGAATCCTGTCAAACAGGACGCGGACGGCAAGCCGAGCGGCCTCGCTTTTCTGCGGGCGAATCGAAACAAGAAGAGCGTCACGCTCGATCTCAAGCACCCGGAAGGCCGGCGCATCTTCACCGAACTCGCCGCGCAAGCCGATGTCGTGATCGAGAATCTGCGGCCGAACGTGATGGACCGGATGGGGCTCGGGTATGCGGACCTGAGCAAGATCAATCCACGCTTGATCTACGGCGCCATTTCCGGGTTCGGACACGACGACATACTGCCCAGTCCGTACGGTGACTTCCCGGCGTTCGATATCGTGGGGCAGGCGATGAGCGGGCTGATGTATCGTCCCGAGCGGAGCGACGACCGCCCGACCTATCTGGGCTTCTCGCTCGCCGATATCGAGTGCGGGATCCTGGCACTCTACGGCGTCGTGCTCGCGCTCCTGCATCGGCATACGACGGGCAAGGGCAAGAAAATCGATATCTCGATGGTCGATGCATCGTTGATCCTCAACGAAATTTCCGTCGCGATGTATTCGGCCACGAAGCGGACGTCGCCCCCCGGGGTACACGCAGTCACTGCGCCGTTCGGAACCTATCGTGCGAAGGACGGGTATATCGTCATTGCGGTACTGGGCGAACACATCTGGAAGCGCTTCGCGGAAGTCATCGGCCGGCCGAATCTGCCGGACGATCCGAGATTTACCGACGGCATGTTGCGCAAGCAGCATCTGGACGATCTGAATGTCGAGATCGACGCATGGCTCGCGGATCGGTCACGCGAAACGGCACTGGCCGAGCTGCGCGCGGGCGGCGTGCCTTGCGCCAACGTGAACGACGTGCCGGACCTGTTCGAATGTCCGCACGTTGCTGCACGGAAGATGCTCATGACGCTCGACGACCCGGTATGGGGCCCCATTCAGGTGGCCGGCAACCCGGTCAAGATGTCGGATGTTCCGGAACCGGAAGCCAAGACGCCGCCGCGTCTGGGCGAGCACAACGCGAATGTCCTGCACGAGTGGTTGGGCATGGACGACGGTGAAATCGGGAAATTGCGGGAAATGAACGTTATCTGAATCCGGTGAACCGATGGCGCGTGTGCGCTTCGCACGGATCGTCTCATGCGCCGCACAACGTCGGGGCGACCTCGGCTTCTCGACTCCCCTGGGGATATGACCGATATCGCCGAGGTTGTCCCGGTCGCCCCTTCTTCGACTCCCAATTGACGCCCGATCACCCCCGGCTTAGTCTCTATGGCTCAATTCAGCAATCCAGCCGAGCGAGAAGACCAAGGAGAGGACATGGCCGGGCTCAGTCTCCACAATCTGACGAGACGCGTCGACCTTTTCACGTTGCGGTTGTTTCTCACCGTCGTGGAGGAGCAGCAGATGCGTCGCGCGGCGGTGAGGGAGAACATCACGCCGTCAGCTGCGACGAGGCGGATCCAGGATCTCGAAGAGATTGCCGGCATCGACCTGTTCGAGCGGCTGCCAACCGGCATGGTCCCGAGCGCTGCCGGCGAGGTGCTGGCCCGTCACGTGCGTTTGCTGTTCGAGAATCTCGACGTGATGCGGCGCGAGGTGGCCGAGTTCACCGAAGGCGTACGCGGTCATATCCGCATCGGCTCCACCAGCACGATCATCGTCCAGTTTCTGGCGCGCGAGATCGCCGAGTTCACGCGGGACTTTCCCTTCGTCGACATCGAGTTGCAAGAGGACGCAAATACCAACGTGGTCGGTGCCGTCGTGGCCGGCAAGGCCGACGTGGCGATGTTCTATGCCACAGACGACATCGACCGGAATGCGCTCGAGATCATCGAGTATCGTACCGATCGTCTCGTTGCCGTCGTGCCGAAAGGGCATAGCCTCGGGGAGCGCGCCAGCGTCACGACGAAGGATCTCCTCGAGCAGAACGTGATCGGCATCTCGGCGACGACTTCGATGATGACCCAGCTGCGAAATGCAGCCGCCGCGCTGGGGCGCGAGCTGGATGTGAAGTATCGGGTCAGCACGATCGAGGCAGCTCGCAGTCTGGTCAAGGCAGGGCTGGGCGTGATGATCCAGCCCGAGAGCATGCTGCCGGTCGAGGACCTCAGCAAAGTGACGCTGGTGGCGCTGGACGAACCATGGGCATTGCGCCGACTTTGCATCGGGACGAGGCGTGGCGATTCACTGACGGCAGCAACGAGGGCGTTCGTTGCCCGGTTCGCTGACTGATAGCGGCGGTTCCAATGACACGCAGCGTCGACATTCGCGCGGTGCGGCGTGCTGTATCGATCGTCAGCATGCGCATGATGTGCGTTCGTGCGATGTCCCTTCACGATTTGCCCGGCAATATCCCCCACACCGCTGAATAAAGCATTCCCTTCAATAAGCCGTGTTGTCTGGACGGCATCGTCGCGACCGTCGACAAGATCGATGAATTCGTCCATCGGCACGTTGCCTTATACCTGCCGCGCCTCGCACGCATGGCGCTTTTGATCACACGAAAGTTGATTCGAATCCGCCGAATCGCCGCTTCGAAATCCGTCACTTGGTCGATAAATTTCGCATCCCTATAGTGGGCGAGAAGATAAAAACCCGGTCGTGAACGGGAATTCGTGAGTTAAAAAGGAGACAACGTGAACGCATCATCCATTCGGACTCGCAGCAGCCTGTTCGTAGTCGTCTTGTGCTTTCTAACGATCGCCGTCGACGGCTACGATCTCATCGTCTACGGCGCAACGGTGTCGTCCCTGTTCGCGGAGCCCGGATGGGGGTTGAGCGCATCGGGTGCGGGAATGATCGGGAGCTGGACACTGGCCGGGCTGATGCTGGGCCTGTTCGGCGCCGGCTCCCTGTCCGATCGCATCGGCCGCCGGAAACTGATCATGGCCGGCGTGCTCTGGTTTTCCATCGGATCGCTGCTATGCGCAGTGGCACATTCCCCGACGCAACTGGGTTTTGCCCGTTTCCTCACGGGTATCGGGTTGGGGAGTGTGGTGCCTTCGTCGGTGGCACTGAGCGTCGAGTATGCGCCTCGCAATCGTCGCCAGCTGTATAGCGCACTCGCGCTGACGGGCTATGCGATCGGCGGCGTCGTGTGTGCGTTGCTGGCGATCTCGCTGCTGCAGAGTCACGGCTGGCGAGTGCTCTATGCCGCCGGCGCGGTGTACGTCGTTATCCTGCCGGTCATGTATTTTTTCCTGCCGGAGTCGGTCAATTTTCTGGTCGACAGCAATCGAATGGACGAAGCACGAGAACTGGCGACCCGCTATTCGATCGACTTCGAACGTGTCCTGGCTGACAACGCCAGCCAACGTCAGCTTCAATCCGCATCCAGCGAATTGCGCGGCTTCAAGCTCGCGATGTCGTCGGACTGGCGGTCAGCGGTGCTGCTGTTCGCGGTCGTGTGTTTCTGTGGCCAGATCGTCGTCTATGGAATGAATGTCTGGCTTCCGACGCTGATGCGCAAGGCCGGGTATCCGCTCGGATCATCGCTGCAGTTTCTTCTGGTGATGCAATTCGGCGCCGCCGTGGGCAATCTGTGTGGCGCGTGGCTGGCCGATCGCTTCGGATCCCGCAAGATACTGATTTCCCTTTTTGCCATTTGCGCAATTTCGTTGCTGGTCATGAGCCAGAAGCCGGATTACATCTGGTTGATGCTCGCCGTGTTCGGTTCAGGTCTGGGGTCGATCGGATCGACAACGCTCGGCTACGGCTACATTGCCGCGTACTTCCCCGCATCCTGCCGCGGCTCGGCTATCGGCACAGCCCAAGGTCTGGGGCGGATCGGCTCGGTGCTGGGACCGATGATCGGTGGGTGGGTCGTCGGGTCGACCCTGGGACATCAGTGGAATTTCTACGTGTTCGCGATTCCGTCCGTGATTGCCGCCATCATGGTGACCCAAATACCGAATAAGACGCGTGTGGACGTGTCGTTGGCGAAGGCCTGATCCGACGTTGCCGTCTCGACGCGCGGCCGCGCACGGCGGCGTATGCGCGCCCCGTCGACTGCAGGCTCGGCGACAGGTGCATGCTCGGTAGCGTACCGCCGCCGGAATGATCGCGACCGTGCCCGACGATTCCAAAACAGGAACGTCGGGCACGTTTCATTTGGAGCGCGCGGCGGCCTCGCGCGATCGAACATGACCGTCCATCGAAGCAGATTGCCCGACGCGAAGGTGTCGCTAACCGTCTTCACCATTTTCGAATCGCCGCTTCGAAAATGACCAGTTGGATCGCTCCGGACGTGGCCCTAACCTGAAGGTCATGACGAACAAGGCCGATGCGCGAGCTGACGCCACACAACTGGAGCGAAGACAAATGGCAAATTTTCTCGACGAATCGCAAACGATGTGGCTCGATACCGTGAACAAGTTCATGGACAACGAGATCACCGTCGAATACGTGCGCAAGTGCGACATGAATCGCGACTACCCGTACGAGGCGTACGAAAAGATCGCGAAGCAAGGGTGGCTTGGCATCCTGATTCCGGAAGCCGAGGGCGGCTCGGGCGGCGACATTTTCGATTACTCTCTGATGGCCGAAGGCCTCGGCAAGTTCGGCTTCGACTTCGCGTGCTCGGTGCTCGTGCCGACGTTCACCGCGATGAACATCATCAAGTTCGGCACGCCCGAACAGAAGAAAAAATACGTGCAGCCGTTCATCGACGGGAAGATCCGCTTCTCCGTGTCGATTTCCGAGCCCGATGCCGGTTCCGATGCGGCGAACACGAAGACGCGCGCCCGCCGCGACACCAACGGCGACTGGATCGTCAGCGGCCAGAAGCTGTGGTGCAGCGGCGCGGCGGCGAAGGACACCGTGATCGCGATGCTGGTGCGCACGAGTACCGACGACAAGCACAAGGGCCTGTCGGTGCTGCTGATCCCGAACAACACGCCGGGGATGGTGATCAACAAGCTGCCGACGCTCTCGCGTCACGCGACCGGTACGACCGAGATCTTCCTCGACGAGGTGCGTGTGCCGGGCGACGCGCTGCTGGGCGAGGAAGGGCAGGGCTGGAAGATCATCACCGAACACCTCGAGCTCGAGCGCTGCGCGGTGGCCGCCGCTTATACGGGTAACGCCCAGCAGGCAGTGACGACGGCGACGCGCTACGCGCACGACCGTATCCAGTTCGACCATCAACTGTACGACTTCCAGGTGATTCGCCACCTGCTCGCCGACTGCCAGACGAAGGTCGACGCGGCGCGTCTGCTCTGCTATCGCGCGGCGCGGATGGCGGCGGACCATGTGCCGTGCAGCCGCGAGGTGTCGATGGCGAAGCTGTACGGGTCCGAGACGCTGAAGGAGTGCGCGCTCGCCGGCATGCAGATCCTGGGTGGCTACGCCAACCTGCCGGAAGCCGACATGGAGCGCTACCTGCGCGAAAGCATTCAATCGACGATCGGCGGCGGCACGTCGCAGATCCAGCGCACGATCATCGCGAAATCGATGCGCCAGTAACGTCGTATCGCTTCATCCGAACGGAGCGCGCGGGCAGCACCGCGCGCCGTTACCCCGAATTCAACAGGAGACACCGTAATGAGCGTTATCAACAACAGCATCAACATCCCGCTCGACGAGCTGGAGGTGGGCACCAAGTTTCGTTCGCCTGGCCGTACCGTGACCGAGAGCGATGTCGTGATGTTCTGCATGTTCACGGGCAACTGGATCGAGATCCACTCGAACAAGGAATACGCGGAGAGAACGCGCTGGGGCGAGCGCATCGTGCAGGGCATGCTGACGTTCTCGCTGATCTCCGGCCTGCTGCAGTTCGGCCCGGCGATCCAGGCGAACTACGGCGTCGACAAGATGCGCTTCCTGAATCCGGTAAAGATCGGCGACACGGTCTACGCGAGCGCCGAAGTCATCGCCAAGAAGGAAAAGGACGACAAGTTCGGCGTCGGCACGATGCTGATCCAGGCGTACAACCAGCGCGGCGAAGTCGTTCAGCGCAGCGAATGGAGCCTGCTGATGCTGCGCAAGCGCGCGGATCTCGAGGCGCTGATCGCTGAAGCGCAGCCCGAGTTCAAGGTCTGAGGAGCGCGGTCATGACTCCTCGTCCGGTTGCGGCGATCGTCGGCATGGGTGACGCCTATGCGTCACGTGCGAATCGCAAGGACCCGCTGCAGTTGGCCGCCGAGGCAACGCTCAATGCGCTTGCCGACGCGGGCATCCGCAAGGACCAGGTCGATGCGGTATTCACGGGACGCTCGCCGTGGGCCGACAAGCGTTCGCAGTGGAGCAACATCTTCATCTCGCACATGCAGATGCCGGTGACGCTCACGAGCGAGCTGACGATGCATGGCGCCGGCCTGACGTCGACGCTCGCGATCGCATCGCAGATGATCGCGGCCGGCCGCGCGGAATACGTGCTGTGCCTGCAAAGCGATGCGACCGAGCTGTTCGTCGACGCGGTGGCGATGGGCGCGGAAGCCGACGCGGACCCGCAGTTCGAAATTCCGTACGGCCCGACGATTCCGGCGTTGTATGCGCAGGCGGCGCAGCGATACTTTCACGAGTTCGGCATCACCGAGGACGATCTCGCAGACGTCGCGATCGCGAATCAGCGCTGGGGGCGCCATCATCCGCACGCCGCGAAGGCGAAGTTCGGCGAGATCGATCGCGCGGCCGTGCTGTCGTCGCCGTATGTGGCGACACCGCTGCGGCGCTGGATGTGTTCGACGTGGGGCGGCGGCACGGGTGGCGCGCTGGTCGTGACCTCGCCGGAAAACGCGCGCAATGCACGTGATCCGGTGTACCTGCTCGGCTACGGATCGGCCACGACGCATGAATACCTGACGGATCGCATGAACATGCGTCAATGCAGGTTCGACAGTCTCGGCGCGTTTCCGAACCTGACGACCACGGCAACGGCCGAGGCGGCGCGACAAGCGTATTCGATGTCGGGGCTGACGCCTGCCGACATCGACATGGCGCAGATCTCGGTGAACTTCGCGCACATGGGGCCGATCGTGATGGAGGATCTCGGTTTCGCGAAGAAGGGACGCGGCATCGATCTCTATCGGGAAGGCCGTACGAGTGTCGACGGCGATCTGCCGACCGATACGAACGGCGGCTGGCTGTCGTTTGGTCAGCCCGGCATTTCATGCAACATGGACAGCATCGTCGAAGCCGTTCGCCAGTTGCGCGGTGAGCCGCTTGGACTGGCGCCATCGCGCCGCCCGAAGACCGCGCTCGTGCAAGGCGCCGGAGGGATGCTCGCAGCGGGTGCGGTCCTGCTCCTGTCGTCCGAGACCTGACACCCGATCGAGAGGACCCCATGACGGAAACCCATTTGCCGAATAGCTGGCCGCAACCGTACCGGTTGCTCGATGCGCAGCCTTACTGGGACGCATTGGCCGACGAGAAACTGACGTACCAGCGCTGTACCGCATGCCGCGAATCGGTATGGCCGGCGCACTCGTTCTGCACGCACTGCGGTGCGAAGTCGCTGGACTGGACGCAGTCGTCCGGCCGCGGCGAGATCTATTCATTCAGCACGATCACGCGCGGGCCGACGCCGGTCTGGGCCGGCATCGTTCCGTACACCGTCGGCTTCATTCGCATGGACGAGGGCTATTTCCTGTTCTCGCAGATCGACGAAGCACCGGAGGCGATACGGATCGGTCAGCGTGTCGAGGTCCGGTTCGTGCAGCGTGGCGAACAGAAGTTGCCGGTTTTCGTGTTGTCGAAACAATAACGCTGACTGCGTGATCAGGCATCGCGCGTCTGCACGCGGCCGAGTCCGTATCGATGCAGTGCCGGCCGATGCTGCGATGACCTGATCGAGACATTGAAGTGGAGGAGCGACATGTTACGAGATCTACCGCTTTCGAACGTGGTGGTGGTTGAATTGAGCGACAGCGCGTCCGCGCCGTTCAGCGGGAAAATACTCGCGTCGCTCGGAGCAGAAGTATGGAAGGTCGAACGGGCGACGGGTGATTCCGCGCGCGGGTGGGGGCCAAGCATGTGGAAGGGCAGCGGCGCGGCCTATCATGCATTGAATCGCGGCAAGCGCAATATCTGCATCGACATCAAGGACAAGGAGCAGTTGGCGACGTTGCATCGGCTGATCGCCGAGCGTGCCGACGTATTCATTCACAACCTGCGGCCGGGGGCGGCCGCGGATTATGGGCTCGACGCAAACAGCCTGCGAATTACGAAGCCGGAGCTGATCTGTTGCGAGATCGGTGCATTCGGCCATGTCGGACCGATGAATACGCTTCCCGGTTACGACCCGCTGATGCAGGCGTTTTCCGGGATCATGAGCATCACGGGCGAAGAAGGTCAGGCACCGGTGCGAGCGGGGGTGTCGATCGTCGATTTCGGCGCGGGCATGTGGGCTGCCATGGGCATTCTGGCAGCGCTGTACCGGCGCCAGATGAAGCACTGCGGGGCGACCGTCAATGCCTCCCTGCTGGAGACCGCACTGGCGTGGATGTCCGTCGGCATCGCGAACTACAACGCCGACGGCGAACCGGGTGGCCGGCATGGGTCGGGCGTCGCGTTTATCGTGCCGCACCGTGCGTTCGCGACCGCGGATGGCTTCCTCATCGTGAGTTGCGCGAACGATCCGCTCTTCGCGCGGTTGTGTACCGCGCTCGACCATCCGGAATGGGCGACGGACGAGCGGTTCGCGACGAACGCGGGGCGCCTGAAGAACCGCGCCGAGATCGACCGCCTGATCGGCGACCGGTTGTCGACGGGAACGCGGGAGTTCTGGACGGAACGGTTGCAGGCCGCTGGCATTCCGGTTGCGCCGATTCAGACGACCGCGGAAGTGCTGGCGCACGAGCAGACGCAGGCGCTCGGCATCATCGAGAAGCCGTCGGACGACGAGATCGGTATCGTCGGCCTGCCGCTTTCGTTCGACGGCAAGCGTTCCCCGCCGCTGCATCTGGCGAAGGATACCGGCGCCGACAATTCTCTCCTCGACAGTCTTCTGAAGGTCAGTCATTAGCCGCTTTTTCCGAAGCAGACGACGATGCGGCATGGCGGATACGGTGCCGTTCGAGTCGTCAAGCGCCACTTGTTGATCCCGCCAGCCGCGCAATTTGGGTCGGTTGGCGGGTCCTTTATTGGCGTACCGGACAGATGACGTTGGTGTACGATCAGGGTCGACGTCAGTCGACGAGGAAGCACATTTCGCTGCCATCGATGCGTTATCGTGGTGAGGCGTTTGAGAGTGGAAGTGCACGCCGTGTGACATGACGCCTGACAACGTCATGAAGACGTGCACGTGAGGAGACATGAGTACATTCAACCGATTGCACCTGATTCGTCAGGTGGATTTGTTTACGCTGAAGTTGTTCGTGTCGGCGGTTGAGGAGCAGCAGATCGGCCTGGCCGCGATCAGGGAAAACATCGCCGCATCCACTGCAACCAAGCGTATTCAGGATCTCGAAGATATTGCCGGCGTAAAACTTCTCGAACGAGGCCCGAAAGGCGTCTCGCCCAGCCCGGCCGGTGCAGTACTCCTGCGCTATATCCGCAAGATTTTCGACGATCTGGACGATATGCGATCCGAGATCGCGTCGTTCACCGACGGCATGCAGGGCGAGCTGACGATCGCATCCGCACGGTCGATCATCGTTCCGTTTCTTTCGCGCGAAGTAGGCGAGTTCAGTCGGGAATACCCGCTTGTCGAACTCGTCATGCAGGAGCTCGAGAATGCCGAAATCGTGCAGGCCGTTGTTCGGGGCGAAGCCGATGTCGGGGTGTTCGCCGCGACACACGAGCTGGATCTCGGCGGTGTCGATGTCACGCCGTACCGGGAAGACAGGCTGATTGCCGTCGTCCCGAAGGGGCATCGCCTGAGCGAGCAGGCCAGCGTGACCTTCAAGGATCTCCTGCCCGAGAATGTCATCGCCGTCACGGCGATGCTGGGGGCGGTACGCGCGGCCACGCGGCGGCTGGGCGAAGAGTACAAGCCGCGCTACAGCGTCAGGAGCGCGGGTGTCGCAGTCAGCCTGGTGCAGGCCGGGTTGGGCGTCACCATTCAACCGGAATGCCTCGTCAGTCATGAACTGTTCAGCCGGGTTGCCGTGCTGGAATTGGCCGAACCATGGGCGTTGCGACGCATTCATATCGCCACGGCGCGCGGTCGAGACCAGAATCCGATTGTGCGTGCACTGATCAAGCAACTGCTGGACCGGCCTCGCGACTGAGTGGCCGCGTCGGCGCTGGATGGCCACGTTCCCGCACTTTCGACATCGAAATCACAACGACAGACAAGGAGAGGCCAGATGCAGCCCATTGTGCTTGGCAGGTTGGAGATTCAGAAGGTTGTCGAGATGGAAACGAGCCTTCCGATCGAAGTGCTGTTTCCGGGTGTCACTGCAGGCGACCTTTCCCGGCTGAAGGGCTGGTACTGGGACGATGTGCTTTCGCTCGATCCGGCTCAAGCGGGGTGCGGCCTGAGCATGCACAGTTACCTTGTGCGTTTCGGCGGAAAGACGATCCTGATCGACAGCTGCAACGGGAACGACAAGAATCGCTCGACCGAAGCCTTTCATCGGCTGAATACGCCATGGCTCGACAGGCTGCGGAAACTCGGCATTGCGCCGGAAGATGTCGACATGGTCATGTGCACGCACCTGCACGTGGATCATGTCGGCTGGAACACGCGCCTCGACAACGGGCGCTGGGTACCGACTTTCCCGAATGCGCGCTATGTCATGAACAGGCGCGATGTCGACCATATCAGTTCGCCGAGCACCCATGCGATGATTCGCGAGCCGTGGCTCGATTCCGTCTCGCCGGTGATCGATGCCGGGCAGGCCGATCTCGTCGACGGAGACGAGGTCATTCTCGGCAAGGTGGGTGACGGCATGTGGCTGCGGCCGGCGTATGGCCACTCGCCCGGAAGCTGCATGATCCACGCTTGCTGCGGCGGTTCGCCTGCGGTGTTCTCCGGCGACGTCGTGCATCATCCGGTTCAACTGATCCGTCCGGATCTTCATTTCGCGTACGACTGGAACGGCGATCTGGCGGAGCGGGTGCGCATCGCGCTGCTCGAGGAAATCGCGGGAACCGATACGATGCTTTTTCCGGCCCATTTCAGGTATGGATCGGGCGGGCACGTCGAGCGGGATGGCGACAAGTATCGCTTCCGCTTCACCCAGGTCTGACGAGTCGGTCCCGTACGCCGATTCATCGAGTGGTGCCGATGCCCCCTCGATTCGTATCGGTATACCGCGTCAGACGAACGCGGGTTTGACGCCGTCGGTTCCCGGTTTGTTGACCCCCACGTTGCCGCGCATCAGCTTGTCGGGATGTTCGACGAGCTCGGTGACCAATGCAGCGACGCTTTTGCGCGAAACCTCGGTTCCCTTGAACGGTTCGTTCCGTGCCGTGACCTCATAGGCCACTTCATCGTTGTCCTGAAGCCAGGCCGCGCGGAGGATCGTGTATTCCGAGTCGGACGCTTCGATCAGATCGGCAGACTTGCGATAGGGCGGCAGATACTGCCCGATCTCCCGACGGTTCCACTCGCCGAATTCGCCCGGTACTTCATCGTAGATGCCGAGCGAGTTGATGAAGATCAGCCGTTTGACGTTCTTGGCCTTCATGGCGGCCAGGATATGTTCGGTCTGGGTGTCCACGTCGCCGGCCAGGTTGGCATAGACGATATCTTGCCCTTCCATGATCCGTGGCAGGAGTTTCTTGTCCAGTACGTCGCCGATTACGACGCTCGCGTTGGCGGGCTCGTTGCCGGCCAGTTTTTTGGGATCGCGGATGAGGAGAGTCTGTTTGACGTCCTTTTTCTCGCCCAGCATCCGTACGACCCAGCGCGCGATCTGTCCGCTGGCGCCGAGGATCAATACCTTGGTCATGGTGTTTATTCCGGATTTGGAAAGTAGGCTTCGCGCAAGAGCGCAGGAGCATGGTCGATGAGCGTGGCGAGACCTGCGCAAGAGCGGCCACCAGGCCGCAGGTGCATCCCCGCATGGAGCGTTGAGCAACGACGCCAGGAAGACTCGTGTCGGCTCCCTGGCGTGAGACGCGGCGATCGCGGCGATGGGTATTACAGGTTTTCCTTGTAGAAGGGAATCAGCTTGGCCAGCGCCTGGCCGACCGGCTCAGGCTTGTCGTAGAGGTCGTAATGCGACCAGCCTTCGACGACCACCAGTTCCTTCTTCTTCGAGGCGGCACGGCCGATGATTTCGCAGCCGTCGCGGTAGGCTCCGAACGCACCGACCTGATCGCCAACCACCACCATCAGCGGCTGCGTCAGCAAGGTTTCGCAGAGGTGGAAGGCATCCCAGCCGATGGCGACGGCCTGATGCGAGAACAGCGCGCGGTTGAGGCCGTTGGGTGCGCGGCCGCGGTCGCTGCGGTAGTACTCGGTGGCGCCCAGCACGTCGATTTCCTTGATCCCGGCTTCCTTGGCCGCCTCGGGCGAAGGCGGCAGCAAGTCGTCCACGCGCAGCGCGGCACCGCGGGCCTCTGCCGTGCGCTGCTTGGCCATGGCCTCCAGCGCACCGATCGGATCAAAGCCGCTGAAGCCTTCGCGCATCAGGCGGCCGTAGTTGGCGCCAGTGACCGTACCAACCGCCTTGATGCGGCGCTCGGTCATCGCTGCATTGATCGAGTAGCCGCCGCCGCCGCAGATGCCCAGCACGCCAATGCGTTCTTCATCCACATAGGGGAGCGTTACGAGGTAGTCGCAGACCACGCGGAAATCCTCGACGCGCAGTGTCGGGTCTTCGGTGAAACGTGGTTCGCCGCCGCTGGCACCCTGGAAGCTGGCGTCGAAGGCGATGACGACGAAACCTTCCTTGGCCAGCGCCTCTCCATACACGTTCCCCGATGTTTGCTCCTTGCAGCTGCCGATCGGATGCGCGCTGATGATGGCGGGATATTTCTTGCCTTCGTCGAAGTTCGGCGGGAAGTGGATGTCGGCTGCGATATCCCAATACACATTCTTGATCTTGACGCTTTTCATGACAGCTCCGTTCAGGGGAGGGGGTAAGTTCGCCAGGCCGAATCGTTGGTAGCCAAGCGGCAACGACTCGAATATAGAGAGCCGATTGGAATTCCGTAAGATCGCAATCTGGACTACAGTGGTATCTTCAAATTGACAATGGCGCCTACATGGATCCCTCACTGCTTCCGTCTCTCGCGTGGTTCGCCCATGTCGCACATCATCGTAGCTTCACGAAAGCGGCTGCGGAAATGGGTGTTTCTCGAGCGAACCTGTCGCAGAACGTGAAGGCGCTCGAACGCCGGTTGAACGTCAAGCTGCTGTATCGAACGACTCGCGACATGTCGCTGACCGAGGAGGGGCAGCGGCTCTACGAGGTGTGGTATCCCGCACTGGTCGCGGTCGAGCGGACGGTCGACGCGCTGCACGAGGAGCGCGACGAGCCGTCGGGGTTGATTCGTATGAATACTTCGCGTGTCGCGGCGAAGACGCTGATCGAGCCACACTTCGAGGAGTTCAGCACCCGCTTTCCGAGACTGGGTCTCGAGTTGGTGATGGATGACGGTCTTGCCAACATCGTCGCCGACGGGTGTGACGTTGGTATCCGGATCGGCGAGAGCCTCGCTCAACACATGGTTGCCGTGCCGATAACGCCGAATCTGGAGATGGCAGTGGTCGGCACGCCGGCCTACTTCAAGCGCTACGGCAAGCCGGTGACGCCGACCGACCTGGCGCAGCACAATTGCTTGCGCTTCCGGCAAGTGAGTGGGGCAATTCATCCCTGGGAATTTACGTCGCCGGAAGAGTCGGGCCACAGTTTCATGGTGGAGCCGCGGGGCAGCATCACGACCAACGATGACGACGGCATGATCCGTGCAGCGTTACAGGGCGTCGGGCTCATCCAGCACATCGACATTGCCGTGCAGCAGCATTTGGACTCGGGGGCGCTCGTGCGTGTGTTGCACTCGTGGTGCAAGCCTTTTGCGGGCTTCTATGTGTACGCACCGACCCGCGCACAGATGCCCGCCAAGGTAAGG
This sequence comes from Burkholderia sp. SRS-25, assembly GCF_004343765.1. NCBI lineage: Bacteria > Pseudomonadati > Pseudomonadota > Betaproteobacteria > Burkholderiales > Burkholderiaceae > Burkholderia > Burkholderia sp. SRS-25. The sequence goes on from NZ_PTXM01000009.1 coordinate 78,431, forward strand.
GCGCTCATCGATTTCCTGGTGGAGAAGCGCGAGGCGATTGTTGCCTCCCTCGCCAGATAGGCTGAGCGGCGTTCGATGCCGACGATCTTTCATGTTTGACGTATTGCATCCATGGGCCTCACCCGCCCGTTGACGCACGGGGTATACGGCAGCTATTTTTCGGCCCTGCACCTGTCGACCTGTTCCGTGGCATGACCAAGGCAAGCGTTTCTGCGCTGCAGTGCATACACGCTGTAGTGGCTTTTGCCTGCCAATCGGTTCGGCTGCGCCGGTGCTCTCCCATCTTCCGCGCAAATCCTCCACGAGCCGCAATTTTCGGGTGCGTTTTCATCGTTTGCGACGTGCGTGCCGGCCTGGTTCGAGCGAACAGGGCAGCCCGAGGCGCCAGCCGCATCCAGCGTTTCAGCCGGCCGCGACGCAATCGCCGGTATCGCCTCCAGCGGGAATGCGGCTTGCGACAGCGCACCCCGGGAGGCCGATGACCATGGGCGAGAAACAGGTGTTGGAACAACAGGACGCGGACGATGCGCAGCCGGGTAAAAACTGGCTACGCCGCCTCGGTCCAGGGTTGACGACCGGGGCGGCTGATGACGATCCATCCGGCATCGGAACCTATTCGCAGGCGGGTGCCCAGTTCGGCTTCAATCTGCTCTGGACCCTGCTGCTGACCTACCCGCTCATGACGGCGATCCAGCTGGTGAGTGCACGTATCGGGCGCGTCACCGGGAAGGGGCTGGCGTCGAACATTCGCGCCTGCTACCCGATCTGGCTGCTTTATGGCGCCGTCGCGCTCCTTGCGATTGCCAACGTGATCAATATCGCGGCGGACCTTTCGGCGATGGGGGCGGCGGTCGACCTGCTCTTGCCCGGACCACAACAACTCTATGTGGTGGTACTCGGCGTCTTTTCGGTCGTGCTGCAGGTGCTGGTTCCGTACGAACGATACGCCCGGCTGCTCAAATGGACCGCGATGGTCCTGTTCGCTTATGTGGCAGTGGCGCTGATTCTCCCTATCCCCTGGTCCGAAGTCGCTCGCGCGACGATTCGGCCGCGCATCCAGTTGAGCTCGACCTACCTGACCACCGTGGTCGCCGTGCTCGGCACGACTATCAGCCCGTATCTGTTTTTCTGGCAGGCCTCCCAGGAAGTCGAGGAGTTGCGCGCGGCGCCCCGTGATCATCCATTGCGCCGTGCCCCCTTTCAGGCGCCAGTTCAACTACGCCGGATCAGTTTCGATACCTGGTTCGGCATGGGCGTATCGAACGTAATCGCGTTCTTCATCGTGCTGACCGCTGCCGCGACCCTCCATGCGCATCACATCGTCGTCAAGACATCGGCCGACGCGGCGCGTGCACTCGAACCCTTGGCGGGCCACTTCGCCTACGTCCTGTTCGCGCTCGGCATCATCGGCACCGGCTTGCTGGCGCTTCCGGTGCTGGCCGGCTCGACCGCCTATGCGATGGCGGGGACCTTCAAATGGAGAAACAGTCTTGCGTTACGCGCGACGGTAGCGGGACAGTTCTATGCCGTCATCGCTGCCGCGGTCGCGATTGGGCTGGTCATGACGTTCGTTCATTTCGACCCGATTCGCGCGCTCTACTGGAGCGCCGTCATCAATGGGATCACGGCAGTGCCCATCATGATGGTGATGATGCTGATGGCGCAGAGCCGGCGCGTGATGGGCGAGTTCGCAATCAGAGGACCGCTTGCGTGGGGAGGTTGGCTCGCGACGCTCGCCATGGCGCTCGCGGCGGCGGGAATGCTGCTGCCGGGATGAGCCGGCGATCCGGATGGACGATGTGTACACCTGACGCCGACGTCGCCCACTTGCTTCGATCCTCCGAGTGCGCGAATTTCCCAAGGCCCGCGAGATCCAGGATGTGCACCGCTCCGTATTCGGCGGCGATCAGGCCTGCATCGGACAACGTGCGAAGCGCGCGATGTAAGGGTTTGGCGGAAAACGTGCGTACCGCTCGTACGGCTTAGCAAGGATCGAAACCGTCGATCGCATTCGCCCCGCGATTCATCCTGACGATATCCTCATGGCGCGGATCCGCGCCGAGCTTCGCGAACTGCTCGGGCATCCGGTCGCGTTTGGCGGCGGCGTCGCCACGAATCGCCGCGGCAAGCGCGGCGCGCGTCGTCGGTGCGTCCCAGTCGCAACAATAGGCGGGCGTCGACGGCTGCTGCCGCCACGATTCCTCCAGTGACCCGGCATCCACCGGGTCGAAGCCGACCGCATCGACGAGCGCCATCGCGACTTGCTTGGCATCGCCTTCGTCCCCGGCGACCGCCACTGCCAGACGTCCGGGCGTGCCTTCCGGCATGGCGTGCTCGGCGAGCGAATAAGCGAGGATGTTGTTGAACGCCTTGATCACGCGACGGCCGAGTCGATGCGAGACCCACACGCTTTCGGGCATGCCGCCGTCGATGTCGGCGATGCGCGGATCGCGCAGGCCGGGGTAATAGTTGCTGGTGTCGATGATGGGCACGTTCGCGAGCACCGCGTCGAACAGATGCGGCGGCAGCTTCGCCATCGCCGGCAGCGGAATCGCGAGAATGATCGCATCGGCGCCGCGAACAGCGCCCGCCACGTCGACGGCGAGCGCACCGATTTCATTCGCGAAGGACTGCACGTCCTCCGGTCCCTTGGAATTCGCGATTCGCAGGTTGTGTCCGGCTGCCTTCAGCCGGCGCGCCAGCGTCCCGCCGATATTGCCGGTTCCGATGATGCCGATTTCCATGGGGGATACCTCGTTCAAGACTGTTTCGTCGGCCCGCCGTGTCACGCGAGATGAAATTTCTTCCGCAGGCTCGCATCGACCGGGCCGGCCGGCATGAAGCGCCGCAACTTGCGCAGCAGCGACGCCTCGCCGCTAGGTGTATGCCGCATCCGCCATGCGCCGAGCGCCGCGTCGACGACGGTGGCGGCCACGCCCTCGGGGGGCGGCGCCGTTTTCACGCTGTGGACGACGGCGCGCGACGCAAGCGTGCGCTCGCGGTCGTAAGCTGCAATCGGTGCGCTTGCCTGCGGCGCGTTGACGTCCAGGTTGGTCCGCGTAAACGACGGCTCGACCAGCGTCGCGCGAATGCCGAACTGGCGCAGTTCGTGATCCAGCGATTCGGTCAAACCTTCCACCGCATGTTTGGACGCCGAATAGAGCCCCATGTACGGCGCCGGCAGGAAGCCGAGCACCGAGCTGACATTGACGATCCGTCCGCGCCCCTGTGCCCGCATGTGCGGAAGCACGGCGCGGGCCGTACGCATGATGCTGAATACGTTGGTGTCGAACAACGCTGTCGCTTCGGTCACGGAGGTTTCCTCTACCGCGCCGATCAGGCTCGTGCCCGCATTGTTCACGAGCACGTCGATGCGGGCGGCGCGATCGATGATCGTTTGAATACCCGATTGAACGGATGCGTCGTCACGCACGTCCATCTCGACCAGCTCGACGCCGGCGACGGGCGCCGTTTGCGCGATGCTGCGCACGGTGCCGAACACGCGGCACCCGCGTTTGGCGAATTGTTCTGCGGCGACGCGCCCGATGCCCGACGAAACGCCGGTGACGACGACAACGGTGGAATTCGACATGACTGCTTCCTTCGATAGGGTGAATAGCGTCATCAATCGCGCGCATCCAGCACGGGCTGAAGCGCGGGCTCGGCCGGCGCTGCCGGCTCATGGCCGCCGTGGCGCGCGGCGGTGGAATGGCCGGGCCGGATCCTGAACCAGATCGCATACATCGCGGGCAGGAACACGAGCGTGAGGACCGTCCCGGCGAACGTGCCGCCGATCAGCGTGTACGCGAGCGTGCCCCAGAACACCGAATGCGTGAGCGGAATGAACGCGAGCACGGCCGCCATCGCGGTAAGAATCACCGGGCGCGCCCGCTGCACGGTCGCTTCGACGACCGCATGGAACGGATCGAGCCCCGCGTGTTCGTTCTGGTGGATCTGGCCGATCAGGATCAGCGTGTTGCGCATCAGGATCCCCGACAGCGCGATGAGGCCGACCAGCGCATTGATGCCGAACGGCTGCCCGAACAGGATCAGCGTCGGCACCACGCCGATCAAGCCGAGCGGGCTCGTCATGAACACCATCACCATCGCGGAGATCGAGCGCACCTGGAAGATGATGATCACGAGCGTGACCGCCAGCATGATCGGGAAGAGCGGCAGCATCGCCTTCGTGGCCTTGCCGGATTCCTCGATGGAGCCGGCTTCCTCGATTCGATAGCCGCTCGGCAGCGCGGCGACGATCGGCTGAAGCTGCTTCGTGATCGCGGCCGACACGTCCGGCGGCTGCAGGCCTTCGGCGATGTCGCCGCGCACCGTGAGCGTCGGCACGCGATCGCGCCAGCGCATGATCGGCTCTTCCATCCGCACGTCGACCTTGCCGACCTGCGACAGCGGGATGCGCTGCCCGTTCGCGCCGGCGAGCGTGAAGTCGTCGAGCCGCGCCGGGTCGAGCCGCGCATCGCCGCCCGAGCGCGCGATCACCTGTACGGTCCGGATATCCTCGCGCACCGCCGTGATGGGCACCCCGGTCAGCAGGAACTGCAACTGCTGCGCGACCGCGCTGGACGTCAGCCCGACGGCCTGCAGGCGGTCCTGCTGCAACGTGAAATGCAGCGTCGGCGCGCGCGTGCCCCAGTCGGCATTGACCGTGCGCATCATCGGGCTGCCGTGCATCACACGCTCGACGTCGGTCGCGATGCCGCGCAGCTTGTCCGGATCGGGGCCCGTGATCCGGTAGGCCACCGGGAACGGCGAATACGGGCCGAACACGAGCTGCGTCACGCGCACTTGCGCTTCGGGCGCGAGGCCGTCGGCGATGGCGCGCCGCAGCCGCGCCTTCAGCGCTTCGCGCTCGTCCTGGCTGTCCGTGCGGATCACGATCTTCGCGAACGACGGATCGGGCAGCTCCGGCCCCATCGCGAGATAGAAGCGCGGCGCGCCCTGGCCGACGTACGCGGTGACGATCCGCGCTTCCTTCTGCTTCGCGAGCCACGCCTCGACCTTCGACGTGGCGGCGCTCGTTTGCGAAATCGACGTGCCGTACGGCATCTGCACCTCGACCAGCACCTCGGGGCGATCGGAGATCGGGAAAAACTGTTTCTTCACGATCGCCATGCCGAGAATCGCGAGCACGAAGAGGGCGACGACCGAACCGGCGACGAGCCACTTGCGGGCGATCACGCGCGTCAGCAGTTGCCGGAAGCGGTTGTAGCGGGGCGTGTCGTAGATCGCATCGTGGCCGCCTTCGAATTTCCTGAGGTTCGGCAGCATCTTCACGCCGAGGTACGGTGTGAACGCGACGGCGACGACCCACGATGCGATCAGCGCGATCCCGACGATCCAGAACATGTTGCTCGTGTATTCGCCCGCGGTGGAGCGCGCGAAGCCGTTCGGCATGAAGCCGACCGCGGTGACCAGCGTGCCGGCCAGCATCGGCGCGGCCGTATGGCTCCAAGCGTAGGCTGAAGCAGCCACGCGGTCGTAGCCTTCCTCCATCTTCACGACCATCATCTCGATCGCGATGATCGCGTCGTCGACCAGCAGCCCGAGCGCGAGGATCAGCGAGCCGAGCGTGATGCGGTCGAAGTTCTTGCCGGTCGCGGCCATCACGACGAACACGATCGCCAGCGTCAGCGGCACGGCCGCGGCGACGACGAGCCCCACGCGCCAGCCCATGCTGACGAAGCTCACGAGCATCACGACGAGCAGCGCGGCGAAGAACTTCACCATGAACTCGTCGACGGCCGAGCTGATGTTCACGGACTGGTCGGTGACCTTGGTCAGGCTCATGCCGAGCGGCAGCGCCGCGTTGATCGCGCCGACTTCGCGGTCCAGCGCGCGGCCGAGCTCGAGCCCGTTCCAGCCGTCGCGCATCACGACGCCGAGCAGCAGCGCGGGTTCGCCGTTGTTGCGGATCAGGAACGTGGACGGATCTTCGTAGCCGCGCTCGACGGTCGCGATGTCGGACAGTTTCAGCGTGCGGCCTTGCGCGACGATCGGCGTGTCGCGAATCTTCTGCAGCGTGTCGAACGCGCCGTCCACGCGAATGAAGATCTCCGGCCCGCGCGTCTCGACGGAGCCGGCCGGCGTCAGCAGGTTCTGGCCGTTGAGCGCGGCGAACACGTCCTGCGGGCTCACGCCGAGCGTCGCGAGCCGGTCGTGCGACAGCTGCACGTAGATGCGCTCCGCCTGTTCGCCGATGATGTCGACCTTCTTCACGCCCGGCACATGCAGCAGCCGCTGGCGCTGCGCTTCCGCATCGCGCACCAGCAGGCGCTGCGGTTCGCCCTTGGCCTTCAGCGCGAACAGCGCGAACGTGACGTCCGCGTATTCGTCGTTGACCAGCGGGCCGATCACGCCGGCCGGCAGATCGCTCGATACGTCGCCGATCTTCTTGCGCGCCTGATAGAACTGCTCCTGCACTTCGGACGGCGGCGTGCTGTCGAGCAGCGTCAGCGTCGTGAACGCGAGGCCGGGGCGCGTGTAGGTTTCGCTGCGGTCGTACCAGCGCAGCTCCTGCATGCGCTTTTCGATCTTTTCGGTGACCTGATCGTGCATTTCCTGCGCGGTCGCGCCCGGCCATGCGGTGACGATGGTCATCACCTTGACGGTGAATGCCGGATCTTCCGCGCGGCCGAGCTTGAAGAACGACACGAGCCCCGCGAGCGAAATCAGGCAGATCAGGAACAGCGTGATCGCACGCTCGCGCACCGCGAGCGCCGACAGGTTGAAGCGGCGTTCGCTCACGGCCGACCTCCTTCGCTCGCGAGCGTGGCGGCCGGTGCCGACACGCGGACCGCTTCGCCGTCATGCAGCAACTGCGCGCCGAGCGCGACGACCCGGTCGCCCTGCTTGAGCGCGCCGGACACGCGTGCACTGTCGTCGTCCAGATGCTCGACCGTGACCGGCCGCCATCCCACTTTGGCGGGCTCGCCCGCGACGACCCATACGCCGGGCCCTTTGCCACCGTCCAGCAGCGCACCGATCGGCACCTGCAGGCCGGCTTGCGGCGCCGCGCGTGCGTCGTCCGGTATGCGGATCGTGACGGTCGCGCCCAGCGGTGCGGCGCTCAGCGTGCCTTGCAGCACGTAGCGCGCTTCGAACGTGCGCGTTCGCGCATCGGCCGTATCGGAGAGCTGGCGCAGCGTGGCGGGGACACTCGAGCCCGGCTTGCCGAACAGTTCGGCCTGCGCGACGGACCCGACCGCCGGGCGCAGCGTTTCCGGCAGCTGGATCACGGCTTCCCGGCTGCCGGCGTGTGCGAGCCGCACCACCGGCTGGCCGGCGCTGACGACCTGACCGGGCTCGGCGAGCGTTTCCATCACGACGCCGTCGCCGTCCGCGACGAGTTCCGCATAGCCGGTCGCATTGCGCGCAACGCCGGCGTCGGCCTCGGCCGCGCTCAGCTGGGCTTTCGCGGCGTCGGCCGCCGCCTTGACCTGGTCATAGGCCGATGCCGATATCGCGCCGGTGCCGCGCAGGTCGCGGTAGCGCGCCTCGTCCTCCGCGGTCTGCCGCGCGCGGGCCTGTGCCGCGGCCACGGCTTCGTCGCGTGCGCGCGCCGCGAGCTTCAGGTCGACGGGATCGATCCGCATCAGCGGCTGGCCGCGCCGGACGGTTTGCCCGGTATCGACGAGCCGCGCGAGCACCTTGCCGGACACGCGGAAGCCGAGGTCGCTCTGCACGCGGGCGGCGACGGTGCCGGTAAACGAACGAGACGCGGGCGCGGCTGCCTGGACGATGGCGGTACGCACGAGCGGCGCCTCCGTGCGCGGATCGGAAGGCGCTTTTCCGCTGCAGGCGGCTAGCGCGAGGGGCAGTGCGGAAGCGACTGCGAGAAGAGCGAGGCGACGCCGGACCATGAAAGACCCACTGACGAAGTGAACGGGGCTTTCATTCTGTATCTAGTGACTAAAATAGTCAATGGTCACAAATGGTGTCGGGTCACGGGGCGAGGCTGCGGAGCACCAGGCTGGACAACTGCGCGGGCGCGGCGTCGGTCGTGTCGAGGTTGTACTGCAGCAGCAGCGGATTCAGGTACGGCCGCATCACGAGGTAGATCGCCGACGCGGTTTCGTCCAGCGGCGTCTTGCGCTCGAACTCGCCGCTTTGCCGGCCCGCCTGCAGCACGTCCTGCAGCAACTTCTGCACGCGCGCCTCGTAGGCCTGCACCGACTGCCAGTTGCCGGTGGCGGCCGACGCGGCGATGTCGTACAGCTTGCGATCGCGGAAGAACAGCCGCAGGCTCGCCTCGGTAAAGACCTTGAACATGCGCCGCAGCTTTTCGGTGGGCAGTTCCGCTTCGGCGACGGCGGCGCGTACGTCGGTTTCGATTTCGCGCAGGCAGTTCGCGCAGATCATCTCGCCGATCGCCTGTTTCGACTCGAAGAACTTGTAGATATAGGCCTTCGAGAAGCCGATGGACTTCGCGAGGTCGGACACGGTCGTCTTCTCGTAGCCATACCGGCTGAAGTGCTCGGTGGCGGCGGCCACGATCTGATCGCGTACGTCATGATCGGCCGGGCCGCGGGCGGGCGGGGGGGAAGCGGAGGTTTCTTTCATGGATTGCGGCTGGCAGGGATGGACAGCGAGTGACTATTTGGTATTATAGTCACTACCTGATCTTTGCTGAAACCGCCATGCTACCGAAACCCATCGTTGTCGCGGTGCTCGCCGCGCTCCTGTCGGCGGGATGCGCCGTCGGTCCCGACTACGTGCGGCCGGATGTCGCGATGCCGCAGCGCTTCCTGGGCCAGCGCGCCGTGGAGCAGCGCCGCGCGGCGGCTGACGCCGAGCTCGCGACGTGGTGGACGGGCTTCGGCGATCCGCAGTTGACCCGGTTCGTCACGCTCGCGCTCGCGCAGAACCTCGATCTCGCGCAGGCCGCGGCACGCGTGACGCAAGCGCGTGCCGGGCTCGGTGCGGCCAATGCGGCGCTGCTGCCGTCGGGCAATGTGACGGGTCAGGCCGCGCGCGTCTACCAGTCGGTCGAAACGCCGTTGGGGCGCGTGCTGAATTCGACGCCCGGTTTCGACCGTCACGGCAACGACTACGAGGCCGATTTCAACGCGAGCTGGGAGGTGGATGTGTTCGGCGGCTTGCGTCGCGGGCGGGAAGCCGCGCTCGCCGACTATCAGGCATCCGAAGCGGCGGCGGTCGCCACGCGCCTGGCTGTCGCCGCGCAAACGGCGGACATCTACATCACGATTCGCGGGCTGCAGGGCCGGCTGGAGGTCGCGCGGCATCAGGTGCAGACCGAGCAGGACCTGTTGTCGACCATCAACCTGCTGTATGGAAAGGGGCTTGCGGCGGAGCTTCAGGTCCGGCAGGCCGAAGGCGCGCTCGCCCAGGTTCGCGCAACGGTGCCGGTGCTCGAAGCGGCGCTGGACGCGGCGATGAATGCGCTCGACGTGATGCTCGGCTCGCAACCCGGTACGTATCGTGCCGAATTGCTCGATGGCGGCGACGTGCCGGTTGCGCCGCGGCTCGCGGCGACGGGCACGCCTGGCGAACTGCTCAGGCGGCGGCCCGACCTGATCGTCGCCGAGCGGCGCCTGGCGGCGTCGAACGCGCGCATCGGCGTGGCCATTGCCGAGTATTACCCGAAGTTCTCGCTGAGCGGGTTGATCGGTAGCGCGACGACGATGGGCGCGGGCAACCTGTTTGCCGGCGGCGCGAACCAGGCTGCCGGCGTGCTCGGCCTGCGCTGGCGTTTGTTCGACTTCGGGCGGATCAATGCGCAGATCGCCGACGCCAAAGGGAAGGATGCCGAAATGCTGGCCGCGTATCGGCTCGCGGCGCTGCATGCCACCGAGGACGTCGAGAACGCGTTCTCGGCACTCGTCAAACGCGACGAACAGGCGGCCGTTCTCGCCGGCGGCGTGGATTCGCTCGGCCGCGCGAGGGCCGCGTCGTTCGCGGCTTACCAGAAGGGCGTCGTCAGCCTGATCGAGGTGTTGCAGGCCGATGAAAGCCTGCTGCGCGCTTCGGACGAGCGCGTGCAGGCGAAAACCGAAGCGGCTCGGGCGTCGGTGGCTGCGTTCAAGGCGCTTGGCGGAGGATGGGAAGGGGCGGCACCTGAGGCTGTCGCCGGTCGGTAACGGCCGTATGTACCGACGCCGTGGCAGGGGTGACGTCGTCGTCGCTGTTCTTTGTGCGATGAGTGCTCTGGAACATGCGGCCCAAGCGAATGACACGCGCAGAATGCCGCTCACTCACCCGTCGGGATCTGCTCGATGCTGCCGCGCCGTGCATCGCCGAGAAGGGGCGGGCGGCATAGAGCGTCGAGGACATTGCGGCGCGCGCCGGGTACACGCGCGGCGCGTTCTATTAGAACTTCAGGAGTGCGAGCGAGTTTTTCGTCGAACTGCTTCGCGTCAAGCATCGCGACATTCAAGACAATCCGGAGACCTTGCTGCGGGATGTCGCGGTATCGTCAGAAACGGTTCAACAGCAGTTCGCTTTGCTGTATGCACGCTGCCATTCGAGCAACGTCGACGACGTCGTTTGGGCCGAGGCCCGCCTGCAGGCAGAGCGCGATGTGCGCTTGCGCGAGCATGTGGAGGCCATGTGTGTCGAACGACGCGACATGATTGCGCGCCTCTTGGGGCAGAGCGGGCTGACCAAGCACTCCGTGAATGTTGTGAAACTGAATCCAGGCGCTCGATTTCCGAAAAGACGCTGCTATCGATGCTGGTCTACGAGCAATGTCGCGCAATCGAACTCCCTGGTTTCCTCGGCTCAGAACCTTATGCTGCCGGGGTCGCTCAACAAATTAGCGCGCCCGTAAACACGGCTGGCGCTAGTTGTGACCGCCTACAGCATCGAACGGCGGCCATCACGAATCGGAAATCCCTTTCACGTTGGGTCGGTCATTTGACCGATGTGCACCGGTCAAATGTTTTGCGATTCTTCAGTGACGGAGAAGATGGCGTAGACACCATGACTTGCAGCGTGCCGGAAGGGAAAAGCGGCGTGGCCGCGACTGCCACCCAGGAATGGGCGCCAAGGGCGCCGCGACCTGACGAAACGAGGGCATATAAATCCAAGGTAGAGCGTTCGACTCCTGCACCAGATGGAATTGCCCGCAGAATGAAGTTTGGATCCTGGAGATTATGTCTTTTGATAAGCTCACTCGCCACTGTCATGTTATCTACATCGCCGTCGGCAGCGGTACCTCCAGGCAATGCGCCGACGTTAAGCGCGCTGTTGGATCTGACGGCGGCACGGCTACGAATTGCGAGGCAGGTCGCACTGAGCAAGTGGGACTCCGGAAAGCCCGTGGAGGATCTTTCGAGAGAGTCTGCTGTGATAGCTGACGCGGTAAAGGAAGCGCGAGCCAACGGAGTCTCGGCCAAGTTGGCAGTACATTTTTTCACGGACCAAATTGAAGCCAACAAGCTTGTCCAGTATGCCCTGCTGGCTGAATGGCGGCGTTCTGATCACGCTCCGGATGATGCGCGTGCGGATCTCGAGAAAGAAATACGTCCGGAACTTGACCGTCTCAAAGGCGGGTTCATCCATGTACTCACACAATCCGGTGAATTTCGGAACCGTACTGACTGCAGCGAGCGCATTTCTCGCGCAACTCGCGAGTACATCGCGACGCATTCTTTGAATTCGCTCTATGCACTCGCCATGGATCGTGCGCTTGCTCGGATTTGCGAGCGTGATTAGCAACGTCCATAACAAGCACACCACGAATCGCGTATCTGTTTCGTTTTGTGTCGTCACCGACTATCGAGGAGGCGTTCAGTGGGCAAATGTTGCCCGGTAACACGGACGTCGCAGACGGCCGCAGCGTGCATATGTGCGAATTTCCGCCTTGCGTTCTGGCCGCATGGAAGGATTAATTTCGGTTTGCTAACGCAAGCTGCTTCCCGTCCGGTATGGATGCCGTGACGCGCGCGCTCTGCGACGGCACCGTCAAAACCCGCGATTCATGAATCTACTGCTACGTTTGTGTCTTACGTTCCTGCTGAGCCTGCGTCGTCAGCGACTGCACATTCTCGACACGTGTGTCACGCCGTTCCGCGTGTGGCCCAACGACCTTGATGTGCTGCGCCACATGACCAATGGCCGCTACTTTGGCATTCTGGATCTGGGGCGGGTCGATCTGCTGCTGCGCTCGCACGTCTGGCAACGCGTCAATGCGCAAAGGTGGTATCCCGTCGTCACGCTCGAGACGATACGATTTCATCGATCGCTGCATCTGTGGGAGCGCTACGACGTCACGACGCGTGTGATCGGTTGGGACGAAAAACATGTGTTCCTGGAGCAGGGGTTCAACCGTGGCGGGACGCAGGTCGCGATCGGTGTCGTGCGAACCCGGTTCCTGAACCGCGGCGGAGGTACCGTGCCGACCGACGAACTGCTGGCGTGGATCGGCGTGACGCAGCCATCGCCCGAGCTGCCCGAATGGGTCGTGCAATGGAGCCGAGCCGAGGGTGGGATGGCGGTACATGCGGAATCTGTTCCGCAGACTTGACGCACCGCGATGGCAGCCGCTCACGCACATGCTGTCAGCGGTCGCCATGGTCTTCGTCGGCGCCGGAAGTTTTCCGGCGCGGTGACGGCATGTGGCGGGATGAATCCGCCACCTTCAACGCGCGCGAGCGGCGGGACGTGGTCGACGTCGAAGCGGACCTTCGACTGGCCGGCCCGCGCTGACGCGTCGCGTCGCGTCGCGGACTACCGCCATCGTTCCGGCCCGCCGCCTGACCATCGGCTCGACAGGAGTCCGACCGGGGTCGGTCGTTCGACCGATACCGCTGCGTCGCGGCAATTGCGATCCTTCTCGTCACGCCCATGTCACCACGGCATTACGCGTGCACCATCCGCAAGGTTACGAGGAAGTTCGCTTTGAAACGTTCGACGATTCGTCCGCTCTGGGTCCGCCTTCTCCACTGGCTCAATGCCGCCGCAGTCATCGCCTTGTGCCTGAGCGGCTGGCAGGTCTACAACGCGTCGCCGATTTTCAGGGCGGTCACGTTTCCGCCTTCCATCACGCTTGGAGGCTGGCTGGGTGGTGCGCTCCTCTGGCACTTCGCGGCGATGTGGATCCTGGTCGGCACCCTGTTCGCCTATCTCGTGCTCGGCATGGCAACAGGGCGGCTGCGCAGGAAGCTGTTGCCGCCCGGCATGCGTGCGCTCCTTTCCGACCTCGCCTCCGCGCTGCGCGGCAAGCTGGTCCACGATGATCCCGCGCAGTACAACGCCGTGCAGAAGTTCGCGTATCTCGGCGCGCTCGCCGATATCGTGCTGCTCGTTCTGTCGGGGCTCGCCATCTGGAAACCGGTGCAGTTTGCGGTCCTGAGGACATTGATGGGCGGATTCGACAACGCGCGCATCGTTCATTTCGTCGCGATGAGCGTGCTCGTCGGTTTCCTTGCCGTTCACGTCGTGATGGTCGCGCTCGTTCCGCGCGCATTGCTCACGATGATTCGAGGGCGCTGATCATGAGTGAACCCAAACGTTCCTCGCGGGCCGACCGTGTCTCGCAGCTCGATTCGCATGCGATCGTCAAGGATGCGCGCAACGCACTCCAGTCGACGCAACGCCGCCTGTTCGGCAAGCGGATCCTCACGCTCGGCGGCCTGATGCTGCTTTCCGGCTGCGACCTGACCGACGACCAATCGGTCAACACGATGCTGCGCCGCGTGTCGTCGTTCAACGACGACGTGCAGGCGTCGCTCTTCGATCCGCGCAAGCTTGCGCCGACGTATCCGGAGTCGATGATCGCGCGGCCCTTTCCATTCAACGCGTACTACGACATCGACCAGGTGCCGGACGTGGATGCGGAGAAATATCGGCTCCAGCTCGGCGGGCTGGTCAAGGGCAAGCGTACGTGGACGCTCGACGAGCTCCATGCGCTGCCGCAGGAAAGCCAGGTTACGCGGCATATCTGCATCGAAGGGTGGAGCGCGATCGGGAAGTGGGGCGGCGTGCGATTTTCCGATTTCCTGTTGCGCGCCGGCGCCGACACCACCGCGAAGTACGTCGCGCTGCATTGCGCCGACAACTACTGGACGAGCATCGACATGCCGACCGCGCTCCATCCGCAAACGCTGCTGACGCTCACCTATGACGGTCGCGTCTTGCCGGCGAAATACGGCTTCCCGATGAAGTTGCGCATGCCGACCAAGCTCGGATACAAGAATCCCAAACACATCGTCGCCATCACGGTGACCAATGCATTCCCGGGCGGTTATTGGGAAAACCAGGGATACAACTGGTTTGGCGGCTCCTGAGCCCTTGGCCCTGGACACCTCGCCGGTCACGTTCTCGATCGCAACCTCATCAAAGGAGCATTCATGTCCATTCGACTCAAACTCGCCGCCTCCGTCGTCGCGGCCATGCTGGCCGGCACCGCGTTCGCGCAATCCGCCGCGGGCAAGCCCGAGCGCATTCGTGGGGACATCGTCTCGTTTTCCGGAGACAGCCTGAAAGTCCATCGTCGCAGCGGCGATACCGTGCTCATCAATGTCGCGGCGTCGACCAACGTGAACGCGGTGGAAGCGATTCAGCTTTCCGATATCAAACCGGGTTCCTATGTCGGCGCAGCGGCCACGCCGGGCGAGAACGGCAAGTTGATCGCGAAGGAAGTGCTCGTATTCCCCGAAGCCGCGCGCGGCATGGGTGAAGGCCACTACGCCTGGGATCTCGCCGCGAACAGTTCGATGACGAACGCGAACGTGGATACCATCGTTCAAGGCACGAGCGGGCGCGATCTCAAGCTTTCGTACAAGGGCGGCAGCAACACGATCAACGTGCCGCCCGACGCGCCGGTCGTGACGCTCATTCAGGCGACGCGCGCCGATTTGTCGGCGGGCAAGAAGATTTTCGTCGTGGCTACGCCGGGCAAGGCCGGGGGATACGACGGACGCCAGATCGTGGTCGAGAAGGACGGGGTAGTGCCTCCGATGTAAACCGGCCGCCGGCGGGCGACTTGTCGTTCGCCGGCGTGCCACCGGACGGTGGTCGACAAACCGATGTTCAACGACCGGCGGCGTGTCCGCGATTCATTTTCGTTCGGGCCGAACGTTGCGTCGGCCCGTGACCGTCAATCGAAGTCGGTCGCGATGGAGCGCGCGCGCCATGCGTCGATGTCCTGGCGGAACGCCTTCAGCTTGCGCTCCGCAATGGCGTGGGCACTCGGTCCGATCGGCAGGTGCAACGGTGGATCGTCCGAGTCGATCGCCTGGATGATCACCGCGGCGGCTTTGGCGGGATCGCCCGCCTGATGTCCGTCGTTGCTGTCGCGGTAGTTGCGCGCGGAGCCGGCGGTTGCCGAATAGTCGCCGATTTGCTGCTTGGCGACCGCGATCGAGCGCCCCAGGAATTCGGTTCGAAACGGACCGGGCTCCACGATGACCACGCGAATGCCCATCGGTTCGACTTCCTGCGCGAGGGCCTCAGACAGGCCTTCGACGGCAAACTTCGTCGCGTTGTAATAGCCGCGGCCCCCCGAGCCGGCGATACCGGCACCGGACGACAGGTTCACGATCCTGCCGCCTCCGGTGCGCCGCATCAGCGGCAACGCCGCACGCGTCGTCTCGATGAGCCCGAAGACGTTCACGTCGAATAACGGCCGGTATTCGTCCGGCGTGCCTTCTTCGATTGCGCCCATGAATCCATGCCCGGCGTTGTTGACCAGCACGTCCAACCTGCCGAACGTTTCGGTCGTCAACGCAATGGCCGCGTGTATCGTCTCCGGCTTCGTCACGTCCAGCGCTGCAACACGCAGCGTGTCCGGATAACGCCGTGCCAGATCGCGCAGCGTTTCCGGCGCACGCGCCGTTGCCACCACGTGGTCGCCGCGCTCAGCCGCCGCGCGTGCGAGATGCAGGCCGAAGCCGCCGGAGCAGCCGGTGATCAACCAGGTCTTGTTCATGCATTTCTCCTTTCGCTTGATTCCGCGTTTCGATACGCTCGACGGGGCACGTCAACATGCGCGCCGATGCGGGATCGGCGCGCGTACCCGCGAGCATGGCGCGTCAGCGCATGCCGCCCGACGCGAGAATGATTTCGCCCGTCATCCATCCCGAGTCGTCCGACGCGAGAAACGAAACGATCGGCGCGATGTCCCGCACCTGGCCGATGCGGCCGAGCGGTGTCTGGTCCGCGTTCCAGGTCTCGAAGTCCGAGCCGATGACTCCGGCGGCATGGGTGCCTTCGGTTTCCACCAAGCCGGGGTTCACGGCATTGACCCGGATGCCGCGCGGGCCGAGTTCCCGCGCGAGCACCCCGGTGATGGCGTCGATTGCGCCTTTCGTGCCGCTATAGATGGCACTCTCGGCCGGAAGGACACGCGTGACGTTGGAGCCGATGTTGACGATGCTGCTGCCGTTGCCGAGATGCGGCGCGGCGGCGCCGGCGACCAGCAGCGGGCCGAGCACGTTGATGTCGAATTGCTCGCGGTAGCGCGCCTCGGTCGTCTCCTCGATCCTGGCGAACTGGTAGACGCCGGAGTTGTTCACCACGATGTCCAACCGCCCGAAACGGTCGATGGCCGCGTTGACGAGTGCCTCGACCTCCGCCTTGTTCGTCACGTCGGCCCGCACCGCCAATGCCTTCCCGCCGGCGGCCTGAATGTCCCCGACGACCCTTTCGGCACCGGTCGCGCTGGATGCGTAGTTGACGACGACCTGTGCGCCGTCGGCCGCAAGCTGGCGCGCGATGCCTTTCGATGCTCCCGTCACGATCGCGACCTTGCCCTTCAACTTGTCCATGTCTTCACACTCCCGCAGAGGTTGGCCCCGAGCGGGGCGGTTCGGTAGATGAAGGCCACCATCGTGAGGCCCACACAATTGTTTGTGAATGGCCGTTCTTGTATATTCAATGTACATTTTTGAACGAGGTGTCATCGCATGGAATGGAGTGATGTCCGGGTCTTTCTGGCGGTCAAGCGGGGCGGATCTTTCGGTGCGGCAGCCCGAAGCCTGGGCGTGAGCCATCCGACGATCGGCCGCCGGATCAAGGCGCTGGAGGATGAATCCGGGCAGGCGCTGTTCCGCAGGACCGCGGATGGGCTGGTGCTCACCGACGCAGGCGACACCGTGCTGAGCCTCGCAGAAGCCATGGAAAACGCCGCGCTGGCCATGGAGCGGCGTCTGGCCGGTAATCACGATCGCCTCGAAGGCATCTTGCGGATATCGTGCGCGGAGTGGTTCGCCGGCTACGTTCTCGCGCCCGTTCTGGCGGAACTGGTGCGCCGTCATCCGGCCGTGGTGCCGGAAGTGATCGCGAGCTACCGATTGCTGAGCCTGTCGCGTCGCGAGGCCGACCTGGCCTTCCGGATCGTTCCTTTCACCGAACCGGACATTGTCCAGCGCCGCATGATGCGCGTTCCGTACGGTCTTTACGGCACGGCGGAAACCGCGCGTGCGTTGCGGCGCGATCCTGCTTCGGTGGGATTGATCGTGATGAATACGGCGCAGTCCCACTTCCCCGACGTCGCCTGGCTGCTCGACAGGTTCCCGCGGTCGCGGCGCGTGTTCACCAGCACGAGCCGAGCCGTTCAGGGCCGGATGTGCGCGGCAGGCATGGGCGTGGCGGTGCTGCCGCGACCGCTGGGCGACGCGATACCGGCAGTGCAGCGCATCGAAACGCCGGAACCGCCTCCCTCCCGAGACATTTGGGTGGGTTACCACCATGACCTTCGGCATATGGATCGCTTGCGCGCGATGCTCGATATCGCCGATACGATGCTGACCGAATCACCGATTGCCGCTCGCTGAATTGAATTTCGTGGGTGCTCCCGGCCAGATACGGTCATCATCCGGGCCGCGGTGAATGAGCGCTTCAATCCTTAATGGGTAACACACATGACCGTCCGTGAATTGATCATCCCGCCGACGATGCAACGTATCGTGGAGCGCGCCGGTTACGTACCGGCCGTGAAGGCTGGGTCCATTGTTTTTTGTGCCGGACAGGTCGGGCGTACCGTTGACCTCGAAGTCATCGCCGATCCCGAAGCGCAATTCCTGGCGTGCTGGGAAAATTTGCGCGTGGTTCTGGCAGCGGCTGGGTGCACTTTTGAAGATGTTGTCGACATGACGACATACCACGTGCAGATGGGCACGCATATGCCCGTATTTCGCGAGGTGAAGAATCGGGTCTTTCCACGCGGCACATGCGCGTGGACTTCGATAGGCGTGACCGAGCTCGCGCATCCCGGCTTGCTGGTCGAGATCAAGTGCGTGGCAGTGAAGCGAGATGACGCTGCGACGGGCCAGTCTGCCAACAGCTGAACGGCGGCCGTTTTCCGCGAATTCCCAGCGGTAAGGCGTCAGCGCCGGCGACAGGCGCCAGCCGATACAGCGGTGCCGGCCGAGCTCGTCGGGGTGGCCGGGCGCAGCCGCACAGCGGAGCGCATTCAGGTGATGCGCATCAGGGCTCATTCCTTGCTCGATCGCTTTCTCGGTAGTTCCGAGAACGTTCGAACAAGGAGGGCCTGACATGAAAGCAGTCGTATTTCACGGTATCGGCGACATTCGCATCGACACGGTGCCCGATCCCGAAATCACCGACGCGACCGACGCGATCGTGCGCCTGACGGCCAGCGCGATCTGCGGCACCGACCTGCACATGGTGCGCGGCACCCTCGGCGGGATGAAGCCGGGCACGATCCTCGGCCATGAGGGCGTCGGCATCGTCGAGACGGTCGGGCGCGACGTGCGCAACCTGCGGCGCGGCGATCGTGTGCTGATTCCATCGACGATCGCATGCGGCAGTTGCGCGTACTGCCGCGCGGGCTACACGGCGCAATGCGATGTCGCGAACCCGGGCGGCCCGCGTGCGGGCACCGCATTCTTCGGCGGCCCGGCCGACAGCGGCGCGTTCGACGGGCTGCAGGCCGAATACGCGCGCACGCCGCTTGCGCACGCGAGCCTGATCCGGCTGCCGGATGCCATCGACGACGATCGCGCGATCCTGATGTCGGACATCTTTCCGACCGGCTATTTCGGCGCGCAACTCGCGGAAGTGCGCGCGGGCGATACGGTCGCCGTGTTCGGCGCGGGGCCGGTCGGCCAATTCGCGATCGCGAGCGCGAAGCTGATGGGCGCCGGGCGCGTGATCGCGGTCGACCGCGTTGCGTCGCGTCTCGAGATGGCGTGCGCGCAAGGCGCGGAGATCGTCGATTTTGCGGAGGACGATCCGGTCGAGACGGTGCTGCGGCTGACGGGCGGGATCGGCGTCGATCGCGTGATCGACGCGGTGGGCGTCGACGCGATGCGCGCGACGCACGGGCCGGCCGCGGCCGATCGCGACGCGGCGCATGCATTCGATGCGGAAGTCGATGCGATCGCGCCGCACCGCAAGCCGGACGGCCGCAACTGGGTGCCGGGCGACGGGCCGTCGCAGGTGCTGCAATGGGCGGTGCGCGCGGTCGCGAAAGCCGGCACGGTCGCGGTGATCGGCGTGTATCCGCCGGCGTCGCGCGTGTTTCCGATCGGCGATGCGATGAACCGCAACCTGACGATCAAGATGGGCAACTGCAATCACCGAACGGTGACGCCGCCGCTCGTCGAGCTCGTGCGCAGCGGCGCATTCGACCCGCTGTCGGTGCTCACGCGCTGCGAGCCGCTGACGAATGCGATCGATGCGTATCGCGCGTTCGACACGCGCGAGCCGGGCTGGATGAAGGTGAAGCTGACGCCATGACGATGCCAACCGAAACAGTGAGGACTGCAATGAACGATCTGTACGACAACTGCATGGCCGCTTGCGACGCGTGCGCACACGCATGCGATACGTGTGCGGCCGCATGCCTCGCCGAACGCGACACGCAGGCGCTGGCCGACTGCATAGCGCTCGACATCGAATGCGCGCAGCTGTGCCGCTTCGCGTCGGGTGCGATGGCGCGCCGCAGCGTGCTCACACCCGGTGTCTGCGCGCTGTGCGCACACGCATGCGATCTGTGTGCGGCCGAATGCCTGCGGCATGCGCACGATCATTGCCGCCGTTGCGCGCTCGCGTGTGAAGCATGCGCGGCGATGTGTCGCGCGGTGGCTTGAGCACGGCGGTCACGGGGTGTCGCGAACGCCGCGCGCGACGCGCTGCAGCAGCGCGTCGAGCACGGTTATTTCGACGGGCTTCACGAGGTGCTCGTCGAAGCCTGCGCGTTCGGTGCGCTCGAGGTCCGCCGCGCTGGCGTGTCCCGACAGCGCAACGCAGGTCGCATCGCGCAGTGCGTCGATCGCGCGCAGTTCGTGCAGCAGCGTGAAGCCGTCGACGTCGGGCATCGTGAGGTCGAGGATCATCAGCTGCGGGGCGTAGTCGCGGGCGAGCGCCAGTGCGTCGCGCGCGTTGTAGGCGACGCGCGGCGCGTGTCCTTTCACTTGCAGCAGCACGGCGAGCGTGTCGGCCGAATCGCGATTGTCGTCGACGATGAGGATACGGAGCGGCGTAGTGCCCGCCCGCACGGGCTTGACAGGCCCGCGCACATCGCCGCGTGTCGCGCGCGCCACGCGGTCGATCGGCAACCGCACCGTAAACGTCGCACCGTGGCCGGGGCCGTCGCTTTCTGCCGAGATGCGCCCGCCGTGCAGCTCGACGAACGTCCGGCAGATCGCGAGACCCAGCCCGAAGCCGTCGGTCGGCCGCCGGCCCGCCCCGCTTTCCTGCTCGAACAGGTCGAAGATGGTTTCGAGCGCGTCGCGCGCGATGCCGACGCCACGATCGGTCACGCGGATCGCGACGACCGGCCCCTCGATCCGGGCGCCGACGTCGATGCGGCCGCCGAGCGGCGAGAACTTCGACGCATTGTCGAGCAGGTTGTGCAGCACCTGGACGAGCCGCGCATCGTCGCCGTGCAGCGGCACGGCATCGGAGGGCAGATCGACGTGGATGTGCTGCCCGCGCGCGGCCAGCTTCGGCTGGATGCTTTCGACGCCGCGGCACACGATGTCGCGCACGGTGATGGGGCGATCGTCCAGCTCGAGCTTGCCGGCGGTGATGCGCCCGACGTCGAGCAGGTCGTCGACGAGCCGCGTCAGTTGCGTGACCTGACGATGCACGGCGTCGCGGCACTGCGCGAGCGCGGGTGCCGGGTTGGCCAGGCTCTGCAGTACGCCGACCGAATGGCGCAAGGGCGCGAGATGGTTGCGCAGCTCGTGCGCGAGCATCGCGATGAACACGCTGAGCCGGTGCGTCGACGCTTCGAGCTCCTCGAGCCGCTTGCGCTCGGTCATGTCGCGGGTGATCTTGATGAAGCCGCATAGCTGGTTCGAGTGATCGTGCACGGGCGCGATCGTGACGGTCGCCCAGAATTGCGAGCCGTCCTTGCGCACGCGCCAGCCTTCGTCCTCGAAGTGGCCGTTGGCGGCCGCTTCGGCGAGCCCGAGCGACGGCCGGCCGGCCGCGATCGCGTCGGGCGGATAGAAGCGCGAGAAGTGGTGGCCGACGATCTCCGCGGCGCGATAGCCCTTGATGCGCGCGGCCCCGGCGTTCCAGGTCGCGACGTTGCCGTGCGGATCGAGCATGAACACCGCGTAGTCGGTGATCGACTCGACTACCGTCTGGAACCGGAATTCGGCGAAGCGGTGCAACAGGTCGCGCGCGTCGGATTGCCCGAGCGGCGGGGGAAGCGAGCGAGGATCGATGTCGTCTTTCATCATCGGAGCAGCTTGGCGAAGATGGGCCGGCAAGCGCCACCCAGCCGCCGTCGAGCGGGCCGGCGGCGGCAGTACGAATCGGATTGGCACCCCGAAAGCATAAGGGAACTCAATTCGGCTGATCAATGGGTGCGCATCGGCTGTGCCGATCGTCGTGCGGGCCGCGCGCAATCGGTTCCGGCGATGCCGGTGCGCGGTGCGGCATGCCGATTGCGCGCGCTTCCGGTTCGCAAGCCGTGCCGCGGCTGCCCGGCTGCACGCGGCCGCGAGCCTCGCAAGGAGAACGACATGAACAGCACGCTGAACCCCGACAACGAACCGTCCGGCCCGGACGACGACAATGCCAGCCGCGGCCGCGACGGCCGCGCACTGGGGCCGAGCGACTCGTCCGACAGCGGCAGCGACACGGCGGGCGCGCGGCGTTACCCGTTCGACGTCGATTCGCCGCTCGACGATCACGCGCTCGAACGCGGCGATGCATCGCTCGACAGCGATACGGACCGTGCGGGCACCGGTGAGCGCGCGTCGGCGGACGGCGATTCGACGCTCGACGAAGGCATGGACATCAAGCCGGACCGCACCGAGCGCCTGAGCGAGCCCGGTCGCACGACGGAATCGAATGACCGGGACGAAGCGGGCGATGACGGCACGCCGTGACGCCCGGCACGCAAAAACTGCAATCGCATTGCAGAATCTCGCGTCCGGCAGCGGATCGACGTCGCGATGTGCGTTCGTCATCCATCGGCCACGACATCGGCACGCGACTTGCATTCGACCTGACCGACGCGCGCCGTGACACGGCATGGGGCCGTGCGCGGCGCAGGCGCGATCAAGGAGGGACACGATGCAACGACGATATCCCGGACGGCACGGCGAACGCGGTGGCCCGCCCGACTGGCAGGAGCGCAACGAACGCGCATACCGAGGCGCCGGCGAGCGCGGCATCCCCGACGATCCGGCGCGATGGCCCGAAGCGGGTGACGAGTCGGCGTACCGGCGCTTCGCGAGCGAGGACGTCGGTCCGGAAGACTGGGGCAGCGAATGGACCGAACGCGCGGCCCGGCCGGTCGGCCAGCGGCGCGGCGGGGCCGATGCGGGCTGGCAGGGCGACTTCCAGCGCGAGCCGGCGCGCGAGCCCGAACCCGGCTACGGCGAACGCGACCGCCGCGCGCAGGGCCGCGACTGGCGGGAAAGCCCGTACGGGGAAAGCCAGTACCGCGGCGTTCCCCCGGAATTTCGCGGGCAGCACCGGATGGGCGGGTACGACAGCGGCCGCGCCCGGGGTGATTCGCGCGACTATCCACGCTACGGCGGCGATGCCCCTGACCCGTCGCGGTTCGGCAGCGATGCCGAACGCGACGCGCTGCGCAATCGTCGCGGGCCGAAAGGCTATACGCGATCGGACGAACGGATCCGCGAAGATGTTTGCGAGCGGCTCGCGCATGCATTCGACATCGACGTGAGCGACGTCACGGTGCAGGTGCAGGACGGCCGCGTCGAACTGGACGGCACGGTGCCGGCGCGATGGAT
The DNA here is from genome assembly GCF_004343765.1 of Burkholderia sp. SRS-25. Lineage (NCBI taxonomy): Bacteria > Pseudomonadati > Pseudomonadota > Betaproteobacteria > Burkholderiales > Burkholderiaceae > Burkholderia > Burkholderia sp. SRS-25. Next base: position 101,596 of record NZ_PTXM01000009.1, read on the forward strand.
GAAGCACGGCATCGAGGATCTGGCCGACGGCTGCATGTGCGTGCGCGACGTCGAGAACCGCGTGCGGGTTCGCCGTGAGGGCGAGCACGAGCCGGGCATGGTGCTGCATCCCGACCAGCGGACCGTAACGCCGACGCAGCCGGCCGTGCTCGATCCCGAGCCGGGCACCGTCGGTCACGACCGCGAGCGCAAACCGCACCACTGAGCGGCCGTGCACGAAACGGTGCGCGCTGAACCGCCTCCCGCGCGTATGACGATGGGGACCGACGATACGCCGCGCGGGCGGTGCTCGTCATCGTCATCGGCAAGTACGCCGGCGGCTTCGTCACGTTCGCTATCGATGCGTCATGCACGGCCGTGTTCACGCGCCGGCGGATGCGTGACCGGCGGCGCGTGAACGCGGTGGAGGCCGAGTCGACCGCATGTGCCGTCGCGGCCGGCCTCCATGCTTGCCTGATCCAGCCCGCGGCAATGGCCGACCTGATCGCGGCGTTGCGCGACGTGCGCTTTCCTCTGGAGAAACCCATGCCGAACCCGACATCCGAAGCGCTGACCGGCCGCCGCGGCGGCAGCGCGTTCGTGGACCGCGCCGTCGCCGTCGCCGCGGTCGAACTGCTCCTGCCGAGCCTGTCGGCCGCGCTGCAGAGCGACTTCGTCGGCGACAGCGGCTGCCTGCACATCGTGATCATGGATCCCGCGCTCGGGCCTCACGACGCGGCGTTCGACGACGCGATCCTGTACGAGTTCTCGTTGCCCGACCCGAAGGACTGGGACGCCGACTATCGTGCCTATGCGCGCGCGAAGGCGCGGCTGTCGTGGGAAACGGGCCGAGACGGCCACGTCGTGCAGGCGCTGGAGCCGTACCGGCTGCGCGCGGGCGACACGAACCTGTGGGGCGGGGTCGCGCTCGGCGGGATCGTGGTCGGCGTGTCGGGCGCGCAACCGTGGTTCGACGAGGCATTCGCGGGCTGTATCGCGCATTGCCTGCGTGCGCTCGCGAAGCGCCGCGCGCAGGCGACGCCGGACGCGCTGGCGATCTGAGCGCGGCCGCCCTGGGCGGTTTTTACAGCAGCTTATAAAAAAGCCGGCGCGCGCGTGCCGGCGCGCGAGGCGGCACGGGCGCAGGCAAGCCGGCACGGTTCTCGCTGTATCTCCTGCATCGACGCTTGTCGCGACAAGCGTCACAGCCAGTCCGGATGCGTCCGGACGTTCGCAAGGAGGTGCAGGTGAACGACGTCAAACACGATTCCGCCGGAGCGCCGCTCGCCGGCCGCGTTGCGCTGGTGACCGGCGGCGGCCGTGGGCTCGGGGAAGCCATTTGCGAAGACCTTGCGCGGCACGGTGCGCACGTGATCGTCGCCGATCTCGACGGCGACCGTGCGGCCGCCGTCGCGCAGCGGCTCGAACGGCACGGCGGGCAGGCGGTCGGCCGGCCGCTCGACGTGCGCGACGAGGCGTCCGTGCTGCAGGTCGTGCACGACGCACGGGAAGCGCTCGGCGACCTCGACGTGATCGTCAACAACGCGGCGATCGACGTGACCGCGCCGATCGACGACGTGAGCGTCGACGCGTGGCGGCAGGTGCTGATGACGAACCTGCTCGGCCCCTACCTGATGTGCCACGCCGCCGTGCCGATGATGAAGGCGCGCGGCACCGGGCATATCGTCAACATCGCGTCGACCGCGTCGAAGCGCGCATGGCCGAATGCGTCCGCCTATCACGCGACGAAGTGGGGGCTGCTCGGCCTGTCGCATGCGCTGCATGCCGAACTGCGGCCGGCCGGCGTGAGCGTGTCGGCGATCGTCGCGGGCGGGATGCGCACGCCGTTCCTGCTCGACCGCTTCCCGGACATCGACGCGGACACGCTGCAGCCGGCCGAGAACGTCGCGGCCGCCGTGCGCTTCGTGCTGACGCAGCCCCCGGGCACCGTGGTGCCGGAAGTGATGGTGCTGCCGATGAAGGAGACGTCATGGCCGTGAAGCGCGAACGGCGGCTGCCGGGAGCCGTGCTGATCGACAAGGACGGCACGTTGCTCGACGACGTGCCCTACAACGTCGATCCGGCGCGGATGCGGCTTGCGCCGGGCGCGGCGCGCGCACTGCGCACGCTCGGTGCCACCGGCATGCCGATCGTGGTCGTTTCGAACCAGCCGGGCGTCGCGCTCGGCCGCTTTACCGAAAACGAGCTTGGCGCGGTCCGCCGGCGTCTCGCCGAACTGTTCGAAGCGAACGGCGCGACGCTGGCGGATTTTTTTTACTGCCCGCATCATCCGCGGGGCAGCGTGCCGGCTTATACGGTTGACTGCGTCTGCCGCAAGCCGCGCCCCGGCATGTTGCGTCGTGCGCTGGCCATGCTGGGCGCCGTGCCCGAATGGAGCTGGATGATCGGCGACATCCTCGACGACGTCGCGGCCGGGCGCGCCGCGCATTGCCGCACGATCCTCGTCGACTGCGGGCACGAGACCGAATGGCGCACCGACGCCGCGCGCACGCCGCACCATGTCGTCGATCGCGTCGACCTCGCCGCGGACATCGTCGTGCGCGAAGCCGTGCGGCGGCACGGCACGTGGGTGCGGCGATGAACACCGCGTGGCGTCGCGCGCGACGCATCCTGTGCGTGCGGCTCGACAGCGTCGGCGACGTGCTGATGACGACGCCCGCGTTGCGCGCGCTGAAGGAAAGCGGCGAGGGTCGCCGGCTCACGCTGCTGACGTCGCGCACGGGCGCCGCGCTGGCGGCGCACCTGCCGATGGTCGACGACGTATGGACCTACGATGCGCCGTGGGTCAAGCACCCCGACGTGCGCGGCGATCCGGTAGCCGATCTCGACATGATCGATCGGCTGCTGGCCGGCCGTTTCGACGCGGCCGTGATCTTCACCGTCTATAGCCAGAACCCGCTGCCCGCCGCCATGATGTGCTGGCTGGCGGGCATTCCGCTGCGGCTCGCGCATTGCCGCGAGAAGCCGTATGAACTCCTCACCGACCGCGTGCCGGAAAGCGAACCGGAATCGCACGTGCGGCACGAAGTGGCGCGGCAACTTGCGCTCGTGCGTGCGATCGGCGCCACGACGTCGAACTGGCGGATGGCGTTCGAGCCGGGCGATGCGGCGCGGCATGCGGTCAGTGCGCGGTTGGGGGCCACGTTGCAGCGCATCGGCGGCCTGCGTCGGCCGGGCGCGCCATCGGCGCGCTGGCTCGTCGTTCATCCGGGCGCGAGCGCGGCGTCGCGCCGCTGGCCGGCCGAGCGCTTCGGCGAGGTGGCCGCGAGCGTCGCGCCGCTGTTCGATGGCATCGCGGTGACGGGTAGCGAGAGCGAGCGCGCGCTGGTCGACACGGTATGCGCCCGCGCGGGCCCGCGCGCGGTGCCGTTGGCAGGCATGCTGTCGCTCGGCGAACTCGGCGCGCTGATCGAGACGGCCGACCTGCTGCTGTCGAACAATTCCGGCCCGGTGCATCTCGCGGCCGCGCTCGGCACGCCGGTGGTCGATCTCTATGCGCTGACCAATCCGCAGCACACGCCCTGGCGGGTGCCGCACCGGGTGCTGAACGTCGACGTGCCATGCCGCAACTGCTACCGCAGCGTGTGCGATCAACCCGGCCATCCGTGCCTGCGCGCGGTGAGCGTCGACGATGCCGTCGCAGCCGTGCACGCGCTGCTGCGCGGCCGCATGCGCCATGCGCGGCGGGTAGCGGTGCGGGCCGCCATGCAGGGCGACGGACTGGTCGACGCGAGCCCATCGAACGTGATTCCGTTCGCGCCCGCCATCACGAGGAGCTGACGCATGCCCGAACCGATCCATACGCTCGGCATCAACGCCGCCTTTCACGACAGTGCCGCGTGCCTCGTGCGCGACGGCGTCGTGATCGCGGCCGCCGAGGACGAACGCTTCACGCACGTGAAGCACGCGAAGCGCCCGGTACCGTTCTCGACCTGGGAGCTGCCCTACCATGCGATCGACTACTGTCTCGCGGAGGCCGGCATCGTGCTCGCGGACGTCGACCACGTCGCGTACTCATACGATCCGTGGTTCGAGCTCGACCGCGAAGCGGCCGAGCCGTCGCTGACCTTGCCGCTTGCGCCGTCGGCCCACGCGCCGCGCAACGGCGGCGCGTCGCCATGGCATCCGCTGTTCCTGTCGTCGATCGTGAACGCGCCGCGCCAGCTTGCGGGCGGTGTGCCGCATCATCTGCAGCGGCGTTTTCGCGGCGTCACGTACGACGGGCCGTTCCGCTGGCATTTCGTCGAGCATCATCTGGCGCACGAGGCGAGCGCATTTCTGGCGGCGCCTTTCGAGCGCTGCGCGGTGATGACGATGGACGGGCGCGGCGAGCGTGCGACGACCAGCTACGGCGCGTTCGACGGCCGCACGTACCGGCGGCTCGGCCAGGTGAACCTGCCGCATTCGCTCGGGTTGCTGTACGAACGCGTGACGCGCTACCTCGGCTTCCTGAACTCGTCCGACGAGTACAAGGTGATGGCGCTCGCGTCGTACGGCAAGCCGGTGTTCGCCGACGCGATGCGCGATCTGGTGCGCTACGACGGCGACGGGCGCTACGCGATCCTCGACGGCGACCTCGTCGCGCTGTTCGGCCCGCCGCGCGAACGCGGCGGCCCGATCGAGCCGCATCACTGCGACATCGCGCATGCGTTGCAGCTCGTTCTGGAGGAAACGACGTTGCAGGCAGTCGACTGGCTGGCCGCCGCGACCGGCGAGCGGCAGCTCGCGATGGCGGGCGGCGTCGCGCTGAACTGCGTGATGAACGCGAAGATCCGCGATCGCGGCCCGTTCGACGACGTGTGGGTGCAGCCCGCCGCCGGCGACGCCGGCACCGCGCTCGGCGCGGCGCTGTGGACCGACTTCCGGATGCGCGGCGAGCGCGGCGCATGGCGGATGGACCATGCGTATCTCGGGCCGTCATACGGCGACGACGCGATCGAGGCGTTCCTGAAGGACGCCCAGCTGCCGTACCGGCGGCTGGCCGACGTCGCCGCGCAAACGGCCGCGCTGCTCGCGGCGAACCGAGTGATCGGCTGGTTCCAGGGGCGCATGGAGTTCGGCCCGCGCGCGCTCGGCGCACGCTCGATCCTCGCGTCGCCGACCGACCCGGACATGCAGCGCAAGCTCAACAAGATCAAGGATCGCGAGGACTTTCGCCCGGTCGCGCCGGTCGTGCTCGAAAGCAAGGCGCATCACTGGTTCCGCGGCGGACGGCGCACGCCGCTGCGCGCGCCGTTCATGCTGTTCGTGTACGACGTCGCGCCCGGCGCCGAAGCGACGATTCCGGCCGTGCGCCATATCGACGGCACCGCGCGCGTGCAGACCGTCGACGAAGCACAGCATCCGCTGCTGCACGCGTTGCTGACGGAGTTCGACGCGCTCACCGGCGTACCGGTGCTCGTCAACACGTCGTTCAATACCCGCGGCGAACCGATCGTCTGCACGCCGCGCGACGCGCTCGAATGCTTCTGGACCTCGCCGCTCGACGCGCTCGTGATCGGCTCGTTCCTGCTGGAGAAACCGAGATGAACGCGCGCGACACGCAACGGCCGCCGGTCGTGTCGGTCGTCGTGCCGACCTACCGGCGGCCCGACCTGCTCGAGCGCTGCCTCGACGCGCTGTGCGCGCAGGTGTTCGACGCCACCGCCTACGAGATCGTCGTGGTCGACGACGATTCCGCCGGCAGCGCGCGGCCCGTCGTCGAGCGGTGCCGTGCGCGCGTGACCGACGTGCCGGCGATCCGCTACATGACCGCGCCCGCCACGCAGGGGCCGGCCGGTGCGCGCAACGTCGGCTGGCGCAGCGCGTGCGGCGCGCTGATCGCGTTCACCGACGACGACACGATTCCCGATCCGGCGTGGCTGCGCCACGGCACGGCCGCGTTGCTGGCCGAACCGTCCGCGTCCGCCGCAGCGGGCCGCATCGACGTGCCGTTGCGGCCGCACCCGACCGATTACGAACGCGATGCGGCCGGCCTCGCGCATGCGGAATTCGCGACCGCGAACTGCTTCGTGCGGCGCGCGGCGCTCGAACGTGTCGGCGGCTTCGACGAACGCTTCACGCGCGCATGGCGCGAGGACGCGGACCTGATGTTCGCGCTGCGCGAACACGCCGGGCCGATCGTCGACGCCGACGTGGCGTGCATCGTGCATCCGGTACGCCCCGCGCGCTGGGGCGCGAGCATCGGCCAGCAGTCGAAGGTCTACTTCGACGCGCTGCTGTACAAGAAGCACCGCGCGACCTACCGCCGCCATATCCGGCCGGCGCCGCCGTGGCACTACTACGCGGTGGTGCTCGCCGCGCTCGGCGCGATCGCGTGCTTCGCGGCCGGGTGGCCGGCGCCGGGCACGGCATGCGCGGCGGCCTGGGCCGTGATTACCGCCGCGTTCTGCGTGAAGCGCTTGCGCGGCACGCAACTCACGCCGTCGCACGTTGCCGAGATGATCGTCACGTCCATCGCGATTCCGCCCGTGTCGCTGTACTGGCGCATGCGCGGCGCGCTTCATTTCCGGGTCCTGTTCCTATGACGACCGAACCTGCCGATTTCGAGCGCGTGCCGCGCCCGGCGCGCATCGCGGTGTTCCGTGCGCTGCAGCTCGGCGACATGCTGTGCGCGGTGCCCGCGTTGCGCGCGCTGCGGCGCGGCGAACCCGACGCGCGGATCACGCTGATCGGGCTGCCGTGGGCGCGTGAGTTTGCTTCGCGCTTCTCGGGCTACATCGACGGTTTCATCGCGTTTCCCGGTGCGCCGGGACTCGGCGAACAACCGGTGCCCGACGCAGCCGCCCGTGAAGCGTTCGTCGCCGAGTGCCGTGCGAGGGATTTCGACCTTGCAATCCAGCTGCACGGCAGCGGCACGTGCACCAACGCGATCGTCGCGTCGCTCGGGGCAACGCGCACGGCCGGTTTCGTGCCGGCCGACGGTGGCGCGACCCGGCTCGACCACACGCTCGCATGGCGGGACGACGAGCCTGAAGTCACGCGTTACCTGGCGCTGATGCGCGCGCTCGGCTATGCAGAGTGCGGCGACTACCTCGAATTTCCGCTCGGCGGCCTGGATCATGCGCTGTGGCACGTGCTGTGCGACGAGCATGCGCTCGATCCGGAGCGCTACGTGATCGTGCATCCCGGTGCGCGGATGGCGTCGCGACGCTGGCCGGTCGAGCGCTTCGCGCTCGCCGCACGACAGCTCGCCGACGACGGCTGGCAGATCGTGTTGACCGGCACGCGCGCGGAACTGGCGCTGGCCGATGCGTTCGCCGAGCATCTCGCGCGGCCCTGCGTGAACCTGTGCGGCCGTACGCCGCTCGGCGCGCTTGCCGCGCTGATCGGACGCGCACGGCTGCTGCTGTGCAACGACACGGGCGTGTCGCACGTCGCGGCGGCGCTCGGCACGCCGAGCGTGGTCGTCGCGTGCGGCAGCGACACGGCCCGCTGGGCGCCGCTCGACGGCGCGCGCCATCGCGTGCTCGCGAACTATCCGGCGTGCCGGCCGTGCATGTTCGACACGTGCCCGTACGGGCACGAATGCGCGATGGCGATCGGCGTCGGCGACGTGATCGAGCGGGCAGGCGAACTGCTTGCGGAGGAGAGACGTCATGTCACGTAAGCGGCTGCGCGTGCTGACCTGGCACGTGCATGGCAACTACCTGTATTACCTGTCGCAGGCGCCGCACGATTTTTTCATCGTGACGAAGCCGCACCATCCGCCCGGCTATGCTGGCCGCGTCGGGCACCTGCCTTGGGGCGACAACGTGCACGAGGTGCCGGCGGAGTGCGTGCGCGACACCGCATTCGACTGCGTGCTGTACCAGCATCAGCGCCATTACGAGCACGACCGCATGCTGCTGCTGAGCGATGACCAGCGTGCGTTGCCGACCCTGTTCGTCGAGCACGATCCGCCGCGCGAGCATCCGACCGATACGCTGCATCCGGTGCAGGATCCGAACGTCCTGCTGGTGCACGTGACGCCGTTCAACGCGTTGATGTGGGACAACGGCGTGACGCCGACGCGTGTGATCGAGCATGGCGTGCTGATGCCCGACAACGTCGAATATCGCGGGACGTTGCCGAAAGGCGTGACGGTCGTGAACAACCTGGCGCGCCGGGGCCGTCGCCTGGGCGCCGACCTGTTCGAGGCGGTGCGTCACAGCGTGCCGCTCGAACTGGTCGGGATGGGCTCGACCGAGCTGGGCGGCATCGGCGAGGTGCCGAACCCGGCACTGCCGCACTTCCTGTCGCACTACCGGTTCTTCTTCAATCCGATCCGCTATACGAGCCTCGGGCTCGCGGTGATCGAGGCGATGATGATCGGGATGCCGATCGTCGCGCTCGCGACGACCGAGATGGCGCTGCTCGTCCGGAGCGGCCGCAACGGCATGGCCGATACGCGGCCGGCCGTGCTGGTCGATGCGATGCGCATGCTGATCCGCGATCCCGAGCTCGCACGCGAGTGGGGCGCCGCCGCGCGGCGCGACGCGTGCGAGCGCTTCGGCATCGAGCGGTTCGTGCGCGACTGGGACGCCGCGTTGCACGACGTCGCGACGTGAGTCGCACGCGTGGCGCGCGGGCTCAGGGAGCCGGTGCGTCGGGTGGGTTCGGCACGTTCGGCACGTTCGACGAGCCGGTTCCGCGAAACGCATCCCGTTCGTGCTCGGGCAGCAGCGCGAGCCGGTTGTAGAGCGTCTTCAGGCTGATACCGAGCGCTTTTGCGGTGCGCGGCTTGTCGCCGTTGAAATGCCGCAGCGATGCGACGATGAAGCGCTGCTGCGTGTGCGCGAGCGTCGTGCCGATGTGCAGCGTGATCGCGTTGTGACGATATTCGTCGCGCGGTGGCGCACGGCGCGGCAACTGCAGTTCGATCTGCTCGTCGGCGAGGATGAACGCGCGCTCGAGCGTATTGCGCAGCTCACGCACGTTGCCGGGCCACGTATAGGCGCGCAGTGCCTTCATCGCCTGCGTGGACAGCCGTTTTCTCGTGCGGTGCCGCGCATTCAGCCGTTCGACGATCTGCAGCGCGATATCGTCGACGTCGTCCTCGCGCTGCCGGAGCGCGGGCACGTGCAGCGCGACCGTCGCGATCCGGTAGAACAGGTCTTCGCGCAACCGGCCGCTACGCACGGCCTCGACCGGGTCGTGATGGGTCGCGGCGACGATACGCACGTCGAGCGGGATCGACTCGTGGCCGCCGACCCGCACGATCGTGTTCGACTCGAGCGTGCGCAGCAGCTTGACCTGCAGCTCGGCCGGCATCTCGGCGATCTCGTCGAGAAACAGCGTGCCGCCGCGCGCGGCCTCGAACATGCCGACATGCTGGGCAACCGCGCCGGTGAAACTGCCTTTCTCGTGACCGAACAGATGCGATTCCGCAATGTCGTGAGGAATCGCGCCGCAATTGACGGGAACGAACGGCCCGCGGCGGCGTGGGCTCATGTCGTGCAGGAGCCGTGCGACGATGTCCTTGCCCGCGCCGCTTTCGCCGACGATCAGCACGCCGACGCGCGTCGCGGCCACGCGCGACACCTTCAACAACAGGGTCTGGATCGTACGCGAGCGGCCGAAGAGCCGCGCGCCGTCATCGACTGATTTCGACATGGTGTGTTATCGAACGGGAAGATTTGACCGGATGCGTCGAGACCAGGTGAAAAAATGACGTGGCATGCGTCACGTTTTCGGTATCGAGAATACCTTTTATACCGACGGTGAGACATTGAATCTGGCAATGCGGGCCGCGCGGCCGGATAGATTTATTCGATCGACGGGAAATGAGCAACACCATTCTTCTATACTGCTAAGCGTTGCATCCCGGGCAGGAACGCTTGTCCATCCGATCATGCGCAGCGCGGCGCGTGCCGCCACGAAACGAGGCGAGTACATTGCGCTGCGCGTCCGTCGCGGTTCCGGCCATGCATGTGTCGGGCCGCATCACGAGGAGCTTCGATGCCCTACGTCCTGATCGTCGAAGACGATGCCGATACACGCACCATGCTTGCGACGCTCGCACGCACTCAGCAACTGGCCTGCGATACGGCTGCGACGCTCGAAGAAGCGCGCACGCTCGTGTCGACGCATACCCCCGATCTCGTGCTGTGCGATCTCGTGCTGCCGGACGGCAACGGGATGGATCTCTTCGATGCGTTGCCGAAGCGCGCGCACTGCGAAATGGTGCTGACCACCGGCCACGCGAGCCTCGAAACCGCGATCGACGCGTTGCGGCGTGGCGCGACCGACTACCTGGTGAAGCCGCTGAACATGCAGCGGCTGAACAGCATCTTCGCGCGCGTGCCGCGCACCACCGCGCTGCATGAAGAGATTGCCGAGCTGCGCTCGGAACTGCAGCGCCTCGGGCGCTTCGGCCGCATGCTCGGCAGCTCGCCCGCGATGCAGACCGTCTACGACGCGATCGGCCGGGTCGCACGCACCGAAGCATCGGTGCTGCTGACGGGCGAATCGGGCACCGGGAAGGAGCTGGCCGCGCAGACCGTGCACGACCTGAGCCTGCGCCGGCGCGGCCCGTTCCTCGCGGTGAACTGCGGCGCGATCGCCGCGAACCTGGTCGAAAGCGAGATGTTCGGCCACGACCGCGGCAGCTTCACGGGCGCGGAGCGCCAGCACAAGGGCTTTTTCGAACGCGCGGACGGCGGCACGCTGTTTCTCGACGAGATCACCGAGATGCCGCTCGAGTCACAGGTCAAGCTGCTGCGCGTGCTCGAAACGGGGCGCCTCACGCGGCTCGGCTCGACGCGCGAGATCGACGTCGACGTGCGCATCGTCGCGGCGACCAACCGCGATCCGGAAGCCGCGATGGCCGACGGCAAGCTGCGGCCCGACCTGTTCCACCGGATCAACGTGTTCCCGATTCCGCTGCCGTCGCTGCGCGAGCGCGGCGACGACATCCCGATGCTCGCCGAGGCGTTCCTGCAGCGCTACAACGAGGAAAGCGGCCGCACATTGCGTTTCTCGGCGGCCGCGCGCGACGCGCTGAAGACTTATGCGTGGCCCGGCAACGTGCGCGAGCTGCGCAACTTCGTGCAACGCGCGAGCATCTTCAGCGACGCGGACGTGATCGACACGCTGCCGCCGCCGATCATGGACGAATTGTCGAGCATGGTCGATTCGCATGAAGATCGCGTCACGGTGCCGTTCGGCACACCGCTCGACGAAGTCGACCGCAAGCTGATCCTCGGCACGATCGCGCAATGCGGCGGCGTGAAGGCGCAGGCGGCCGAGGTGCTCGACGTCAGCCTGAAGACGATCTACAACCGGCTCGCGCAACTGGATGACGATGCGGGAAAACCGGATTCCTGATGGTGCCGCCGCGCTCATGCTCCGTCGCACGCATCCCGACGCGCATCGCGCTCGAGCCGGCGGCGCATCCGTTCCACGTGCGGCGGGATCGCACGGCGCTCCCGCAGGATCCACGCCAGGCCCGCGAACGTGCGCGCCAGCGTGCGCTCGCGCCACAGGCGCGGCAGCAGCCGCACGGTCTGCCGCAGCGCGGCCGGGGCCGGCCACCTGAGCCAGGCCGTCCATACCGCGTTGCGGGCGGTGACGCGGCTGCGCGTGAGCGAGTCGCGCTGCGTCGACGGGTGATGATGGACCGTCAGGCGCGGCGCATAGACGAGCCACTCACCGGCGCGGTACAGGTCGAGCGCGAGCAGCGCTTCCTCGCCACCGAGAAAGTAGCGCGGATGGTAGCCGCCTGCCTTCACGAACGCGTCGCGCCGGAACGCCGTCGCGCCGGCCAGCAAGCCGAGGATCGGGCGGCCGGGCAGTGTCACGGGCGCATCGAGCGGGCTGTCGGCCATCAGGCGGCACGTCGGGTCTTCACGCTGGTCGGCGCCGACGAGCACGCGTGCGGTGACGGCCGCGACGTGCGGATGCGCGTCGAGCAGGTTCGCCGCTTGCTCGATGGAACCGGGTGCCCACCACGTGTCGTCGTCGCAGAACGCGACGTGGCGCGTGCGGGCGACGGCGACGCCGAGGTTGCGGCCGGCCGCGCCGAGATTGGCGGGCGCATGCACGAGTATGACGTGCGGGAAGCGGTGGCGGATCAGGGCGGCGGTGTCGGCTTGCGCCGCATTGTCGACGACGACGATGGCGGGCCGGTCGGGCAGCGACGAGAGCCGCGCCAGCGTGTGCGCGAGACCGGTCGGCCGTCTGAACGTCAGCACGATGGCGGTCACGCGCGGTTCGGCCGGCGGCAGAACGTTGTGCGCGGGTGTTACGCGAACGTGACGTCGCATTCGAGCCGCCAGTATGTTTCGGGTTCACGGAGGTCGGCGCGCATATGAGGCTCGAGCAACGCAACCTGACTCGCGTAGGTGTCGACCGCGGCGGTTTTGGCGGCGATGTCTTGCGCGTGGTCGCCGGCCGGCGCGCCGTCCGGATGGGCGATCCAGCCGCGCTCGCGCCAGCCGATCACCCGAGCGGCCATCAGCCCCGCGATCCGGCGGTACGGTACGTCCTCGTAGAAGCGCCACCGGCGCGCCGCGTCGTGCGACGCGCGTGCGCGATCCAGCAGCGACAGCGCGGCTTGCTGCACCTGCAGATGGTCGCGGTGGAACAGGCCCGCCGGCGCGAGGACGCCGAACCTGGCATGGGCGTCGATCTCCGTCGCCACGCGCGCGGCAATCTCGGGCGATGCGGCGGGCATGCCGTATTGATCGTCGAGAAAGTCGAGCCAGACCGGCCGCGCGTCGAGGTGGGCGAGTGCGCGACGGTCCTCGTCGCGGCGCGCGTGCATGGCTTCGTCGGCGCGATCGAAGCCCGCGCGCCGATCCCACGGCGGTGCCGGCGTATCGCGCGGGGGAATGCCGGCGAACACGGTGACGACGATCGAACCGGGTGCTGCCGCGAGCAGGCGCCCGCAACTGAAGACGCCGTCGTCCAGATGCGGCGAGATAACGAGCCAGCGTGTCGGCGCATGCGTCATGAGGTGATCTCCGTGGGTGGGTGGCCAGCCGGGCGGCGTCACGGGCGAGCAGGCATCGTGCCCGGCCGTCGTTTGCCGAACGCGCCCGGACGCTCGACGCAGGAGCGTGCCCGATGATTGAAATGGCCCGACCGCGCGCCGGCAATTACGTCATGGCCACGATGCTGGTCGCGATCGCGACCGTGCTGCAGGCGCTCGCGATCCGTTTCGGCGGCGTGAACCTGCCGTTCGTGCTGTTCTACCCGTTGCTCGCGGCCGCGGCCTGGGCGACGTCGTTCCTGTTCGGCATCGTGTCGACCGTGGCCAGCGGCATCCTCGTGTGGACGTTGTTCCTGTCCGATCCGGCGGCCTATACGGCGCCGCTCTCGGGCCGGCTCGTCCAGCTCGGCACGTTCGTGCTGGTCGGCGTGCTGGTGTGCGCGCTCGCGGCGATGCTGCGCCATACGCGGATCACGAACGATCATGCGCGCCGGCGCGAGGCGGCCGCGCGGCAGCGGCTCGAAGCCGTGTTGCAGGCACTGCCGCACGGTGTGATCGCGGCCGACGCGAACGGGCGGCTCACCTACCTCAACGCGGCCGCGGCCGAGCTCGTCGGCTGCCGGCCGGAAGACGCGACGGGGCGGCCCGCGCGCGACGTGCTGCGGATCGTCGACCACGAGGGCCGCCGCGTGCCGACGACCCCGCTCGAACGCGCGCTCGGCGGCGCCCATGCGACGTCCGACCGGCACTGGCTGCAGGCGGGGGAGGGCGGCGATCCGGTACCGGTCGTCGAAGCGGCGTCGCCGCTCGGCGACGTGCACGGCAACATCGACGGCGCGGTGATGATCGTGCGCGACGCCAGCGCGGACCGCGCGCGGGTCGATGCGTCGCGGCTTCAGCAGGCGGTCGTCGACGCATCGCCCGACGCGATCGTCGGCGTCGACGGCGAGGGCCGTATCATCAGCTGGAACCCGGCCGCGCAGCGGATTTTCGGCTACGACGAAGACGACGCACGCGGCCGTTCGCTCGAGACCCTGGTCGCGATGCGCTGGCTGCGGCGCAACCCGTTCGCCGAATCGCTCGATAGCCTGGTCGACGCGGTCGGGCCGTTCGAACTGCTGTGCGTCCGGCGCGACGGCCGGCGGTTTCGCGCGACCGTGTCGGCGCGCCGGTTGCGCGGCGACGTGCGCGCGACGCTGTCGCTGTCCCTGACGCTGCACGAGACCGGTGCGCGGCGCCGGCATGATCTGCGCGCGAAGCGGTCGCTGCAGGGTGCGTGCGATGCGCGCGACCAGGCCGACACGTCGAACCGGTTGAAGGACGAGTTGCTGGCCACGGTGTCGCACGAACTGCGCACGCCGCTGAACGTGATCTACGGTTGGGTCGAGGTGCTGCGCAATTCGGTCGACCACGCGCTGCAGCGTCAGGCGATCGATGCGATCGACCGCAGCGCGCGCTCGCTCACGCGGATGGTCGGCGACATTCTCGACGCGTCGTCGCTCGCGACCGGCAAGCTGCGGCTCGACGCGGCGCCGGTCGACATCGCGCGGCTGTTCTCCGACTCGGTCGGCACGTTCCAGACGGCCGCGTCGTCGGCCGGCGTCATGCTCGAATTCGCTTGCGGGTCCAGCACGTTCGTCGTGTCCGGCGACGCCGAACGGTTGCGGCAGATGCTGTCGAACCTCGTGTCGAACGCGCTCAAGTTCACGCCGGGCGGCGGCAGCGTGCACGTCGGGCTCGCGCGCAACGACACGCACGCGGTGTTGACCGTGGCCGATACGGGGCAGGGGGTCGCGCCCGAGTTCGTGCCGTACGTTTTCGACATGTTCCGTCGCGCGGACGAATCGCCCGCGTCGTCGCGACGCGGGCTCGGCCTGGGGCTGTCGATCGTGCGGCATATCGCGGAGCTGCACGGCGGCACCGTGACGGCCGAAAGCGCGGGCCGCAATCTCGGCTCGACGTTCACGGTGCGGTTGCCGGCCGACTGGCAACCGGCCGGCGCGATGGCGTGGGGGTTCGCGCAGGCAGGCGATCGTCCCGCGTCACTCGGGCTCGCCATGCAGCGGATCCTGATCGTCGACGACGATGCGACGACGCGCGCGAGCCTGACGGCCGCGCTGACGACGTTCGGCGCGGCCGTCACGGTCGCGTCGTCGGGCCGCGAAGCGCTCGCGATGGCCGCCGCCCTGCAGCCTACCGTCGTGCTGTCCGATCTGGCGATGCCGGACGGAGACGGCTTCTGGTTGCTCGATGCGCTCCGGCACGGCGCCGGCGACGGCCACGGCAACGGCGACACGCGGAACCTGCGCGTGCTCGCCGTCACCGCGCACGCGGGGCTGGCGGACGAGCGCCGAGCCCTCGAGGCCGGCTTCGACGGCTATCTCTGCAAGCCGGTCGACGTGCGCGAACTGGCGCACAAGATCATGCACGTGACGAAGCGCGACGACTGACGGACGTCGCGCGCCGAATGCGCCGGCGTCGTCACTGCGCCGGTGCCGGGCGGCGCGGCATATCGACCTGCGCGAGCAGGTGCGACGCGATCTGCGTGCTGCGAACGAGATCGCCGGGCAGATGAAGCGCGGCCTGCCGATGAATGAAGTACCGCACGGTACGCGCGAGCCCGGTGGCGAGCGGCGTGGTCGCGCGCCAGTCGAGGCGCCGCTGCGCGGCATCGAGGTTCGGCCGCCGCTGGCGCGGATCGTCGGACGGCAGCGGCCGGAACTCGATGGCGACCGTCGCGCCGACGATCCGCACGACTTCGCGCGCGATGTCGAGCATCGCGATTTCGGCGTCGCTGCCGAGATTGACCGGCTCGCTCGCGTCGCCCGGCTCGTCCATCAGCCGGATCAGCGCGTCGACCATGTCGTCCACGTAACAGAACGAGCGCGTCTGCCTGCCGTCGCCGTAGACGGTCAACGGCGCGTCGGCAAGTGCCTGCGTGATGAAGTTCGACACGACGCGGCCGTCGGCCGGATGCATGCGCGGGCCGTACGTGTTGAAGATGCGCGCGATCCGCACGTCGACGCCGTACTGGCGGTGATAGTCCATGAACAGCGTTTCCGCGCAGCGCTTGCCTTCGTCGTAGCAGGCGCGCACGCCGACCGGGTTCACGCGGCCGCAGTATTGCTCGTGTTGCGGATGGACGTCGGGGTCGCCGTACACCTCGCTCGTGGACGCCTGCAGGATGCGCGCCTTCACGCGCTTGGCGAGACCGAGCAGGTTGATCGCGCCGTGCACGCTCGTCTTGGTCGTCTGGACCGGGTCGCGCTGGTAGTGGACGGGCGACGCGGGGCACGCGAGGTTGTAGATCTCGTCGACTTCGACGTAGAGCGGAAACGTCACGTCGTGCCGCATCAGCTCGAAGGTCGGCGCGTCGAGCAGGTGCGCGATGTTGTCCTTCGCGCCCGTGTAGAAATTGTCGACGCACAGCACGTCGTGGCCGTCCGACACGAGGCGTTCGCACAGATGCGAGCCGAGGAAGCCGGCGCCGCCGGCGACGAGCACGCGTTTGCGATCATGGCCCTTCATCATGCGTTCTCCTTGCGATGGGCGAGCGCGCCTTGTGTGATCGAGACGGGCGTGCGGTGACCGGTGCCGGCCGACGCGCCGGCGCGTCGTGGGCGGGCGACGTCGCGATAGATGTCGACGAGCCGGTCGGCCACGCCTTTCCATGTGTAGAAACGATGCGCGCGCAGGTAGCCGGCGCGTCCCAGCGCCGCGCAGAGCTCGGGCTGCGCGCGCAGCTGGACGAGCCGCGCGGCCAGCGCGGCGGGATCGCGCGGGGGGACGAGATAGCCGGTCGTGCCATCGTCCACCGTCGTGCGGATGCCGCCGACGTTGCTGCCGATCACCGGCGTCGCGCAGGCCATGGCCTCGACCGGTGTGATGCCGAACGGCTCGTACCACGGGGTCGTGACGAACACGTCGGCCGCGCTGTAGTACAGGTGCAGCGTGTCGCGGTCGCGCCGGCCGACGAAGGTCACGCGATTGGCGATCCCGAGGTCGTGCGCCAGCCCGGCGAGGCGGGCGAGTTCCGGGTCGCGGGCCGGGTCGGGCGTGGCCTGGCTGCCGCCGACGATATAAAGGTGGGTCGGCCGTCGCGGGTCGCGCGGCATGCGGGCCAGCGCGTCGATCACCGTGTCGATGCCTTTGCGCGGCACGAGGCGGCCGAGCTGCAGCACGACGAACGCATCCTGCGGCCAGCCGAGCTGCGCGCGCGCGTCGATGCGCGGCGTCGGCCTGAGTTCCCGCACGTCGAAACCGCACGGCACGATCTCGATGCGCGCGGCGTCGGCGCGATAGTGCGTCGTCAGGTCGAGCGCATCCTGCGGGCATTCGGCGATCACGCGGTCCGAGCGGCGCGCGAGCGTGTCCTCGATCGCGAAGCGCGCATCGGGGAAGCCGTCGGCGTCGCCCTGATGGAGCCGGCGCACGCGGCCGAGTGCATGAAAGGTCGTGACGAGCGGGATGCCGAGCTGCCGCTTCACGCGCAATGCCGCGTCGCCCGACATGAAGAAATTCGCGTGCATCACGTCGACCGGGTCGGCTTCGCGTCGCATGCGCGCGACCATGCCGTCCGCAAACGCGACCATGTACGGCAGCAGCCGCTCCTTGGGCACGTCGGTCGGTGGTCCGGCCGGTACGTGGATCACGCGCATGCGCGTGCCGATCGGCACGACTTCCGGCAGGTGCGGATTGTCGCAGCGCGTATAGACGTCGACGTCGAGGCCGCGCTCGGCCAGTTGCTTCGCGACGTTCGCGACATAGATGTTCTGCCCGCCGGCATCGACGCCGCCGATCACCCCCAGCGGCGATGCATGCTCACTGATCAACGCGATTCTTTGCATGGTGTTGCTCCCGGTATCGGGGCCGCGTGGATGGGCCACCGTTGCCTGTGGATCGGCAAGCGTCATACCCGGTGCGTTGCCCGCGGAACCCCCCGTCGGGATACCGAAAAAATTACAACGGGTTGGATGAAAGGGCGTCTGATCGGGAGAACCCGCGACGGCGCCGCACCGGCGGCGCGGCACGCGACTTGCGCTGTCCCGTTCACCTGCCGGCAATCCCGGCTCGACGAAAGGAGGTCACGATGAAGGCATTTCCACTGCAAGCCCGTTCCCGGAGGTTCCGTCGTCGCAACGCGATGCGCGCCGGCATGGCGATCGCGATCGCCGCCACCACGGCGTGCGCGGTGATCGCGCCGAACGCGTTCGCCGCCGGCGACGACAGTGCCGCGTCGACGTCGTCGTCGTCGCATTCGACGACCGGCACGAAGATCCGCGACGCGACGATCACGACCAAGGCGAAGGCCGAGCTGGTCGGGACGAACGGCCTGTCGTCCGGCGACATCCACGTGAAGACGCGGCGCGGCATCGTGACGCTCACCGGCAGCGTGCCCGAGGAGGCGCAACGCACGCAGGCCGTCAGCGTCGTGAAGCAGGTCGACGGCGTACAGGACGTGCGCGATCAGTTGACGATCCGGGCCAAGTGACCGCGGCCGCGCCGCACAAGGAGTCCAGCCATGAACTGCATGCTCAAACCGGTCGGCGAGCAGACGATCGTGATCACCGGCGCGACGAGCGGAATCGGTCTCGTCACCGCGCGCAAGGCCGCGCGCCGCGGCGCGAAGCTGGTGCTGTTCGCGCGGAATGAAGCCGCGCTCAATACGTTGTGCGAGGAGCTTCGCCAGCATGGCGATCTCGCGGTGGCGGTCGCGGGCGACGTCGGCAATCTCGAGGATCTGCAGCGCGCGGCCGCGAAGGCGGTCGAGACCTACGGCGGTTTCGACACGTGGATCAACAATGCGGGTGTATCGATCTTCGGCCCCGCTTCCGCGGTGCCGCTCGACGACCAGCGCAAGCTGTTCGACACCAACTACTGGGGCGTCGTGCACGGCTCGCTCGTGGCGGCTGACCACTTCCGGCGCAAGAACGACTTTCACGGCGGCGCGATCATCAACATGGGCAGCGAGGCGTCCGACGCGCCGGTGCCGTTGCAGAGCGCGTATGCGGCGTCGAAACATGCGGTGAAGGGCTTTACGGATTCGCTGCGGCTCGAGATGGAGGGTGACCATCTGCCGGTGTCCGTGACGTTGATCAAGCCGGCCGCGATCGACACGATGTTCGTGATGCACGCGAAAAACTACATGAACGTCGAGGCGAAGCTGCCGCCGCCGATCTACGACCCGGAACTGGTGGCCGACGCGATCCTGTTCGCGGCCGCGCATCCGCGCCGCACGCTGTTCGTGGGCGGCGCGGCGAAGTTCACGTCGGCGAGCGCGTATCACGCGCCGCGCCTGTTCGATCGCATCGCGTCGCGGCTGTTCTGGCGCAGCCAGCGCACGGATCGTCCCGCCCGCCCGCGCGACGACAACGCGCTGTACGAGCCGCGCCATGCACTGCACGAGCGCGAAGGCATGGACGGGCCCGTGCTGCGCGGTTGCGCCTACAACACGGTGGTTCAGCGGCCGAAGGTGGCGGGGGCGGTCGCCCTCGGCGCGGCGGCGCTGGTAGTCGCCGCGCTGGCGCGTGCGCGCCGCGCGTCGACGTGATTTCGTTCATCTCCAAGGAGACTTTCATGACATCCCGACAACATACGGGCCACGAGTACAGCCACTCTCGCGCGCACGAAGGCGAGCGCGTGCAGCAGGACCATGACAAGGGTGGCCACCAGGGCGGCCACGGCAAGGCGCCGAGCCCGATCGACGTGCAGAAGGCCCTGAAGGGCATGGACTATCCGGCCAGCAAGTCGGCGGTCATCGAGTGCGCGGAACGCTCGCATGCGGACCCCGGCGTGATCGACATGCTTCGCCGCATTCCCGATCGCGAATACGGCACGCCGGCCTCGGTGTCGAAGGAACTCGGACGGCTGATGTGAGCGCCGCCCCGTCGCGCCGCGTGCGGTTGCACGCGGCGCCACCACCGTCACGAGGAGCACGACCATGGCGATGATCGTCGCAGGCCGCTTCACGACGTTCGACGAAGCGGAAGGTGGGGCGCGTCACCTGTACGAGCGCGCGTTCGGTTCGGACGACGTATCGATCTTCTTCCTGAATCCGGGCGGACAGCATGCGCGCTTTCCGATCGGCGGCGACGTCTATGCCGATACGGCGGCGAAGCCGGGCGGGCGCGGCGCGATGATCGGCGCGATCCGCGGGGTGGTGATCGGCATCGTCGTGGGGCTGCTCGTCTATGCGATCGGCGTGCGCTACTGGTTCGTTCCGGCCGCCGCCGCGCTGGCCGGCGCGTATCTCGGCGCATTCGGCGGCGCGCTGGGCCGCATGCGCGGCGAGCCGGCCGAGGGCAAGGGCACGCTCGCGCGGAGCGAAACCGGCGTGATCCTCGCGGTGCGCGTGGCGCCCGACACCGCGACTACCGCGGAAGACGTGCTGCGCGCGACCGGGGCGTCGTCGATCGAGCGGGTCGAGGGCGACTGGCAGGACGGCGAGTGGCGTGACTTCGATCCGGTACGCCGGCCCGGCGAGCCCGCATCGGGCACCAGTCAACACTGAATTTTTTACGCCCGGTCGCAGCGTTGCACGCGCGATGACGGCGCCGCCGTGCGCGGCACGCCGCTTGCGAGCGATCGATGACACCGTTCAGGGAGGAACGAACCCATGACTACTGCACAGACACCGCCGCCTCAGAAGCAGGACCACCAGCCGGGCACCGAGCGCGACATGCATCCGCAGCCGCGCGACGAGGCGGCCGACTACGTCGGCAGCGGCAAGCTCGCCGGCAAGGTCGCGCTCGTGACGGGCGGCGACAGCGGGATCGGCCGCGCGGTCGCAATCGGCTTCGCGAAGGAAGGGGCGGACGTCGCGATCGTCTACCTGAACGAGTCGGACGACGCCGCGCATACGAAGCAGTTGATCGAGCAGGCCGGCCGGCGTTGCGAGGCGATCAGGTGCGACGTCGGCGATCGCCGGCAGGCGCACGACGCGGTGGCGCGCACGGTCGAGCGGCTCGGGCGGCTCGACGTGCTCGTGAACAACGCGGGCGAACAGCATCCGCGCCCGGGCATCGAGGACGTGACCGAGGAACAGCTCGAACGCACGTTCCGCACGAACGTGTACGGGATGTTCTTCTGCACGCAGGCCGCGCTGCCGCACATGAAGCACGGCGGACGCATCGTCAACACCGCGTCGGTGACCGCGTATCACGGCAATCCGAAACTGCCCGACTACTCGGCGACCAAGGGCGCGATCGTCGCATTCACGCGGTCGCTGTCGGCGGAGCTGGCCGAACGCGACATCCGCGTCAACGCGGTCGCGCCCGGACCGATCTGGACGCCGCTGATTCCGTCGACGTTCACCGCCGAGCAGGTCGCGAAGTTCGGCGCGAACGTGCCGCTCAAGCGGCCGGGGCAGCCGGACGAACTGATCGGCTGCTACGTGCTGCTCGCGTCGGAAGGCGCGAGCTACATGACCGGGCAGACGCTGCACCCGAACGGTGGCTCGATCGTCGGCGGCTGACGGCCGTCTCTCGCCAAATGCAAGGAGGAAGCCCATGAAACGACCCAACTGGACGATCGCGGTGTTCGCCGCGGCCGTGCTCGCCGCCGGCGGGTTCGCCCGCGCGCAGATGCCGAGCGAGCCGCCCGCATCGAATTCGCATGTGCCGGGCGGCGTGATCAACCCGTCGTCGGGCGCGGGCGACGCGATGATCGCGAAAGCGCCGCAAGGCGGCGACGCGGAATTCGTCGACAAGGCCGCCATCGCCGGCAAGGCCGAAGTGCAGGCGAGCCAGCTCGCGCTGAGGCAGGCGCAGTCGCCGGATGTGCGCGCATTCGCGCAGCGCATGGTGGCCGATCACGGCAAGGCGAACGCGCGCTTGAACGAGATCGCCGCGCGCCAGGGCATGAAGCCGCAGGTCGAACAGATCCAGGATCCCGACGTCGACGCGCTGCGCGGCAAGCACGGCCGTGATTTCGACGTCGCGTACGTCGCGGCGGTCGGCCCGGAGGCGCACCGCAAGGCCGTCGCGCTGTTCGAAGGCGAGGCGCGCAACGGGCGGGACCCGCAATTGCGTGAGTTCGCGAGCACCACGCTGCCGACGCTGCGGCATCACCTGAGCATGGCGCAGGCGCTCGAACGCAAGGTGGGCACGCACTGACGCGTGCCCGTTCAACCCCGGGCCGCGCGTGCGGCCCGTCTTTTTGGAGAGTCAGTCATGGCCCATCGGCAACCGAAGCATGAAGGCATCCGCGAATTGCTCTGCCAGGCATACGAAACCGAGCTTGGCGGCGCGAAGATCTACGAAGCCGCGCTGCAATGCGCGACCGACGAGGATCTGCACAAGGAATGGGAGAAGTACCATCGCGAGACGCTGCATCACCAGGAGGTGCTGCGCAAGGTGTTCGAGACGTTCGGCATGGACCCCGACACGCAGACACCCGGCCGCAGCGCGGTGGCGGCCATCGGGAAGGCGCTCGTGCATACGATCGAGCAAGCTCAGAAGCAGGCCGAGCCGGCTGCCGCGCAGGTCGTCGCGGCCGAATGCGTGGTGCTCGCCGAGACCAAGGATCACCTGAACTGGGAGCTGATCGGCTATGCGGCAGACCAGTTGTCGGGCGACGCCGCGAAGACGCTGAAGGACGCGCACGACGAGGTCGAGGCCGACGAGGATCATCACCTGTATCACACCCGCGGCTGGGCGCGCGAGATGTGGATCGCGTCGATGGGCTTCAAGGCCGTGCTGCCGCCGCCGGAAGAAGTGAAGAAGGTCGAATCGGCGGCCGACGCGGCGCGCGCCGAACGTTCGCGCGGCAAGATGATGTGATCGCGGCGGGCCGGGCATGGCCGCGACTCGGTCGGCCCGGCTCCGCGAAAGTCGCACGCGCGATCAGCGGTTCAGGTCAGCAGGTCGACGACCATCGTCACGACCGACGCCGCCATCAGC
The DNA here is from genome assembly GCF_004343765.1 of Burkholderia sp. SRS-25. Taxonomy (NCBI): domain Bacteria; kingdom Pseudomonadati; phylum Pseudomonadota; class Betaproteobacteria; order Burkholderiales; family Burkholderiaceae; genus Burkholderia; species Burkholderia sp. SRS-25. The sequence continues at coordinate 124,408 of NZ_PTXM01000009.1, forward strand.
GCGACCGCCAGCCACCCGAACGCTTTCGACACGATGCCGCTGCCGGGTTGTCCGGCCGCCTCGCGCCGGTGCGACAGCAGCATCACGAGTACGAGCATCGGTACCGCCGCGATACCGTTGAGCACCGCGCTCCAGTACAGCGCCTTGATCGGATCGATGGGGCTCACGCAGATCGCGATGCCGACGATCACGCACAGCGCCAGCACCGCATAGAACGCGGGCGCACGCCGCACCGGCTCGTTCAGCCCTTCGCGGAACCGCCACGCTTCCGCGCAGCCGTATGCGGCGCTGCCCGCGAACGCGGGAATCGCAAGCAGCCCGCAGCCGACGATGCCGAACGCGAACACGAGAAACGCCGCTTCGCCGGCAATCGGCCGCAGCGCTTCCGCAGCTTGCGCGGTGGTGCCGATGTCGTGCCGGCCGTGCGAAAAGAACACGGCGGCGCCAATCACCATGATGCAGAACGACACCGCGTTCGTGACGAGCATGCCGACCCACGTGTCGAACGTGATGCGCCGCTCGGTCTCGCGGCGCGTGTCGTGTTGCGTGGATGCCGTTTCCTCCACTTCGAGCGCGGCCTGCCACACGAACAGGTACGGGCTCAGCGTCGTGCCGAGCACGGCCACCGTGGTCGTCGCATACGCATGCGTGAATTCGATCTGCGGCAGCACGATCGCATGCATCACGCCCCGCCAGTCGATCTGCACGAAGCCGAGTTCGAGCACATAGGCGATCAGGCCGAGCGTCATCCATTTGAGCCAGCGCGCATAGCGCTCGTACGACAGCGTCATCTGCAGCGCGAGCGACGCGAGCCCGTAGAACGGGGCATACCAGTAACTGCGCCCGCCGGCGACGAGCGCGGTCGCGTCGCCCATCGCCGCGAGATCGGCGCCGACGTTGACGACGTTGACGATCGCGACCATCACGATCAGCGTCTTGGCGAGCCGGTCGGAGAAGTGCTCGCGAATGGCGGCGACGAGGCCCGCTCGGTTGCGGCGCCCGATGAACGCCGACGCGAGCTGCACGGCGACCATCATCGGCAGCGTGACGACGATCATCCACAGCATGTTGAAGCCGAACTGGCTGCCGGCCTGCGCGTAGACCGCGATGTTGCTCGGATCGGCATCGGACGCCCCCGCGAGCAGGCCGGGGCCGAGCCGCCGGTACCACGGTGTCGCGGTGCGCGGCGCGCCGCCCGCGGCCGGCTGCGGGTCGTCGCCCGGTACGCTCATCGGTTGTCTTCCCGTGCGCCGTGCCGGCTGTCGCGATCGCGGTCGGGTTCGCCGGCCAGGCGCGCCGCGGTGCGCAACGCGTCGACGAGTGTCCGGTACGCGTGCTCGCGCGAATCGGCGCCGCGCGTGCGCAGCACGTACGACGGGTGATAGGTGGCGACGACGAGCCGGCCTTCCGCCGTGCGAATCGGGGCGCGCGCGGCCTCCAGCGTCGCATCGTTGTCTTGCAGCAGCGCACGCAACGCGGTGCCGCCGAGCGCGACGACGACGCGCGGCCGTACCGCGTCGAGCTCGCGCTCGAGCCAGTAGCGGCACGCGGCCACCTCGCGTTGCGCGGGCGTCTTGTGCAGCCGCCGCTTGCCGCGCGGCTCCCATTTGAAATGCTTGACCGCGTTCGTCAGGTAGCACTGCGCGCGCTCGATCCCGGCTTCATCGAGCGCGCGGTCCAGCATGCGTCCGGCCGCGCCGACGAACGGCAATCCCTTGCGGTCCTCCTGGTCGCCCGGCTGCTCGCCGACCAGCATGATCGTTGCATCGACGGAGCCGGCGCCGGGCACCGGCTGGGTCGCATGCTCCCACAACGCACAGCGGCGGCACGCGTCGAGTGTTGCCGGTGCGTCGTCTGCAGCGGGCGGCGTCCGGCGCGTCATGTGACGACGCCCGTGCGGCCCGGGGAGCCGCGTGTCGCCCACGCAAGCGGGGCGGAACGGAAACGAAAGCGCAGCGTCACGCACATGAATGACTCCGGTACGACGATTCGACCTGTGCAGCAACCGCCGTTCCGCATCGGCCGAGACGGGCGCGTGGTTTGCGTGGAGGCGGGGCCAACGACAGGAGAAACGCGATGCTTCACGATCACGGCGACGATCCGGCCGCGGACGACGTGCTGCTATGGCGCGCACCCGACAGCGTGCCGGTGCGCTCGCATCGCGTGCTGATCGTCGACGACTATCGCGACGCGGCCGATGCGCTGCGGCTGCTGCTCGAGGCGCGCGGCTTCGAATGCCGCATTGCCGTCGATCCGTTCGCCGTCTGCGCGATCGCGCGCGACTGGCAGCCGTTCGCGGTCGTGCTCGATATCGCGATGCCGGGCCTCGACGGGTTGCAGCTTGCGTCGCGGCTGCGCGGTGATCCGCACACCGGCGACATGCTGCTGGTCGCGTGCAGCGGGTTCGCGTCGCGACGCGATTGCGAGGCGGCGAAGCAAGCCGGGTTCGACGCGCACTGCGCGAAGCCGCTGACGCCGCACCGGCTGCTCGGCTATCTGGATGCGGCGAGCGGCCGCGCGCACCCGGACGGGGGGGTTACACGGCGCTTGTAAAAAAGCCGGCGGGGCGCGGGGGCGTACACATCAACCACAGGGGCGCGTGGCGCCGTCGCGACGCCCGGCAAGAAAAACGCCCCGCGCGGGCGGGGCGTTCGACGCGGCTGCGCCGGCGAACCGGCGCCGCGTGGCGGCGCGATCAGTGACGGTCGCGTGCGCGCGGGTCGTTGAGGTCCTCGGTCGGGTCGGTCAGCCCGAGTTCGTCGCCGGCGCTCCAGTACGGCGTGCTGCCGTAGAACTCGTGCAGCGGCGCGGCCCATTGCGGATCGGCCATCGCCGGCCAGTGGTCCTTGTCGAACCCCGGTGCGTTGCGGATCCGCTCGGACGACACCGACAGCAGGAAGCATTTGCGCTCGGTGTCGAGCGTGAGCGCGCTCCACGGGATCGCGTGCAGCTTGTCGCCGATGCCGAGGATGCCGCCGCTCGACAGTACCGCGTAGGCGACGCGGCCGGAGCGCACGTCGAGCATGATGTCCTTGATCTTGCCGACGTCGTCGCCGTCGGTCGTATAGACCTTGTCGCCTTCGAGCGTATCGGCCGCCATCACGTCGGGGCCAGGGCCGGCCGCCGTTGCGGCGCCCTTGCCGATGATGCGGGTCTGACCTTGATCGGAAGTCTGCATGGTTTCCTCCAGGCTGCATGAGGCGCGACGGTGCCCGGGGCGGGCCCTGCGGGTCGCGCGGGGTGGTCGGGACGGGGCGGCGAGCGCTCCGTCACGTCTGCTTGGGTTGCGACACGCCTTCGAGCGTGTTCGCGAGATCGTCCCGCTCGGGGCCGGCCATGCGTGTCGCGATGTCCGCGAGCGACAGCATGCCCACCAGCCGCTTGTCGTGATCGACGACCGGCAGGCGGCGCAGTTGCGCGTCCGCCATGTAGTGCTGGATCTCGTCCAGCGAATCGTCGTCGAAACACCATTCGATCGGGCCCGACGCGACTTCGTGGATGCGCGTCTCCGGCGGCTTGCCGGCTGAAATCGCGCGCACCGCGAGGTCGCGGTCCGTCACCATCCCGATCAGGCGGTTGTTGTCGCACACGGGCAGGGCGCCGACGTCGTAGCGCTCCATCAGTTGCGCGGCATGACGGATCGAGTCGGTCGGTGCGATGTGCACGACGTCCTGCGACATGATTTCGTTGACGCGATGCATGAATTTCTCCTCTCGAGTTCGGTAGTGCAATGGATCGAAACGGGCGGGACGGAACCAGCAAGCCGCATGCCGCAGCCGCTCATGCGTCGCCGCGTTCGCGCTTGTCCTGCCACGGCCCGTCGTCGTGCGTGCCGGGCGGCGTGTCCGGCTCGATGCGCGTGACGCCGCCGGTCGCGGGCGGGTCGCTCGCGGGAAACGTGTCCTCGAGCTGCTTGTCGATATGGCGTTCCGAATGATGCGTACGCGCGCGGTCGCGGTGCTTGAGCGGCGGCGACGGATCGGGTTGCCGTTCGTGTGCCGGCGCGTCGTGGCCGGTCCGGGTCGAATCCTTCATCGCGAGCCTCCGTGTCGATGCCGATGGCGTGTCCCTGCCGCAACGGCCGTGCCCGGTACGCGCCGGGTTCGCGCCGGACTTCGCCGGCACGCGACTTGCCACGAGGACGATGACCGCGGCGCGTGGTACGGAAGGTGCCAGCCCCGCACACTTCGAGCGGGAGGCACGATGACGATTCCGAAACGACGACCTGGCGTGCGCTACGAGGTCAATGTATGCGGCGGCGGATTCGATTCGCTGAAGCACCATTTCAACGAATGGAAGCATGAACCGCTGATCTACCGGCCCGAGCGCCGGATGTTCGAAGGCAAGGCCGACGTGCGGCCGCTCGGCGTCGAGACGTTCGGATCGACCGAGCCGGCGCGGTTCGCGCTGCAGCTTGCGTGCGAGCCGTCCGACCCGTATGCGCTCGCCGCGCAGGTGCGCGATGACGGCCGCGAGCTATGGCTCGTGATGGCCGCTTACGACGCGTAGCCGCGCCGTTGCAAGTTTTGCAGCGAACGGTGTAGCGAAGGCACGGCTGGCCGTTCGCGCCGCCCGTGTGCGCGTCGCGGTGGACCCTCGGACGACGTGAAGGACGGCATGCCGCTTGCGCGCCCTGCGCAGGCGAAGGTCGCGCCCGCCACCGACCCGCGGACCCCGCCATGAAGGAGCGCCGATGACACCTGACCCAGCGCAGTGGTTGCAGCGGCCCGAACCGCCGCTACCCGACATCGGGGCGGATCCGGAACCGCCCGATCCCGACGACGTGCCCCCCGACCTGCCCGAGCCGTACCGGCAACCCGAGGGCGACCCACCGGGGCATGCCCCGCCGGAGCGCGAGCCGCCCGTGCATACGCCGCCGATAGGCGCGGTATCGCGAACGCGCAACGAGGCACTGCCATGAGCATCCGCGTGAAACCCGGCGTGTTGCGCGACATCGCCGAAACGCTCGGCCGCCATTTCGAGGCGCGCGCGATGCCGTTCCATATCGAGGAAGCGCCGGTCGGCGCGTTGCATATCGGCTTTCGCGTCGACGGCCATCCGGCGTCGCTGACCGTGGCGTTCGACGCCGACGCGTTCGCCGCGCTCGAGCAGGCCGGCATCGAATCGCAGCGCCGCGCGCTCACGCGCGTGGCGGTGGAATTCGACGCAATGATGGCGCGTCGCACCCCGACCGCCTACGCGGGCGATTTCCATTTCAACCGGCTATGAGACGCCGGTCACAGGGAGGATTTCGATGAACCCGATCCAGACGATACGCATGGGCATCGTTGCGTGCGCCGCCGCGTGCGCGCTGGGCGCATGCACGCAACCGGCTAACGGCCCCTACGGCGCCCACGAGCCGCCATCCGACAGCCGTGGCGCACAGTCGACCACGACGATGCCCGACGCGCATGCGCGTGACGCCACGCGGCCGTCGCCGGGCGCCATGATGCCGCAGGGCGCGGCCGGCGGCGAAGCGGCCGACGGGCCGTCGACCGGCTCGAACGGTGCGCAGGGCGACCGGCCGCTGCCGGGCACGCCGCCGCTGATGCAGTACTGACCCGGCGCCGGGACGTCACCCACGGCGTGCGCGCGGGATCGCGTGCGCCGTGCGTTGCGGCGTACGGCATGCCGCCCGCGATGCGGCCCGAGGAAAGCGATGGCGAATCCACTCGAACACCTGGAGGACTGACTGCGCAATGCATATGCGATGGAGCGGCAGGCGCAGACGTTGCTCGCCGCGCAACTGAAGCGGCTCGATCAACATCCGCAGTTGCAGGACCGGCTGCGGCACCATCTGCCCGCACTGAAGACCGCCTTCCTCGATCGTTCGGCCGTCGATCGCATCGATGCGAAGCGATGACCGGTCACGATCCGACATGCTCCCAGGCTTACGGAAATGCGTGTCCAAAACTTTCCGCCGCCTTGTAAATAAGCGGCTCCCGCCTGCGGCGACACGCGGGGCACCCCCAGCCGACGCGCTTCGACGAGCTGGCACGCTCGATGCATGACGGATGCAGGCGGTCAACCGTGAATCGAACCGCCTGACGGCTTTCGAGGCCGGGTTCGCCGGGCGCCTCGCAGCCGCGGCATCGTTCTTGCGCGTTGCACCGTGACGAAGGATCGCCGGGCGATGACGATGCCGCCGGCCGGCACCTGCGGTGCCGCGACGTGGCCGGGGGCCGGGCGATTCAACCGCGTTCAACCGCGTGCGCGCCACCGCTTGCCGCGATGCGCGCACCCACGAGAGGAGCACGACCATGCCAGCAAAATCGCAGGCCCAGCAACGCGCCGCCGGGGCCGCCCTGTCGGCCAAGCGCGGCGAGACGAAAATGAAGGACCTCAAACCGCCTTCGAAGTCGATGGCCAAATCGATGAGCGAGAAGGAGCTCGAGAAAATGGCCTCCACGCCGGCCCACGGCAAACCGAAACACAAGCACGACGCCTGATCGACGCCGACGCGCGTCGGCGACCGCTGTCATCCAGGAGGGTTCCATGCTTCGATACGCCATCATCTTCTTCATCATCGCGATCATCGCGGCCGTGTTCGGGTTCGGCGGCATCGCAGCCGGCGCGGCGGAGATCGCGAAGATCCTGTTCTACATCTTCGTGGTGATCTTCCTGGTCACGCTGCTGCTGGGCGTCGTCCGACGATGAGCGTCACGCCCGACCGGTCGCAGCGCATCGCGGAATTCGAGCACGCGCTCGCGAACGGTTTCCCGTCGGAATCGACCGTCGTCGTGCATGCGGACGACGCGTCCGGGCGGCTGACGATCCAGGTGTCCTGGGTGCGTGTGCCGGCCGACGCAAGCGCGCGCGACTGGCGTTGCGCGGTCGACCTGCGGTTCGAGCCGGACGTCGTCACGCGCTATGCATCGCTCGACGCGGCCGACCGGCTGCGCGTGCGCACCCGTCTGTGCGACAGCGCGCGGCGCGCGGTGGACGCGCGCAAGCCGCGCGTCGAGGATGCGGCGATCGAGTGCAACGTGGCGCTCGACGTGACGTGCGCCGAACTCGACGCAGCGTTGCGCGGGCCCTGACGCCACCGCCGGCCGGCGGGTGCGGTCGCGCCCGGCCGCGCTGGTTTTCCTGCTGTCCAGCCCGTGCGCGCCGCGGCAATGCGGCGCGTGCGTGGCGGATACCCCTTCGAATGCCACCAGGACCTGATCGATGACCCATTCCCCCTCATCCGGCAAGACGCCGCCCGCCCAGCCGCAGGACAGCGCGAAATCGCGCCAGCTCGACGAGCACCGTTCGCGGCCCGACCACGAGGCACTGCGCACCAACCAGGGCGTGCGGATCGCCGACAACCAGAACACGTTGCGTGGCGGCACGCGCGGCCCGTCGCTGCTCGAAGACTTCATCATGCGCGAGAAGATCACGCATTTCGATCACGAGCGCATTCCGGAGCGCGTGGTGCACGCGCGCGGCTCGGCCGCGCACGGCGTGTTCCGCGTGTACGAGCCGATGGCCGACTACACGAAGGCCGCGTTCCTGCAGGATCCGGCCGCCGAAACGCCGGTGTACGTGCGCTTCTCGACGGTTCAGGGTCCGCGCGGCTCGTCCGACACCGTGCGCGACGTGCGGGGCTTCGCGGTGAAGTTCTATACCGAAGAGGGCAACTACGACCTCGTCGGCAACAACATGCCGGTGTTCTTCATCCAGGATGCGATCAAGTTTCCCGATTTCGTGCACGCGGTGAAGCCCGAGGCGCCGAACGAGATGCCGACCGGCGCGTCCGCGCACGACACGTTCTGGGATTTCGTGTCGCTGGTGCCGGAAACCACCCACACGGTGCTGTGGCTGATGTCCGACCGCGCGCTGCCCGCGAGCTTCCGTGCGATGGACGGCTTCGGCGTGCACACGTTCCGCTTCGTGAACGCCGCCGGCGCCGTGCGCTTCGTGAAGTTCCACTGGCGGCCCGTGAGCGGCGCGTATTCGCTGCTGTGGGACGAGGCGCAGCGGATTGCCGGCCATGACCCGGACTTCAACCGGCGCGACCTGTGGATGGCGATCGAGCGCGGCGACTATCCGGAGTTCGAACTCGGCGTGCAGATGATCGATCCGGCCGATGCCGGCAAGTTCGACTTCGACCTGCTCGACGCAACCAAGCTGGTGCCGGAAGAACTCGTGCCGGTGCGGCCCATCGGCCGGATGACGTTGAACCGCAATCCCGACAACTTCTTCGCGGAAACCGAGCAGGTCGCGTTTCATCCGGGGCACGTGGTGCCCGGCATCGACTTCACGAACGATCCGCTGCTGCAGGGGCGCCTGTTCTCGTACACCGACACGCAATTGAGCCGGCTCGGCGGCCCGAACTTCCATGAGATCCCGATCAACCGGCCGGTGTGCCCGTTCGCGAACAACCAGCGAGATGCGATGCACCGGCAGACGATCAATGTCGGGCAGGCGTCGTACGAACCGAATTCGACGAGCGGCGGCTGGCCGCGCGAGACGCCGCCCGCGCCGGCCGGCGGCGGCTTCGAGACCGTGCACGAGCCGCTCGAAGGCGACAAGGTGCGCGTGCGCAGCGAATCGTTCGCCGATCATTTCTCGCAGCCCGCGCTGTTCTACCAGAGCATGACGGAGATCGAGCAGCGGCATATCCGCGACGCATACTGCTTCGAGCTCGGCAAGGTGACGCAGCCGCACATTCGCGAGCGGGTGGTCAACGACACGATCGCCCGCTTCGACGCGGGGCTGGCCGCGCAGGTGGCCGAACGGCTCGGGCTGCCCGCGCCGCACGGAGGCGCGACGCCGGCGGTCGCGCAACGTTCGCCCGCGCTGAGCCTGATCGGCCGCTCGAAGCCGGGCATCCGGTCGCGCAAGATCGCGCTGATCGCGACCGCCGGGACGAGCGAGGCGCTCGTCCAGCAGGTGCGCGATGCGCTGCAGGCCGCGCACGCGGTGCCGACGATCGTCGCGCCGACGCTGGCGCCGATCGGCAGCATCGTGCCGCAGGCGACGCTGGCTGGCATGCCGTCGGTGATGTTCGACGCGGTGTTCGTGTGCGGCGGCGACGGCGACGGCCGCGATCTCGCGCACAGCGCCGACGCGCGGCATTTCGTGCGCGAAGCGTTCAAGCACCTGAAGCCGATCGCGGCCGTCGGATCGGGGCGGCAATTGCTGAGCGCCGCGCACCTGCCGGATCCGGCCGAAGGCGTGTGCGTCGGGGAGGCGGTCGATCTCGACGCAGTCCTGAACGACTTGTCCGACCACCTCGGCCGGCATCGCGTCTGGGCGCGCGAGCAGCAGGCCGCCGAGTTGCCGGCCTAGCACCGCGCGACCATGGACGTCGTCGTCGCGCTGTTCGGACAGGGCCGGATGCTCGGCCCCGGGCAGATGGTGCTGCGAGCGATCGTCGTGTTCGTGGTCGCGCTGGTGCTGATCCGCATCGCCGGGCGGCGCGCGTTCGGCCAGCGTTCGCCGTTCGACTACGTGGTCGGCATCCTGCTCGGCGCGATCCTGAGCCGCGCGGTGGTCGGTGCGTCGCCGTTCGTCGCGACGGTGGCCGCGTCGCTCGCCATCGCGCTGCTGCATCGCGTGATCGGCTGGGCCTGCGTGCGTTCGCGCCGCCTCGAGCGGCTGCTGGTCGGCGCGGAGCGCGAGGTGTATCGCAACGGCCGCTTCGACGACGCGCAGATGCGCGCGGCGCTGATCACGCCGACGGACATACGCGAAAGCGTGCGTCAGGCGCTCGGCGCGGACGACCTGTCGGACGTCGACGCGGCGATCCTGGAGCGCAACGGCCACGTCAGCATCGTGCGGCGCAGCCGTTGCCGAAAGCCGTGACGGCTGCGGGCGGCGACGAATGCCGCAAGGAGGACATCGATGACACGCATGATCTGGAAAGGCGCGATCAGCTTCGGGCTCGTTCACGTGCCCGTGCAGCTGTTCCCGGCCACGCGCACCGTGAAGCCGTCGTTCCGGCTGCTCGACAAGCGCTCGATGGACCCGGTCGGCTATCGGCAGATCAACAAGCGCACCGGCAAGGAAGTCACGCGCGAGGACATCGTGCGCGGCTACGAGTACGAGAAGGAGCGCTATGTCGTGCTGACCGACGACGAGATCCGCGCGGCGAACCCCGAGTCGACGCAGACCGTCGACATCGTCACGTTCGTCGACGAGGACGCCGTGTCGTTCCTGTACCTCGACACGCCGTACTACCTCGTGCCGGACCGCAAGGGCGAGAAGGTCTATGCGCTGCTGCGCGACGCGCTGAAAGACAGCGGCAAGATCGGCATCGCGCACGTCGTGATGCGCGACCGCCAGCATCTCGGCGCGCTGATTCCGGTCGGGCCGCTGCTCGCGCTCGATACGCTGCGCTGGCAGGAGGAACTGCGGCCGCTCGACGAACTGTCGGTGCCGGCCGTCGACGCGAAGCGCGCGGGCGTCAGTGCGCGCGAACTCGCGATGGCGAAGAAGCTGATCGACGACATGTCGGGTTCCTGGACACCCGACGAGTATCACGACACGTTTCGCGACGACATCCTCGAGCTGGTCGAGCGCAAGGTGCGCGCGGGCCGCGTCGAGGAAATCGAGGACCGGCCCGCGCAGACGGCGCGCACGGCGACCAACGTGGTCGATCTCACCGAGCTGCTCAAGCGCAGCCTGAAGGGCGGCGGTGCGCGTGCGGCACGCACGGACGACGACGAGGAGGCCCGCGCGCCTTCGCATGCGACGGGCGCGCGGCGCAAGCCGGCGGCGAAGCCATCCGCGAAACGCACGGCGAAGACGCCGGCGAATGTATCGGCGAAGCGCGCGGCCGCGAAGCACGGCGCGACCGGCACGCACGCGGCGAAGAAGGCCGCCGTGCGCCGCAAGCACGCCGCGTGACGGCGCGGCAAGGAGGGTGACGCGATGGCCGGCAAGCTCGAACCCTATCGCCGCAAGCGCCGCTTCGATGCGACGCCGGAACCCGCGGGGGCGCCCGGGCGGCGGCGCGCGCATGCGGATGCCGATGCGAGCGAGCACGACGTGCACAAGGCCCGACCCTCCACGCGCACGGCCCGGCCGCTGCGCTTCGTGATCCAGGAGCATCACGCGCGGCGGCTGCACTACGACTTCCGTCTTGAACTCGACGGCACGCTGAAGTCATGGGCGGTGCCGAAAGGGCCGAGCGTCGATCCGTCGGTGAAACGGCTGGCCGTGCACGTCGAGGATCATCCGATCGAATATGCGTCGTTCGAAGGCGAGATCCCGGCCGGCCATTACGGCGCGGGCTCCGTCACCGTGTGGGACGAGGGCACGTGGACGCCCGACGGCGGCATTGGCCGGGCGCGCGACGGCTACCGCGCGGGCAAGCTGACGTTCCGGCTCGACGGCACGAAGCTGCACGGCGGCTGGGCGCTGGTGCGCAGCGGGCGGCAGCAGGGGCGCCAGGAGCAATGGCTGCTGATCAAGGAACGCGACGACGACGCGCGCGATGCGGCCAGCTTCGATGTCGTCGCACAGCAGCCGGGTAGCGTGCATGACGGCCGGACACACGCGTCGCGCTCGGCGCCTGCCCACCCGCCGCATGACGGCGGGGCGCGCACGACGGCGACCGATCCGTCGCAGGTGGAAGGCGCGGTACGCGCTGCATTTCCCGATCGCGTGACGCCGCAACTCGCAACGCTCGTCGATGCACCGCCCGCTCACGACGATTGGCGCTACGAAGTGAAATTCGATGGTTACCGAATCCTTGCGCGGATTGCAGGTCGCGGTGCGCGGCGGCATGTCACGCTGATGACGCGCGAAGGTCGCGACTGGACGCCGAAACTGCGTGTGCAGCGCGACGCGCTCGCGGCGCTCGACGTCGACAACGCGTGGCTCGACGGCGAGGCCGTCGTCCTGGGCGAGCATGGGCTGCCCGATTTCCAGGCGCTGCAGAACGCGCTCGGCGCGGGCCGTTCGGACGCGGTGACGCTGTTCGTGTTCGACCTGCCGTTTCTCGACGGATACGACCTGCGCGATGCGTCGCTCGCCGCGCGGCGCGCGCTGCTCGAACCGTTGCTTGCCGGCAGCGATCCCGCGCGGCTGCGCTACTCGCCCGATCTCGGCGACGACGTCGCGTCGCTGATCGCGAGCGCGTGCGACACCGGGCTCGAAGGGTTGATCGGCAAGCGCGCGGATTCACGCTACCGCGGCGGCCGCTCGTCCGCGTGGATCAAGCTGAAATGCCGGCGGCGCCAGGAGTTCGTGATCGGCGGCTATACCGAGCCGTCGGGCAGCCGGCACGGCTTCGGCGCGCTGCTGCTCGGCGTGTACGAACCGGCCGCGGACGGCAAGCGGCCCAGGCGGTCTCATGTCGCCGCGCCGTTGCGCTATGTCGGCCGCGTTGGCACCGGGTTCGATACGCGTTTGCTCGACCGGCTCGCGGCGACGCTGCGCCAGCACGAACGCGGCACGGCGCCGTTCGATCCGCCGCCGCACGAACGGTCCCGCACGCGCGTCCACTGGGTCGAGCCGACGCTCGTCGCCGAATGCGAATTCGCGGAATGGACGAGCGACGGCATCGTGCGGCAGGCGGCGTTCATCGCGCTGCGCGAAGACAAGCCGGCGCGGCAGATCGTCCGCGAAGTGCCACGGCCAACCGAAACGGAGGTGACGATGAACGAATCCCGCGCGGCGCACGACGCATCCCCGCCTGCCCCGCATACCGATACGGCGCACGGTCGCACGCGCGGCGCGCGATCGTCCGCGTCTTCCGGCGACACTCCGGGTGCGGCCGCCGCCGATCGTGTCGGCCGCGTGCGCATCACGCATCCCGATCGGGTGCTCGATCCGCAAAGCGGCACGCGCAAGATCGACCTCGCGCACTACTGGCAATGGGTCGCGCCGTGGCTGCTGCCGGACCTGAAGGGCCGGCCCGTGTCGCTCGTGCGCGCACCGGGCGACATCGCCGGCGAACTGTTCTTCCAGAAGCATGCCGAGCGCCGCGAGATCCCGTTCGTCACGCAGCACGAAGGGCTCGATCCCGGCCACGGGCCGCTGCTGTCGATCGACAGCGTCGATGCGCTGCTCGGCGCCGCGCAGATGGGCACGATCGAGCTGCACACGTGGAACGCGCACGCGTCGAACATCGAGCGGCCGGACCGCATCGTGTTCGACCTCGATCCCGATCCGGCGCTGCCGTGGCGCGCGATGATCGACGCCGCGCAGCTCGTGCGCGGGCTGCTCGACGAGCTGGGGCTCGTCTCGTTCTGCAAGACGAGCGGCGGCAAGGGGCTGCACGTCGTCGTGCCGCTCACGCGGCATGCGGGCTGGGACGACGTGAAGAATTTCTCGCGTGCGGTGGCGCAGCACGTCGCGGGCGCGCTGCCCGACCGTTTCACGGCGACGATGGGGCCGCGCCATCGGCGCGGCAAGATCTTCGTCGACTACCTGCGCAACGGCCGCGGCGCGAGCACGATCGCCGCGTATTCGGTGCGCGCGCGGCCCGGCATGGGCGTATCGGTGCCGCTCGACTGGGACGAGGTGCCCGACACGACGAGCGGTGCGCAATGGACGATCGACACGCTGCACGAACGCCTCGATGCGTTGAAACGTGATCCGTGGGAAGGCTATGCGCACGCGCGGCAGCGCATCACCGCGTCGATGCGCGCCCGGCTGGGTGCTGAAACGTGAATGCGTCAGCGCGGAAGCTGCAGACGGCGGCGCCGCGGAAATCCCGCGTGCGATCACGGATGCCGACACGATAGCCGGCACGCATGCCGGTGGCGGCATGGCCCTTGCTGAAAGGAAGGGGCAGGAATTTCCGTCACGTGGTCTCTATCAGGGAGAAAACTTCATGAAATCCGCATCCGAATCGAAGTGTGTCGCGCCGCGCGTGCTGGCGTGCGCGACTGTCGCGATCATCGCGGCCGCGCCTGCCGCCTGGGCGCAGAACTCGCAGCGCCCGGACGAGGGCACCGGCGCGCCGAATCCGTCGATGGACATGTCCACGCCGGGCACCAACGGCAACACGGCCGCGCCGCCGCCGCCCGCGCGCATGCAGCAGCACGGTGCGACACGAGGCACGCGTTCGCACAGCGGATCGGCCGGCCATGTGAAGCCGGGCGGCGGCCCCAACGGCGCGGGCGCTGGCGGCAGCGGCGCCGGCAACGGCAATGGCACCGGCGCCGGCAACGGCAGCTCGCCCGGGTCGACGGGCACGGGTGGCGGCGGCGCCGGCGGGGCGGGCAGCGCGGGTTCCAGCGGTTATTGACGGCGCGATGCCGACGAGGGCGGCGAGGTTTCCCCGGGACGGGCACGCCGCCACGACACAGGAGGACGTCATGCAATCCAATTCCCGGAACAGGCTGGAGAACGACGAGATCGACGAGATCGACGGCGACGCGATCGAGGTGGACGATCTCGATACGACGGTCCATGTCGACGTCGCGACGGGCAGGATCAAGTTCCATTCGACCTGGGCGCTGGCACCCGATGCGCCGCCCGCATACGCGGGGCATGCGGTCGAACTTGCGCTCGACAGCGACACGATGGAGCGCTATGCGGCGCTCGACGACGGCACGCGGATGCGCGTGCATGCGATCTTGCACGACACGGTGCAGGCGATGCTCGACCGTCTGCCCGACACGGATGAGCGCCTCACGCTCACGATCGAAGTGACCGACGCGATGCTGGATGCGGCGAGCCACCTGCAGTAGCCGTGTCGGCAGGGCCGCCTGACGGCTCGCCTGCGGCGCTCGCCGCCCGGACGGCATCGGGCCTTGCATGCAGGAAATCCGCGTGCCCGGCGCGCGAAGCCGTTGCCGGACGGCGGGTGCGCCGCGTGGGCGGAAACGGCACGCCGCTTGCTGCAAGACCGGCGCGGCACGACGTGTGCCGCATCACTGACGGAGGGCTTCATGAGCGGAAGGCTGGTTCATTGCAAGGTGGCGATTCTCGCGGTCGACGGCTTCGAGGAAGCCGAACTCGTCGAACCGCAGCGTGCGCTTGCGGCCGAAGGCGCACAGGTCGACGTGATTTCGCAGAAGCCCGGCGAAATCCAGGGCTTCAGACACGTCGACAAGGGCAAGCGCGTGAAGGTCGACCGCACGTTCGACGATGCGCGCGAAGGCGATTACGACGCGGTCGTGCTGCCAGGCGGCGTCGTGAACGGCGATGCGATCCGGATGGTGCCGGCCGCGCGCGAGTTCGTGACCGCGGCCGTCGGCGCCGGCAAGCCGATCGCGGCGATTTGCCATGGTGGCTGGCTGCTCGTGTCCTCCGGCCTCGTGGAAGGCCGCACGATGACGAGCTGGCCGAGCCTTCAGGACGACATCCGTCATGCGGGCGGCAAGTGGGTCGATCAGGAGGTCGTACGCGACGGCCCGTTCATCACCAGCCGCAAGCCGGAGGACCTGCCCGCCTTCAACGGCGCGCTGATCGATTCGCTGGCGCCACAGCGGGCGTGAGCCACGCCGGGCGACGCCATCCGTCGTGTCGCCCCGACCGGTATTCCACCGACGTTCTGCGGCATTACAAATCGTTGAAAACATTGCACCGACAGCCGGCGTGCGTCGAGCATGCGAGCCCGACGCACGTGCGACTCACCGCGCGATCGCGACCGGTGAATTGACGTTCACGACGGCGGTGTCGTGGTCGAACGGCGGCGCAGGCACGAACCGGTCGATCACGCCGGCTTCGAACAGCAGGCAGCAGGTCGAGCCGCCGAACTGGAAGTAACCGATCTCGTCGCCCTTGTCGACGCGCTGGCCCGGCACGACGTCGATCACGCAGGACGATACGTCGCCCATGCCGACGAACACGGCGGCAACGGTGCCGATGCCGGGATCGTCGCAGGCAATCGCGACCACGGCGCGCGTGGCGACCGCCGTCATGTACCCCTGGGAGTCGTTCAGTCCGGCCGGGTCGGGGCCTTCCGCCTCGACGACGGAGTAGTAGGTGCCGTGCACGCGGTACGCATGCGTGACGACGCCGCGCACCGGTGCGTGCCAGCGATGATAGTTGTATGCGCTCAGATACGCCTGGTACAGGTCGCCGCCGACGAAGCGCTCGGCGAGCGACAGCCGGGCCGGCGTGAAGATGTCGCGCAGCGAATACGGTTGCGCCTTGATCCAGAACCGGTCGCGCAGCTTCACGTTCGATTCGACGTGGTACGGCGCGGCCTCGCACGCGCTGACGATCACGTGCGGATCGTCGGGCGCCGCGACGGGGCGCTCGCCGTCGAGAAAGCGTCGCGTGAAGAAGTCGTTCCACGAAGTGAAGCCGCCGTGCGGCTGGTCGTCGCGATACTGGAACTGCGACAGCCCGATGCGCTTGCGCGCCGCGTCGCAGAACCAGCCGTCGGGCGCCGACGTGTCGAGATGCGTGCGCGAATGCGGGCCGCCAAGGAAGCCGCACCACACGTTCAGCACGTTCTGCAGATGCGCGTTGACGGTGGCGTCGCGAAACAGCGCATGGCCCGACGGCATGCACATCGGCCAGTCGAGAAACGCATTGATCGGGCACACGATCAGGCTCGCGTCGCTGAATGGCGGCGTGTAGGTCATCAGGTGATCCAGGACGGTCATCAGCTCGCCGATCGACGCATAGCCGAGCCGGCGGCCCGATTCGACCGCTTCGTCGATCGCGCGGACCAGGCTCATGCGCAGCACCGCATGGTCGTCGAACAGCCGCGCGAGTTCCTGCACGGCCGGCGTACGCAGCCGGTCGCCGGCCTGTGCGCGGGCCTCCGCCGCGACTTTTTCGCGGAACGCGGCCATGTGCGCTTCTTCGCGGGCCATCCATTCGCCGAGCCGATGGCGCTGGGGCGGCGGCGGGTTGAGGTCGTTCGGCATCGTTGTCTCCGGGGCGATTGTCGTGAATCGATGCAAGGAGCAATCCGCCTGCCCGGTGGGGGCATCGATCTTGCGTATCGAGTGCGGGCCCATGGCGTGCCGCAAGCGTGACGAGCCGAACCGGCAACCGTTCGCGGATTGTTCTGTTTCACGCAACATGCTTATGTTGTCTGCCGACCTACTGCCGAATTCACGATGACCCTAGGATGTGTCGCACAGGCTGTCGCACAGGCATGAGGGTGGGCACATCATTGGTGCGACTCATGTTTGAAGCGCAAACCTGGAATCCGCGTCGACGATCGTTGCATGCACTGCATCTCGAGTGTCAATCTGGTCGTACGAAACATCACTCCGAACCTGGCTTGGGATCGCGCCATGAGATTTGATACTTTTCTGCGATCGGGTATCTGCGCCACGGTACTTTTCGCAATCGTGCCCGCAGTTGCTTTTGCTGATCCGCTTACGGTAACGGTCGACGATCTCGACCATGATGGTCAGTTTTCGAATGCTCAGGTGTACAACGGATTTGGATGCCGCGGCGACAACGTCTCGCCTCGCGTCTCGTGGGCACATGTTCCGCCTGGAACCAGAAGCATCGTCGTCACCATGTACGATCCTGATGCCCCGACCGGGGGGCTCGGCTGGACGCATTGGGAAGTCGTCAATATCCCGCCTTCGGAAACGTCGATCCGGAAAGGTGCATCGGGAGATGCGCGACGCATGCCGGTGGGCGCGCTCGAGACGCTGACCGATTTTGGCGAGTCCAGGTACGGTGGGCCATGCCCGCCGCAAGGGGAGTCTCATCGATATGTCGTGACGGTATCCGCATTGTCCATTGCGCGTGTCGACTTGAAATCAACGTCGAGTCCGGCGGTCGTCGCCTATCAGATGCATGGAAACATCCTTGAGCAGGCACGATATGTCGCGACCTACCACCGATCGTCGAATTGACTGTGTGCGCCGGTGGCGGGTGATGATTGCTAAACCTTCTTGCAGTCGATTGCATGTGCGGAAGCTGCGGTGAAGAGCAGGGCCACACTGGCGACATGCTGGAGCGTGGGTCTCGTGCTCGTTTCCGTACCGGTTCGGTTGTTCGTGGCCTGGGTGAGGCGCGCTTCCAGTCTTGGCGGTCATGGCGATGATCGGGGCATGCGCAACGCATGCCGGGCGAATAGTCCCGACCGGCATGCACGGCTCGTGCGAATGCCCTGACGCCCGCGTGCTCCTGCTCAAGCGGCGGCGCCCTTGCACTTCATGCTCGCGATACGTTGGTCCGGCCGGGTGCGGTAGAACACGAAGTTCGTCGTGCCCGGGCCCTGATTGCCGCCCTCTTCATCGACGTAGGTTTCCGCAAACACCGGCACGGCGGCATTGGCGATGGCGACCTGGAAGAACACGTTGTTTTGCGTGTTCGGCGCGGTGGTGCCGTAGTCGAGCGCGCATCGGCCGGCGATGCGCCTGACCGTGGAGCGGCTGCCGAGCTGGCGCAGCAGAATATCCTGCGTGTCGTCGCTCGGGTAGAACTTCCGCAGTGCGATCGACAGGACGGCGGTCGCATTGCCGTTGAGCACGACGCCGACGTGGCCTTCGTTGTCCGTCTTGACGCCGGCGTCCTCGCCGACCTTGCCGTCCGGCACATCCACGTCGCCGAAGCCTGCGAGCAGCGTGCTGCCGCTACGGGTATGCGTGGCCTCGGGGGAATGGCTGTCCGGATTGCGGAGCGGCTTTGCGTCGCTCCATTGCATGCCGGGCAGGTTGTCGAACGCCGGCCAGGTTGCCGGCTTCGTGCCGCCGAATACGCCCAGCAGCGTTTGCAGCGGCGATGCAGGGGCCGTTTCCGGCACATGGGCAGCCGGCAACGACACCGCGGATGCGGGGTCCGCCATCGGGCTGGCGGGCGGCATGGCGCGCTTGCACGCGCCTAGGCCGATCAGCAGGACGCCGGCGGATAGCGCACACCAGACGGCGGGCGGGGGGCGCATGGGCAGGCGTTGCATGAGGTGCTCCTGGTTGGCGCGGCGGCCTGGGTGAGGCAGCCGACGACGGGCGATCAGCGGCGCTTGGCGTCGTCATCCGTGACGGGATCTCCTTCGACTCGGACGCCACGCGTGGCGCGGATGCATGCGTTTGTGCGGCGGCCGGCATGATGAGTGCAAGGCCAGACACCAGGCCGGCGCCATACAGGCCCTTCGACGCGAACGATGCGGCGAGAAGCGGCAGAAAGGCGGCACGCGGCATGGCAGGAGATCCGGAGAGATCGGTGGAAGCGGGCTTCAAGGTACTGCGCACATGTATCTGCCTGTCGCCGGCATTGCGGGCGCGCATCGACCGCCGAGCAGCACTTTTGTGAAACGTGTTCATTTCCCAAATATCAGGATCGGAAAATATATCGAGAAGTAGAAACACGGCGGCCGTCGTGCGTGCGCCGATTGCATCGGTCTTGCTGATCGCGATTCTAGTCAAAGTAGATCGACTAGTATACATTCATCATATCGTTGTTCTGGCGTCTTCAAGGTGTGGACCGGATGCCGAGCGGTGCAGGGCGCCGAGCAGGGTTTGGGCAGGAATTTCACCATGACGCCGACAGCCGGTATCGACGAGATCGCCCGTAGCCTGGACGGTTTGATTCCGCCCTGGTTGCCCGCCTACGACATGCGGGCCCATGCAACCAAGGTGGATTCGGAATGCGGATATAGCGCCGAAATGATGGTCGCCCTCGAGATCAATACGAGAATGTTCGAGGAAGTCATTGCGTTCGTGCATTTGTGCGGCGCGTTTGCTTCGATGCATCCATCCACTGCGCGGCAGTACGAGTGCGTGCGCAACGACGGGGCCGAAATCGACGATGTGCTTGCACGCAATGCGACCGGCGCATGCCCTACGTACACGGGGTTGCTGACGTCGTTCGTCGATCGGGGCATCCTCGTGCGATGTGTGCCCGGTTGATGTTCAGCCCCAATAGCGGCTTTGTGCCGCTTTCCTTTCGACTGCGAAGCATCGCATTCGCAGTCGCGATCAGCACCCAGCTCAAGATGACCACGCCTTCCGGACGCCCTGCCATGCAGACAAAAGCCATCAAGAAAGCCACTGATTTGTTCGCCTGGGTCAACCGGGCGACTGCCGGCAGGTCACGTCAACGCCCGGCGGCTGTTTGCGCGACAGTCGGGTTATTGCTCGTCGCCAGCGTGTTTTCGGGGTGTGCGCCGCTATCGGCGTCCGCGCCGGCCGATCCTCAACAACAGGCTGTCGTAGAGCAGCGGAATGCGAATGCGTTGTATAGCCGGAAGGTATTGGCATACAAGCCGATGTTCGAGAATCCTGGCGGCTATGGTCGAGCGCAGATACTGGACGCATACGAGGCGGTCCTCCAGCAGTACTCCGTCGCTGCCATCGTGTATGCCCGCATCATCTATCCCGAGGCTCGACAGGCGCTTCCGCCTTCGCTGCAGCCATTGCCGGCGCCGTCGGGGCCGGTCACGGTGGCGGTCGTCAATCGCGACTACGAACACGTGCTCGGAATGAGCGCTGCGTTGTGGGAGATGGATATGGCGGCGAACTTTGGCCGGCCGTCGAAATTGCCGATACCGAAATACACCGGCCCGGTGCTCGTCATGCCGCCTTTGCCGCCGCTTCCGCCGCTGCAGGACGTTCGCGATCCCAAGTTCGCCCGGCTCGTGACCATGACGAAGAAAGTGGACGATGCGCAGAAGGCGGATCTGGCACGAGAGCACGCCGCGATCGAGCAACAGTATGCCGAGCAGGCCGCGTGGAGGGCTCGACACCCGTCGGGGCAGTATGACCACATCGATCCGCGGACCGGGCTGCCGTATGCGCCCCCGCCACAGGAGACGCAGCGATGGTGCATGATGGGCGGCGGCCGGGTGCCTTGCTGAAACCGCTTCGCGCGGCGGTCATTGCGGCATCCGTTCCCCACGTGGGGCCATCTGCTTCAAAACCCGTACTCGCCTGCCCGCGTGACGCTGTTCGCCGACGGCGATCGGTTGCGCATCCTGGTCAACCGGTATCCGGCAGGGGGCAAACGTGCCCGACAGGCTGAAAGGAGCGGTGCTGGCGGCGGTGCTAAGATGCCGCCCTGTAGTCAGGAGATGCATGAATGCGCGCGAGCAAACGCCAGCAGGTGGTCGACAAGGCAGGTGAGTTGTTTTCCCTCCATGGTTTTCATCCGGTCGGCATCGACCGGATCATCGCCGAAGCGGACGTTGCCCGCATGACGCTCTACCATCACTTCGCGAGCAAGGACGACCTGATCAAGGCCGTGCTGGAACAGCGCTACACCTTCATCATGGAGAGCATCGCCGCGAAGCTCGGCCCCATGCCTCACGCCGCTGCGCGCCTGAAGGGAATTTTCGACTGGTATGGCACCTGGTTCAGCAGCCCGGAGTTCGCGGGCTGCCTGTTCGAGCGTGCGCTGGCCGAGTTCGGCGCGACCTGCCCCAAGGTGACCGACGTGGCGGTGCGCTATCGGGATGACTTGCTGGCCCTCATGGAGCAGTTGCTCGCCGAGATCGTTCCGCGTCGCCGGGCGAGTCAGCTGGCAGGCGTGTACGTGATGTTGCTGAGCGGGGCGACCGCGGATGCACGCGCGATCGGGGATCCGCGCGCTGCCGCAAGGGCGTGGCAGGCGGCGGAGATGCTGCTGAACGAGTCCAAGGTCGCAGCGGAAAGCATGCGCAAAGCCCGTAGCCGTCGTGCCTGATCCGTTGTGGGCCTCCGTTTAGCCTTGGCGCAACGCCGGCCGTAGCGAGGACGAACGCGGGGCAACGCTGTCAGGCATTCGACGAACGCGCTGCAAGGTGATCCCGGCATCCATGCCGATGGGTGCCACGAGAACGCACCGCGATTTTTGCCGTTCGTTTTGACGAAGGCAATGCAACGCGGAAAGGCGCACCGCGACCGCCTCATCGATTGAGCACGGAACTGGCCAGCGTTGCTGCGAACGTCAGCAACACGAGCGAGGAGCACCGCAACACGATGGAGGCCAGTCGGCCCTCCGTACGATTCATGACCAGCAACCGCCCCGACCGGGACCACAGCAGTCCGATCGGTATCAGGGTGATCAGAAATACCCCTGTCGACGTCAGGAAAATCTCGAGCGACCTGAACGCTGCCTCCGGGAAAATTGCGCTTGAAAACAGCAAGGCCTTGGGATTCATCAAGGTCGCGAGGAAAAGCCCTCGGAACCCCAGCGGCGGCGCGTCGGTAGTGTCAAAGTCGGCGCCTTTGAACCACATCTTCACCGCGAGGTAGAAGATGAACGTGGCGCTGATCAACTTGACGACACTGACGATCCACGGATATTGCGTCGCCAGCGACCAGAGAAAAAATCCCCATACGGTGATGGCGATCACATAGCCTGATGCCTCCGCCGCAACCAGCCTGCACGCACCACGCAGATTCAGCTTGAGCCCGGCGGACAGCAGCAGCGTGTTTGTCGGCCCGGGTACCAGCAGCACGATTGCGGCGTAGAACGACATTTTCAGCATGGGGCTCAATGTCAACATGGGTGAACCTCGTTTTTCCAACGATTGGTTTGGTGCGGATCATCATAAGTCGCGGAAAGTGCCACTGACAACTCTTGTTCTTCGCGTTTGAGATAGTGAAAATCGCGCGAGCGATTGCTTCATCCGCTTATCACGATATTCGAGTCTTTGGCATGAATTATCCGGTTCCAAATTAAAATCCGGGAATCTGAAATTGTCATTGCAATTGATCCGGAAATTTCAAGGTTCCAGGTCGAAGTTGCCGAAATGAATTTATTGGTATTTTAACGGGGTAATTTTTGCGGGGTCGTATTCGGTAATGTGACGTCGGCCACAGGTGCGTCTGGCGGGGCGCCGAAAAACAGGGATAATTCAATGGTCATGCATTAACCATCAAATTGCTGACAAATATTGTTTTCAATATGAAATGATTTCTTGTCGACGCACATCGTATTCAGTATCTGAACCGCAAGATGAAATCCCGGGTAAAACAAATAAAAATCCTGTCAAACATGCCAGTTTGATTTAATTAATCGACGGCATATTCTAAACGCGGATCAATTGAGCACCCTCGCAGAAGTCCATTCGGGTTTCAAATCCTATGGGAAGCGCGTCATGAGCCATCCGATCAAGAATATCGTCATCGTGGGCGGCGGCACCGCGGGCTGGATGTCCGCCTCGTACCTCGTCCGGGCACTCCAGCAGCAGGCAAACATCACGCTCATCGAGTCCGAGGCGATCCCGCGGATCGGCGTGGGCGAGGCGACCATCCCGAATTTGCAGAAGGTGTTCTTCGATTTCCTCGGGATACCGGAGCGGGAGTGGATGCCCCAGGTGAACGGCGCGTTCAAGTCCGCCATCAAGTTCGTGAACTGGAGGAAGTCGCCCGACCGCTCGCGCGACGACCACTTCTACCATCTGTTCGGCAGCGTGCCGAACTGCGACGGCGTGCCGCTGACCCATTACTGGCTGCGCAAGCGCGAGCAGGGCTTCCAGCAGCCGATGGAGTACGCGTGCTACCCGCAGCCCGAGGCGCTCGACGCCAGGCTGGCACCGTGCCTGCTCGACGGCACCCGCCAGATGCCCCACGCATGGCACTTCGACGCGCACCTGGTGGCCGATTTCCTGAAGCGCTGGGCCGTCGGGCGCGGGGTGACACGCGTGGTCGACGAGGTCGTGGAGGTTCACCTGAACGAGCGCGGCGACATCGCCAGCCTGTCCACCAAGGAAGGGCGGACGCTCGAGGCGGACCTGTTCATCGACTGCTCCGGCATGCGGGGGCTCTTGATCAACCAGGCCCTGAAAGAGCCCTTCATCGACATGTCCGACTACCTGCTGTGCGACAGCGCGGTCGCCAGCGCGGTGCCCAACGACGACGCGCGCGTGGGGATCGAGCCGTATACCTCCGCGATCGCGATGAACTCGGGGTGGACCTGGAAGATTCCGATGCTGGGCCGGTTCGGCAGCGGCTACGTGTTCTCGAGCAAGTTCACGTCGCGCGACCAGGCCACCGCCGACTTCCTCAACCTCTGGGGCCTGTCGGACAAGCAGCCGCTCAACCAGATCAAGTTCCGGGTCGGGCGCAACGGCCGGGCGTGGGTCAACAACTGCGTCGCGATCGGGTTGTCGTCGTGCTTTCTGGAGCCGCTGGAATCGACGGGGATCTACTTCATCTACGCGGCGCTTTACCAGCTCGTGAAGCACTTCCCCGACACCGGGTTCGATCCGCGGTTGAGAGACGCGTTCAATGCCGAGATCGTCTACATGTTCGACGACTGCCGGGATTTCGTCCAGGCGCACTATTTCACCGCGTCGCGCGACGACACACCGTTCTGGCTCGCGAACCGGCACGACCTGCGGCTCTCTGACGCCATCAAGGACAAGGTCGAACGCTACAAGGCGGGGCTGCCGTTGACCACCACGTCGTTCGACGACGCCACGTACTACGAAACGTTCGACTACGAATTCAAGAACTTCTGGTTGAACGGCAACTACTACTGCATCTTTGCCGGCCTGGGGCTGCTGCCCGACCGGTCGCTGCCGCTCCTGCGGCACCGGCCGGCGTCGGTCGACAAGGCCGAGGCGATGTTCGCCCGCATCCGGCGCGAGGCCGAGCGTCTGCGCGCGAGCCTGCCGACGAACTATGACTACCTGCGGTCGCTGCGTGACGGCGAGGCAGGGCGGGCTCGCAGCCGGCCCGGGCCGGTCGCGGCGCCGGAGACGCTGTAGTGGAGCGCGCCCTGGGCCGGGCACGTGCATTCGCGGCCACGCACGCCGCGGTGGCGGCCTGCGATCCGCT
This sequence comes from Burkholderia sp. SRS-25, assembly GCF_004343765.1. Lineage (NCBI taxonomy): Bacteria > Pseudomonadati > Pseudomonadota > Betaproteobacteria > Burkholderiales > Burkholderiaceae > Burkholderia > Burkholderia sp. SRS-25. Next base: position 148,977 of record NZ_PTXM01000009.1, read on the forward strand.
GCGCGCGCGGGCGCTCGTGCTGCAGCTGCCGGCCCTGAATCGCAAGAACGACGTGCCCGGCATCGTCGGCCTGCTGCGCGAGTTTCTCCCGACGCGCGGCGTGCCGTCCGGCTGGGGCTTCGTCGAAGCCGCCGCCGCGATGCGGGACATCGGGTTCTTCCTCGGGTCGCTGAAGCGGCATGGACACGAGCCCGTGGACGCAGTGCCCGGGCTCGAGCCGGTGCTGCTCGACCTCGCGCGTGTGACCGACCTGCCGCCGCGCGAGACGCTCCTGCATGTGACGGTCTGGAACCCCGCGACGGCCGACGCGCAGCGGAGCTACACCGGGCTCGGCGACGAAGCGCACCTGCTCGAGAGCGTGCGCATCTCGATGGCGTCCCTCGAGGCGGCCATCGCGCTGACCGTCGAGCTATACGACGTGCCGCTGCGCTCGCGCGCGTTCGAGGAAGGGTGCGTCGAGCTGGCGGCCCATCTGCAGAAAATGGTCGAATCGATCGTCTACGCGTACCGCTTCATCTCGCCGCAAGTCTTCTACGACGAGCTTCGCCCGTTCTACGAACCGATTCGGGTCGGCGGCCGGAGCTACCTCGGCCCCGGCGCCGTGGAAATGCCCCTCTTCGTGCTGGAGCACGTGTTGTGGGGTTCGCAATCGGACCACCCGGCTTATCTGGAATTCAAGGAGACGTACCTGCCCTATGTGCTTCCCGCGTTCAGGGCGATCTACGCCCGGTTCGCCGGAAGGCAGGCGCTCGTCGACCGCGTGCTCGGCGAGGCGCAAGCGGCCCGCGAGCGGGGCGAGCCCGTCGGAGCGGGGCTGGCGGCCCTCGAGCGGATCTTCGAGATCCTGCTGCACTTCCGAGCGCCTCACCTCAAATTGGCGGAGCGCACGTACGCAGCCGGGCAAACCGGCCCCACGATCGGCAGCGGCGGGTACGCGCCCAGCATGCTCGGCGATCTGCTCACGCTCACGCGCGACGCACGGTCCCGCCTCCACGCCGCGCTCGCCGAGACCTGATACCTGACGCCTGACGCCTGACGCGCTTGGCCATGTGTTCCATCTCACCAGGAGAGCTTGCCCCCATGACTCAGAAGAGCACTGCAAACGAGCGCGATAACCACCACTTCGACGTGATCATCCTCGGCTCGGGCATGTCCGGCACCCAGATGGGGGCCATCCTGGCCAAACAAAAGTTTCGTGTCCTGATCATCGAGGAGTCGTCGCACCCACGGTTCACGATCGGCGAATCGTCGATCCCCGAGACGTCCCTGATGAACCGCATCATCGCCGATCGCTACGGCATTCCGGAGCTGGACCACATCACGTCGTTCTATGCGACGCAGCGTTACGTCGCGTCGAGCACGGGCATCAAGCGCAACTTCGGCTTCGTGTTCCACAAGCCGGGCGAGGAGCACGACCCGAAGGAGTTCACGCAGTGCGTCATTCCGGAGCTGCCGTGGGGGCCCGAGAGCCATTATTACCGGCAGGACGTCGATGCCTACCTGCTGCAGGCGGCCATCAAATACGGCTGTACGGTGCGCCAGAGGACGAGCGTGACCGACTATCACGCTGACAAGGACGGTGTCGCGGTGGCCACCGCCCAGGGCGAACGGTTCACGGGCCGGTACATGATCGACTGCGGGGGGCCCCGCGCGCCGCTCGCGACCAAGTTCAACCTCCGCGAAGAACCGTGCCGCTTCAAGACGCACTCGCGCAGCCTCTACACGCACATGCTCGGGGTCAAGCCGTTCGACGACATCTTCAAGGTCAAGGGGCAGCGCTGGCGCTGGCACGAAGGGACCTTGCACCACATGTTCGAGGGCGGCTGGCTCTGGGTGATTCCGTTCAACAACCACGCGCGGTCGACCAACAACCTGGTGAGCGTCGGCCTGCAGCTCGACCCGCGTGTCTACCCGAAAACGGATATCCCCGCGCAGCAGGAGTTCGACGAATTCCTCGCGCGGTTCCCGAGCATCGGCGCGCAGTTTCGCGATGCCGTGCCGGTGCGCGACTGGGTCAAGACCGATCGCCTGCAGTTCTCGTCGCGCGCGTGCGTCGGCGACCGCTACTGCCTGATGCTGCACGCGAACGGGTTCATCGACCCGCTCTTCTCCCGCGGGCTCGAGAACACCGCGGTGACCATTCACGCGCTCGCGGCGCGTCTCATCAAGGCGCTGCGCGACGACGATTTTTCTCCCGAGCGCTTCGAGTACATCGAGCGTCTGCAGCAGAAGCTGCTGGATCACAACGACGACTTCGTCAGCTGCTGTTACACGGCGTTCTCGGACTTCCGGCTGTGGGACGCGTTCCACCGGTTGTGGGCGGTCGGCACGATCCTCGGGCAGTTCCGGCTCGTGCAGGCCCACGCGAGGTTCCGCGCCTCGCGCAACGAGCGTGACCTCGATCACCTCGACGACAACGCGCCGTATCTCGGCTTCCTGTGCGCGGACATGGAGGGGTACTACCAGTTGTTCAACGACGCCAAGGCCGAGGTCGAAGCCGTGAGCGCCGGGCGAAAGACGGCCGGCGAGGCCGCCGCGCGGATTCATGTCCTCATCAACGAGCGGGAGTTCGCGAAGCCGATGTTCGGCTTCGGGTACTGCATCACCGGGGCCAAACCGCAGCTCAACAACTCGAAGTACAGCCTGCTGCCGGCGATGAAGCTGCTGCACTGGACGCAGACCAGCGCGCCGGCAGAGGTGAAGAAGTACTTCGACTACAACCCGATGTTCGCGCTGCTCAGGGCGTACGTCACCACCCGCATCGGCCTGGCGCTGAAGTAGTCGGCCGACACTGCCACGAGAACATGGACGACGTTCAATTTCAATTGCAACAAGCGGATGCCCGGGAGCAACCGTCGGGGGCGTACGACGCGACCACGCGCGTGGCCGCGAGCTGGTACGTCGCGATGCGCTCGGACGACCTCAAGGACAAGCCGCTGGAACTGACGCTCTTCGGGCGGCCGTGCGTGGCGTGGCGCGGCGCGATGGGGCGGGCCGTGGTGATGGACCGCCACTGCTCGCACCTCGGCGCGAACCTGGCCGACGGGCAGGTCAAGGACGGGTGCATCCAGTGCCCGTTTCACCACTGGCGGTACGACGAGCAGGGCCAGTGCGTACACATTCCCGGCCACAGCGAGGCGGTGCACCGGCTGGAGCCCGTGCCGCGCGGCGCGCGCCAGCCGACGCTGGTCACCACCGAGCGGTACGGCTACGTGTGGGTCTGGTACGGCTCGCCGCAGCCGCTGCACCCGTTGCCCGACATCGCCGCGGCCGACGTCGACAACGGCGACTTCATGCACCTGCACTTCGCGTTCGAGACGACGACGGCGGTCTTGCGGATCGTCGAGAACTTCTACGACGCGCAGCACGCGCACCCGGTCCACGCGCTGCCGATCTCGGCGTTCGAGCTCAAGCTCTGCGACGACTGGCGCCCGTGGCCGGAGGTCGAGCCGCTGGCCCGGGCGGGCGCGTGGTTCGGTGCCGGGATCGACTTCACCGTGAACCGGTACTTCGGGCCACTCGGCATGCTGTCGCGCGCGCTCGGCCTGAGCATGTCGCAGATGAACCTGCACTTCGACGGCTACCCCGGCGGGTGCGTGATGACCGTCGCGCTGGACGGAGACGCCAAATACAAGCTGCTCCAGTGTGTGACGCCGGTGAGCGACGGCAGGAACGTCATGCACATGCTCATCTCGATCAGGAAGGCGGGCGGCCCCGTGCGCCGCGCGATCGACTACGTGCTGTTCGGACTGCAGACCAGGCAGGCGGCGGGATACGACGTCAAGATCTGGAACGGGATGAAGCCGGACGGCGGCGGCGCGTACAGCAAGTACGACAAGCTCGTGCTCAAGTACCGCGCGTTCTACCGGGGCTGGGTCGACCGCGTCGCGTCGAGCGAGCGGCAAGGCGTGAGCCGGAGGTCCTAGCCGACGCCGGCCCCGGTCAGCGGGCCGGCATCGGCAACGCATCAATACGAGAGACCGAATCCGAACGGATACAACGGATGCGCGGTATCGTGCGGCACGTCTTCCCGCTGCGCCGCGACCTCCGCCATCGACGACGGCAGCTCGAACGGCAGCTTCCCTTGCGGTTGGCCTTTCCCGGTCAGCAAGTCGAACAGCGCGGCATCGGTCACGCCGAAATTCGCGAGGATCGCGGTGGCCTTGTCCTGCACGTTGGTCAGGATCGCGGGACGATCCATGTACACCGAGACGATCGACTTCGGCGCAAGCGCGGCCTGCTTGATGGCCTCGTAGTCGGCACTGCCGTCGACGAACGCGAGACTGCCCTCATGCTGCATCGAGCCGAACATGTAGTTCGGGTGCAGCGTCTGATAGGGCGTGCTCACGCGGAGAATCGCCACGTCCGCGGCTTGCGGGGTATCGACGACCTGATAACCGTATTGCCGCGCGACGGCGGGATCGATGCCGTACAGCCAGACCTTCTTGCCCGACGCCGTCATCGGCAGCAGCTTGCCGTTGTTCTGCAGCAGCACCATCGAGCGGCGCTGCGCATCGAGTGCCTGGGCCTGGAAGTCGGCGTTTCCGACGATCTTGCCGGCCGCGTCCGCATCGACATACGGATGGTCGAACAGGCCTTGCTGGAATTTCTGCAGCAGCACGCGATAGGCCGACTCCGACAGGCGCGCTTCCGACAACTGCCCGCGATTGACGGCGTCGATGAGGTCGCCCGGATCGTCGTCGCCGCCGAACTGGTCGATGCCGGCGTTGACCGCACGCGTGAAGCGCTGCACGCGGGTCGCGCCCTCCATCCCCCAGGGCATGCCCAGTCCGGCGAACGACGGCGCGCCCGACGACACACCGTTGATGCAGTTCGCGTCGCAGTCGTCGGCGATCAGCCAGTCGGACACGATCACGCCCTTGAAGCCGTATTTTCCGCGCAGCAGGTCGGTCAGCAACGCCTTGTCGTAAGCGCCGCCGACCGGCTCCAGCGTGATGCCGTCGACCGTCACCGTCATGTCCGGTTCGGAATAGGTCGGCATGACCGAGCCGACGTTGGCGGCGAAGGCGCCTTCGAACGGCTTCAGGTGATAGGCGAAATTGTTGCCCGGATAGGTCGCATAGCGGCCGTAGTAATTGTGGCTGTCGAACCCGAGTTTCTGCGCGCCATATCCGGCCCAGTGCTTGACGACCGCGATGACGCTATTGGCCTGGATGCCGTTGCTGCCGCCCTGGAAGCCTTCGATATAGGCCTGGACCTGCGTGCGGGCGAGATCGGCGTCTTCGCCGAAGGTGCCGTTGATGCGTGCCCAGCGCGGCTCGGTCGCCAGATCGGCTTGCGGTGAAAGTGCTACGGTGATGCCGACGGCGCGATACTCCTGGCGCGCGATGTCGCCGAATTTTCGCGTGAGCGCCGCATCGCCGATCGCGGCGAAGCCCAGCGTTTCCGGCCACTGCGAGAAACCGCTGCTGCCTGCGCTTGCGCCAAGCGTGTACTGGAAATGATTGCGCGGGTCGGAGCTGATCGACACCGGGATGCCGAGCCGCGACTGCTCCGCCAGCGTCTGAATCTGGTTGGCCTGGTCGGCCATGGTGCGCGCATCGGCACTCATGCGCGTGATATAGGTGTTGACGCCCCGCTGATTGATGAGCGTCTTGAGCGCCGCCAGGTCGTACGCGGAGCCGGTGCCCGCACCGGTCGTGTCGTTCAGCACGGGTGCGGTGCCGTGCATCATCAGGCCGGCTTTTTCGGCCAGCGTGAGGCGGCCGACCAGGTCCCGCGCACGCACGTCGGCACTCAGCCGCCAGTCTTCGTACGGTTCGAGCTGACCGCTCTTGTCCATGTCCTTGAACTTCAGGCCGTCCCGGGTGATCACGTTCAACGTGGTGTAGCCGAAGTCCTGCTGCGTGACGGGCGGGGCAGAGGAGTCGACGCCGCCGCAGGCAAACAGCCCCAGCGTGAGCGCGGTGCCGGATGCGGCCCGTGCCGATCGGCGAATGGCTGATCTCGTGATGCGTTGCATTGCTTGTCTCCTGAATCGGATTTTTTGGCGCGGCCGTGATGCATGACGCAGGGCCGCCGGCCACTTTACCGAGCTGTTTCAGGGGACGTTTTGCCGCCGGGTGCAGTTTTTGCCCCGATGGGGCGCGATGTGCCGGGCCATGCGGTCGGGCGGATTTTCAACGCGATCTATCGGCTTCGCGAGCCGGCTTGCCGCTCATCCGCCCGCGCACGCTATGCATGAACGGCCACCCGATACCGGGTGGTCTGTCGATAGACGGCGTCCGGATGAAGGATCACGTCGCCGCTCAGGCCGGGCATGTTGACCTGGTCCGGAAAGCCGCCCGCCTCCAGGCACAGCGCCGCGTGTTGCGTGCAACGTGTGCCGCCGCTCACGCGCAGGCCATCGAGATAGTTGCCCGTATAGAGTTGCAGGCCCCGCTGATCGGTCGACACGATCAACTCGCGGCCGCTTTCCGGATCGTAGACGCGTGCGACGGGCCGGGCCTCGTGCGTGCCGTCGCCCAGGACGAAGCAATGATCGAAGCCGCGCGCGCGGGCCAGTTGCGCGTGCGGCCAGTCGAGGCGCGCGCCGATCGGCGCGCTGTGCCGGAAATCGAACGCGGTACCCGTGACGTCGGCCGTGCCGGTCGGGATCAGCGCATCGTCCACTTCGAGGAACGCGTCGGCGTCGATCTGCAGCAGATGGCCGCGCACATCGCTGCCCGCGCGCCCGTTCAGGTTGAAGTAGCTGTGATTCGTCAGGTTCAACGGCGTCGGTGCATCGGTCCACCCGGAATAATCGATCGTCAGCGTGCCGTCGTCGTCGAGCGTGTAGCGAACCTGCACGGTCACGTTGCCCGGAAAGCCCCCGTCGCCTTCCGGCGAAGCGAGTCGAAGCGTCAGCCCGCCGCAGTCGTCGATCACGTCCCAGCGCGCGCGATGAAAGCCGTTCGCCCCGCCGTGCAGCAGGTTGCCGTTCTCGTTGCGGTCGAGCGGGTACCCGATGCCGTCGAGTTCGAAGCGCGCGCCGGCGATCCGGTTCGCCCAGCGGCCGATCGTCGCGCCGAGATAAGCACCGGATTCGAGATACTCGGCCGGCGTGTCGTGTGCGAGCACGATATCGGCAAAGCGCCCCGTGCGGTCGGGCGCGAGCCACGACACGACGGTCGCGCCGAGGTCGCTGACGACGACGCGCATCCCGTGCGCGTTGCGCAGGGTATAGCGCCGCACGGGCTCGCCGTCGGGCAACGCGCCCCATGGCTCGGCAAGCACGCGTGCCACGCCGGGTATCGGATGGGAGGAATCGGTATCGATGTGCATGAGTGGATGTCGAATGGGCGGCGGGCGTCAGTTCGTGGCGGCCGCACGTTCCTGGTATTCACGCGGCGTGCAGCCGAGTTCGCGCCGGAACACCGCGTACATGTATTGAAGCGACGTGAACCCGCAACGGATCGCGACTTCGGCGCTCGACGCCTGTCGGCCGGCGAGCAGCGCCTGCGCGGCTTCGAGTTTGTGACGCAGGATCTCCTGGTGGACGGTGCGCTGCAGTTCGCGCCGGAAGTGCTCCTCGAGCAGCGAACGCGACACGCCGACGTAGTCGGCAACCTGTTCGGTCTTGATCCCCTGGCACGCGTACTGGCGAATGAAATGCCGCGCACGCATCACATGCGGGCTCGCCAGCGGCTGGTGGCGCGTCGATTCGAGCACGTTGATGCCGACCGGCGGCACGAGAATGCGCTGCCCGGGAAAGCGCGCGCCGCGCAGCATCCGGTGCAGCAGGTGCGCGGCGGTACGGCCCATTTCCTCGGTGCCCTGGATTACCGACGACAACGGAATGCGCGTCAGCGTGCGCGTGAGCGGATCGTTGTCGATGCCGATGATCGCCACCTGTTCGGGCACCGCGATGCCGGCGATCAGGCACGCTTGCAGCAGGTGCCGCGCACGCGCATCGGTCACGGCAATCACGCCGACGGGCTTCGGCAGCGCATGCAGCCAGTCGATCAGCTGTTCGATCGCGTGATTCCAGCCCGATGCACTCGTCGACAGCCCGCGGTAGATCGGCGCATCGAGCCCGTCCGCGCGCGCGAGCCGGTCGAACGCGAGCTCGCGCTGCTGCGCCCACCGGTTCTCCTGCGCGATCGGCAGGCTGTACATCGCGAAATGCGCGAGTCCCGCACCGATCAGGTGTGTGTACGCGAGCGACACCAGCTTCGGGTTGTCCGTCGCAATATATGGGACATCGTCGGGATACTGGGCCGGATCCTCGTACGACGAGCCGACCGCGACGATCGGCAGCGGCGACCCGGCGAGCGCGTCGGCGACGGCCGGATCGTCGAAGTCCGCGATGATGCCGTCGCCGTCGAAACGCTCGATCCCGGTGAGCCGGCAGCGGAAATCGTCTTCGAGGAACAGGTCCCACACGACGCGCGTCGTGTGCAGATACTGGCCGATGCCGCTGATGATCTCGCGGTCGTAGACCTTGTTCGCGTTGAACAGCAGCGCGATGCGATGCGGTGTCTGGGCGGAAGGAACGCGTGTCATCTCGATCTCGGGGCACGCGCGTCGGGCGGCGCCGTGCCGTTGTCTCCGGGGCGCGCCCGGGTCGGCGGCGCGCGATGTCTGGTGTTCGGCGATTGTAGGGCGGAACGTGCGCCGCGCGCAGCGGCTGGCAAGAAACATTAAGCGTGCTGCGCAATTTCGCAATTGCCGCCCGGCAGGGGCGCGGGCACGATCCAGCCTACCGAATTCGGCCGCGTGCGCCACCACGACGCGCGTTGCGCTGCAACAAGAACCTGCACGGAGACGCCATGTCGTATTTCGAACACATTCCCGCGATTCGCTACGAAGGCCCGCAGTCGGACAACCCGCTTGCGTATCACCATTACGACCCCGAGAAGCGCGTGCTCGGCAAGACGCTTGCCGAGCATCTGCGGATCGCCGTCTGCTATTGGCACACGTTCGTCTGGCCGGGCCACGACATCTTCGGGCAGGCCGCATTCCAGCGGCCGTGGCAGCAGCCGGGCGACGCGCTCGAACGCGCGCGGATGAAGGCCGATGCCGCATTCGAGTTCTTCACGAAGCTCGGCACGCCGTTCTATACGTTTCATGACACCGACGTCGCGCCGGAAGGCGACAGCCTGCGCGAATACGCGGCCAATTTCGCGCGGATGGTCGACTATCTCGGCGAGCGTCAGCAGGCGAGCGGCGTGCGGCTCCTGTGGGGCACCGCGAACCTGTTCTCGCACCCGCGCTTCGCGGCCGGCGCCGCGACGAACCCGAACCCCGACGTGTTCGCGTGGGCCGCGACCCAGGTGTGTCATGCGCTCGACGCGACCCACCGGCTCGGCGGCGAGAACTACGTGCTGTGGGGCGGCCGCGAAGGCTACGAGACGCTGCTCAATACCGACCTGAAGCGCGAGCGCGACCAGTTCGCCCGCTTCCTGTCGATGGTCGTCGAGCACAAGCACCGGATCGGCTTCAAGGGCGCGCTGCTGATCGAGCCGAAGCCGCAGGAGCCGACCAAGCATCAGTACGACTACGACGTCGCGACCGTGCATGGCTTTCTCGTGCAGTACGGATTGCAGAACGAGATTCGCGTGAACATCGAGGCGAATCACGCGACGCTCGCCGGGCACTCGTTCCATCACGAGATCGCGAATGCGTTCGCGCTCGGCGTGTTCGGCAGCGTCGACGCGAACCGCGGCGATCCGCAGAACGGCTGGGACACCGACCAGTTCCCGAACAGCGTCGAGGAGCTGACGCTCGCGTTCTACGAAATCCTGCGCCACGGCGGCTTCACGACCGGCGGGATGAACTTCGACGCGAAGGTGCGCCGCCAGAGCATCGATCCGGAAGACCTGTTCTACGGTCACGTCGGCGCGATCGACGTGCTCGCGCTCGCGCTCGAACGCGCGGCGGTGCTGGTCGAGAACGACCGGCTCGACGCGCTGCGTCGTCAACGCTATGCGCAGTGGGACGACGCGTTCGGCCGCAAGATCCTGTCGGGCGGCTATACGCTGGAGTCGCTCGCGGCCGATGCGCTCGCGCGCGGCGTGAACCCGCAGCACGTGAGCGGCGCGCAGGAGCGGTGCGAGAACATCGTGAACCAGGCGATCTACGGGCTGCGCTGACGCCATGTACATCGGACTCGATCTCGGCACGTCGGGCGTGAAGGCGGTGCTGCTCGACCGCGAGGGTGCTGTGCGCGCGAGCGCGAGCCGCCCGCTCACGGTGAGCCGGCCGCAGCCGCGCTGGTCCGAGCAGGCGCCGCACGACTGGTGGGATGCCGCCTGCGGCGCGCTCGCCGCCCTCGTGTCGGATGCGCGCTCGGCCGGCATCGATCCGCGCGACATCGACGCACTCGGGTTGACCGGCCAGATGCACGGCGCGACGCTGCTCGATGTGCATGGCGACGTGCTGCGCCCCGCGATTCTGTGGAACGACGGCCGGGCCGACGCCGAGTGCGACGAACTCGAACGGCTCGCGCCCGCGCTGCGCACGGTGGCCGGCAACATCGCGATGCCGGGTTTCACCGCACCGAAGCTGCTGTGGGTGCGTCGTCACGAGCCCGACGTGTTCGCGCGCATCGCCTCCGTGCTGCTGCCGAAGGACTATCTGCGCTACCGGCTGACCGGCGCGTTCGCGACCGATCCGTCGGATGCCGCGGGCACGCTGTGGCTCGACGTCGCGAAGCGCGATTACGACGACACGCTGCTCGCCGCGTGCGGCCTGTCGCGCGCGCAGATGCCGGCCGTGTTCGAAGGCAACCGCATCACCGGCACGCTGCTGCCGGCCGTCGCACGGGCGCTCGGCCTGCGCGAGATCCCGGTGGTGGCCGGCGGCGGCGACAACGCGGCCGGCGCGGTGGGCGTCGGGATCGTGCGGCCCGGCGATGCGTTGCTGTCGCTGGGCACGTCGGGCGTGTATTTCGCGGTGTCGGACGGGTTTCGTGCGAATCCCGAATTGGCGGTGCACAGCTTCTGTCATGCGCTGCCGGATACGTGGCACCTGATGTCGGTGATGCTGAACGCGGCCGGCTGCGTCGACTTCACTGCGCAACTGGCCGGCTACGACGGCGTCGCGGCGCTGCTCGACGATGCGCAGACGAACGCACGCGCGAGCCGCCCGTGGTTCCTGCCGTACCTGAGCGGCGAGCGCACGCCGCACAACGACGTGAACGCGAAGGGCGTGTTCTACGGGCTCACGCCCGACACGCAGCGCGCCGATCTCGCGAACGCGACGCTCGAAGGCGTCGGCTTCGCGCTGCTCGACGGCATCGACGCGCTGCATGCGGCCGGGCTCGCACCCGACAGCATCACGGTGATCGGCGGCGGCTCGCGCAGCGCGTACTGGACGCAGATGCTCGCCGACCTGAGCGGCCGAGCGCTGACGCTGCGCGCGGGCGGCGAAGTGGGGCCGGCGCTCGGCGCCGCGCGCCTCGCGCATATGGCGGTCGAACCGCATGCGCGGCTCGGCGACGTGTGCCCGCAGCCGCCCGTCGTCGCGGTGCGCGAGCCCGATCCCGAGCGCCACGCGTGGTATCGCGACGTGCGCCGGCCGACGTTTCGCGCGCTGTACCGCGCGCTCGAACCGGTGTTCGCGACGGGCGCTTGACGAGCAGGGCAGTGACTCGATGCGGGCGGTGCATTTCGGCGGCCGCCCGCGGTTCGTGAGGTGGTTCCATAACAAGGAGTCTGGAGACATGAAAACCGTGACGCGTCGTACCGTATTGAGTTCGCTTGCCGGCGCCGCTGCGCTGGCGATCCTCGCGCTGGGCGCACCGCTCGCGCATGCGAGCAAGGACAAACCCGAAATCGGCTTCTGCATCGACGACCTGCGCGTCGAGCGCTGGTCGCGCGATCGCGACTATTTCGTCGCGGCCGCGACGAAGCTCGGCGCGAAGGTGTCGGTGCAGTCGGCCGACGCGAGCGAGGAGCGGCAGATTTCCCAGATCGAGAACCTGATTTCGCGCGGCGTCGACGTGATCGTGATCGTGCCGTTCAATTCGAAGACGCTCGGCAACGTCGTCGCCGAAGCGAAGAAGGCCGGCATCAAGGTCGTGTCGTACGACCGGCTGATCCTCGACGCGGATGTCGACGCCTATATCTCGTTCGACAACGAGAAGGTCGGCGAGCTGCAGGCGCAGGGCGTGTTCGATGCGAAGCCGAAGGGCAACTACTTCCTGCTCGGCGGCGCGCCGACCGACAACAACGCGAAGATGCTGCGCGAAGGACAACTGAAGGTGCTGAAGCCCGCGATCGATCGCGGCGACATCAAGGTCGTCGGCCAGCAGTGGGTGCCCGAATGGAGCGCGTCGACCGCGCTGCGGATCGTCGAGGATGCGCTGACCGCGAACAACAACAAGATCGATGCGATCGTCGCGTCGAACGACGGCACGGCCGGCGGCGCGATCCAGGCGCTCGCCGCGCAACATCTGGCCGGCAAGGTGCCGGTATCCGGGCAGGACGCGGATCTCGCGGCGGTCAAGCGCGTGATCGCCGGCACGCAGACGATGACCGTCTACAAGCCGCTGAAGCTGATCGCGAGCGAAGCCGCGAAGCTTGCCGTCGATCTCGCGAAGGGCACGAAGCCCGCGTTCAACGCGCAGTATGACAACGGCCGGAAGAAGGTCGACACGGTGCTGCTGCAGCCGACGCTGCTGACCAAGCGTAACGTCGACGTCGTCGTGAAGGACGGCTTCTATACCCAGGCGCAGCTGGCAAGCCAGTAAGCGTACGACGGACGCGACGCGCGGCCGCCGCGGCGGCGGCCGCGCTTACTGCGAGGCAATGAACGAATGACGGAACCCTTGCTGACGATGCGCGGCATCGTCAAGGCATTCGACGGCGTGAAGGCGCTCGACGGTATCGACCTCACCGTGCGGCCCGGCGAATGCGTCGGGCTGTGCGGCGAGAACGGCGCGGGCAAATCGACGCTGATGAAGGTGCTGTCGGGTGTCTATCCGCATGGCACGTGGGACGGTGAAATCCGCTGGGAAGGCACGCCGCTCGCGGCATCCGGCGTGCGCGACACGGAGCGGGCGGGCATCGTGATCATCCACCAGGAGCTGATGCTCGTGCCCGAACTGTCGGTTGCCGAGAACATCTTCCTCGGCAACGAGATCACGCTGCCGGGCGGGCGCATGAACTTCTCGGCGATGGTCCGGCGCGCCGAGGAGCTGCTGCGCGAGTTGCGGATCGACTCGATCAACGTCGCGCAGCCGGTCATGAACTACGGCGGCGGCCACCAGCAGTTGATCGAGATCGCGAAGGCGCTGAACAAGGACGCGAAGCTGCTGATTCTCGACGAGCCGTCGTCATCGCTGAGCGCCGCCGAAACGCGCATCCTGCTCGACATCGTGCGCGACCTGAAGCGGCGCGGCGTGGCGTGCGTGTACATCTCGCACAAGCTCGACGAGGTCGCGGCCGTCTGCGACACGGTCACCGTGATCCGCGACGGCCGTCATGTCGCGACCGAGCCGATGGCTGCGCTGACCACCGACCGGATCATCGCGATGATGGTCGGCCGCGAGATCCGCGACCTGTATCCGCGCGAGCCGCACGAGATCGGCGAGGTCGTGCTGGAAGCGCGCAACGTGACCTGTCGCGACGTGACGAACGCGCGCCGCAAGCGGGTCGACGACGTGTCGTTCAGCGTGCGGCGCGGCGAGATCCTCGGCGTCGCCGGGCTCGTCGGCGCGGGCCGCACCGAGCTGATGCAGGCGATCTTCGGCGCGTATCCCGGCGCGTGCACGGCGAGCGTGACGATGAACGGCCGCCCGCTGTCGATCCGCTCGCCGGCCGACGCGATCCGCGCCGGCATCGCGATGGTGCCGGAGGACCGCAAGCGCCACGGCATCGTGCCGCAGCTCGGCGTGGGCCACAACATCACGCTGGCGGTGCTGCGGCGCTTCGCGGCACGCGGGCGGATCGACGCGGCCGCCGAGCTCGATGCGATCCGCACCGAGATGCAGCGGCTGTCGGTGCGCGCCGCGCATCCGTTCCTGTCGATCGCGAGCCTGTCGGGCGGCAATCAGCAGAAGGCGGTGCTCGCGAAGATGCTGCTGACCGAGCCGCAGGTGCTGATCCTCGACGAACCGACACGCGGCGTCGACGTGGGTGCGAAGGTGGAGATCTACCGGCTGATCTTCGCGCTTGCGAAGCGCGGCGTCGCGCTGATCGTCGTGTCGTCGGAACTGCCGGAGGTGCTCGGCCTCGCCGATCGTGTGCTCGTGATCGGCGAAGGCGAGCTGCGCGGCGATTTCGTCAACCAGGGCCTCACGCAGGAACAGATTCTCGGCGCCGCGCTGAAGCCCGCGCGGCTGCCTGCCGAACCCACCGCAGCGAGTGCATCATGAATTCCGAACTTTCTTCCTCGACCCCGGCGACGCCGGATACCGATGCGCGTCGTCCCGACGGGCGCGCGCCGCGGCTGCCGTTGCGCCACGTCTTCACGCGCTACAAGCTGCTTGCGCTGCTGTTCGCGGTCGTCGCGATCTGGGCGTTCTTCTCGGTGCTGACGGACGGCGCGTTCGTCACGCCGCGCAACGTATCGAACCTGCTGCGGCAGATGTCGATCACCGGCATGCTCGCGTGCGGGATGGTGTTCGTCATCATCGCGGGCGAGATCGACCTGTCGGTCGGCTCGCTGCTCGGGCTGCTCGGCGGCGTCGCCGCGATCCTCGACGTCAACCGGCACTGGCCGGTCGCGGCCACGGTGCCGGTCGTGCTCGCGCTCGGCGTGCTGATCGGGCTCTTCAACGGCTGGTGGTCGACCTATCGGCGCGTGCCGTCGTTCATCGTCGGGCTCGGCGGGATGCTCGCGTTTCGCGGGATCCTGCTCGGCGTGACGGGCGGCTCGACGATCGCGCCCGTGTCGGACGGCTTCGTGTTCATCGGGCAGGGCTATCTGCCGCGCATTGCCGGCGATGGCCTCGCCGTGCTGCTGTTCGTGGTCGCGACGCTGCTGGTGGTGCGGCAGCGCGGCACGCGGCGGCGCTACCGGCTCACGGTCGCCCCGCTGTGGCAGGACGTCGCGAAGATCGTCGGCGCGGGCGCCGTGCTGTTCGCGTTCGTTGCGACGCTCGACCGTTACGGCGGCATTCCGGTGCCCGTGCTGCTGCTGCTCGTGCTGCTCGGCGTGTTCTCGTGGATCGCGACGCAGACGGTATTCGGCCGGCGCATCTATGCGGTGGGGTCGAACCTGGAGGCGACGCGGCTGTCGGGTGTCGATACTGATCGCGTGAAGCTCGTGATCTTCGCACTGATGGGGCTGATGTGCGCGTTTGCCGGCCTCGTCAACACGGCGCGGCTCGCGGCCGGGTCGCCGTCCGCCGGCACGATGGGCGAGCTCGATGCGATCGCCGCGTGCTTCATCGGCGGCACGTCGATGCGCGGCGGGTCGGGCACCGTCTATGGTGCGCTGATCGGCGCGCTCGTGATGGCGAGCCTCGACAACGGGATGTCGATGCTGGACGTCGACGCGTACTGGCAGATGATCGTCAAGGGCGCCGTGCTGGTGCTGGCGGTGTGGATCGACGTGGTGTCGCGGTCGAACCGGCGGTGACGCGCCGGTCGGCGCCGGTCGGTCGCGAGTCGACGAAGAGGAAGACCATGGAACGAAACACGATGCGCGTGCCGGACGTTGCCGTGCGGGCGGCCGGGCCGTTCGCGATACCGGATGCCGGTTCCGTGCTGGGCCTGGATGACCCGCGCGACCGGCAGGTGATCGCGGATGCGCTGCGCGCGCTGCTGCGCGAGCGTTCCGAAGCGCTCGCGTTCGCGATGCGCATGGCCGACCAGTGCGGCCGGCCCCGGCCCGATGCGGCCGATTTCGCGCTGACCGACATTATTCGGCTCGCTCGTATCGTCGAGCGGATCGAGCGGGACGGCGTGTCGCAGCGCGCCGCCGTGCCCGCGGACGCGCGCTGACAGGCGCGGCGGCCGCCGCGCGGGCCGCAGGCTAAAAATGCGCCACGCATGCCGTGTGCTCAACGCGGCGCACGCACAACACCGGCGGCGCAAGCAACCAGGTCAAGCTGCAGTCGGGGCAGATGTCCGTCAGCCAGTGGGGGCTGAAAGGCACCGAGGATCTCGGCGGCGGCCTGAGCGCGCTGTTCAACCTGCAGAACGGCTTCAACGTGAACAGCGGCAAGATGAGCGGCGGCCTGCTGTTTGGACGCAAGGCGTTCGTCGGGCTGGCGGGCGGATTCGGTACGGTGACGGCCGGCCGTCAGCAGGATACGTTGCAGGATCTGGTGTTGCCGGTGCAGGGCAACAATTTCCTCGAGTACTTCACGGCACCCGGCGACGTCGACAATGCCGACGGCTCGGTTCGCAACAGCAATGCGGTCAAATGGGTGAGCCCGTCGTGGGGCGGCCTTCAGGTGGCCGCGATGTACGGGTTCGGCGGCGTGGCCGGCTCGGTCGGCTCGGGGCAGGCGTACAACGCGGCGATGTCGTACACGGCCGGGCCGTTGACCGTCGCGGCCGGTTACGCGCATCTGGACAACGGGAACGCGGTGCTGTCGACGCGCGGCGCAAGCAGTGCCGATACGATTTTCCTGTCGCCGGTCAACAACGCGTACGCGACGGCCAGCGCGGTGAATATCGCGCGCGCCGGCGTGAGCTACGTGCTCGGCGCATTCACCGTGGGCGGACACTACAGTTATGCCGAATACCTGCGCGACGGGAATTCGACGTTCGGGACGGCCGAACGCTACAACAACGGCTCGGTGTTCGTCGCGTGGCAGGCTTCGTCCGCGCTGCTGTTCGAAACGGGTTACAACTACCTGAAATCGCACGGCGATTCGTCGGCCACGTACCAGCAGGTCACGCTCGCGGCCGACTACGCGCTCAGCAAGCGCACCGATCTCTACGCGACGATGAGCTACGGGCACGCGTCGGGCAGCAACGGCGCGGGCCCCGCGCAGGCGGTGATCGCGGACGCCTACGTCGACGGCGGCAAGGCGACCCAGGAGCTTGCGATCGTCGGCATTCGCCACCGCTTCTGATCGAATGCGCCGCGCATCATGGCAGCGGCGCGCCCCATGCCGCCGTGACGTCGCCGCCGAGCCGCCATTCGCTGAACGGGCGGCGCGGCGCGATGATCGCCGGCAGGCGGCGATCGTGAAAGCGCGCGTAGTACGGCTCGACCCAGCTCAGCTCGTCGCGGAACGTCCACGGAAACAGGTCCTGCTTGATCGGCGTGATCTTCCTGAAACTCGCGGGATCTTCCACCGCGTCGATCACGAGGTTCGCGAGGCGGCCGATCGCACCGTCGTTTTCTCGGTAGAGATCGATGTTGCGCCGCTGAACGAGTTCGGCCGCGAACACGAGCGGCAGCAGCGCAAAGGTGTGATAGTGGAGCGCGCGGTCGCCGCGCTTGACCTCGCGCTCGAGCGAACCGTCCGGGCGGATGTCGCGAATGCCTTCGCGCACCCGCAGCAAGCCGGAATCGATCAGGCTTGCATTGTCGGTGACGGTGCCGATCGCGATCAGATTGAGCCCTGCCCAGTACACGAGATTGTTGTGCAGGTGGTTGATCGCTTCCGCATTGCGGGTCGCGATCGCGATGCGTTCGAGCCATGGGTCGATCGCGTTGAATTTCCCGCGGTTCGCGTCGCGCAACCCGCGCGGCATGCGCAGGATCACCATCGCGAAATCGGTGCCGGCCCACGAGCGCTCGTAGTACCCCTGATAACCGGAGATGGTACCCATCAACGCATCCGATTGCGCCCAGCTGTCGAGCAGCGTCAATGCGCACGACCAGTCGCCGTGATCGGCCGCCGTGTTCAGCTTGGTGACGAAGTCGCGCATCGGCTTCACGTCGCGCGCATAACCGGTGGGGTCGTCGTAGTAGCCGGGCGGGTCGATCGTCCGCACGGGGGAAGGCACTTCGCATGCGTGGCTAGCGGAGGCCGTGCCGACGAGTGTACCGGCGGCGAACAGGACGGCGAACAAGGTTCGAACGGAACGGGCGCGCATGGGGGGCTCGACGGTGATAGTTTCGGCTGGACGCTGGACCGAAGGCAGTCTAGCGCCCGAGGCTTTCGCCCGCCTTTCCGGGGTGCGCCGGTGCCGCCGGCCCGGCAGGACACCCGTGCGACGCATGGCGATCGTGTCGGCTTCGCATGACATGCAATACGCTATTCTGTCGTCCTCAACCGCCAGCACGATCTAATGAAGCGTCCGTCGTTTTCCACCCAACTCGTCATGCTCTGGGCACTCGTCGCCGCGCTGTGCGCGACTCTGGTCGCGGTCGTCTGGGTCACGGCGAGTTCCGCCGAGAGTCAGCAGGTAGCAAGCGCGAAGGCCGCCGGCGCATCGGCATGCGAGGCGGTCGCGTCGCGTTACAGCGCGTCTTCCGCGTCGCCAGGCGCCGGGCCCGCCCCGGAGCTGATGCACGCGATCCTCGACATCGTGCTCTCCCGCGCGCCCGACATGGAGGGCGGGTTCTGGATGCCCGGCGCCGCCCCGGCGGCAAGCGGCTTTCTCGCGTATTCCTTTCCCACCTACCAGGGCAGCGGCGTCAAACACGACGTTCCGGAAGCGGAAACGCCGCTGATCCTCCGCACGCTGCGCGCCGCGGCCGCGACGCATGCCGCGACGGCGAACGTCGTCGAAGGCGCGCAGGATGCCGTGGTCGCGGCGGCCTGTCCGGTACGCGGCGGCTCGGGGCTGTACGTGTGGATGCTGACGCGTGCGCGCCCGCCGCTGGGCCGGCACGGCGAGCTGCTGGCCACGGGCCTCGCGGCCGTGCTCGCCGTGATTCTGGCGATCGCGGCGGCGCTGGCCGTGGCGCTGCGCCGATGGAAGCGCAATCTCGCACGGATCGAGAGCGGGCTGGGGCCCGACGGTCGCGAGCATCACCTGCCGTACGTCGGCGAGCCCGATCTGGATCGCGTCATCGATGCGTTCAACGAGCGGGCGCGGCGCGCGGACCTGCTGCAACAGCAGGCCGACGAACTGCGCACGCGCCTCGCGCAGGCCGAACGCTTCGGCATGCTCGGGAAGCTTGCCGCGCAGGTTGCGCACGAGATTCGCAATCCGATGGGCGCGATGCGGCTGAAGGCGGAAAACGCGCTGGCCGGCGATGGCCGGCGGCAGCAGGACGCGCTGCGCGTGATCCTCGCGCAGATCGAGCGCATCGATGCGCAATTGTCGAGCCTGCTCGCGTTGACGCAGCCGGTGCGCCCGCATGCGACACGGGTCGACGTCGACGCGTGGCTCGCGCAGGTCGTCGACGCGCACCGCGAGCTGGCGCAGCGGCAAGCGATCGACCTGACGCTGTCGCTCGCGGGGCAGGGCGAACGGCTTGCGTGGCCGTCGGATTTTCCCGCGTTCGATCCCGACCAGATGCGGCGGGCGCTCGACAATCTGCTGCTCAACGCGCTGCACCACGCGGGCGACGGCGGCGCGGTCACGCTCGCCGCCGAGCGGCGCGCGTTCGCCGGGCGCGACTGGCTGTGCGTCACCGTGTCGGACAGCGGCCCCGGCGTGCCGCCCGCGCAGCGCGAGCGTATTTTCGAGCCGTTCGTGACGGGCCGCGCGGACGGCACGGGCCTCGGCCTTGCCGTCGTCCGCGAAGTGGCGGCGGCGCACGGCGGGCACGCGCGCCTCGAAGGGGGCGCCGCATTCGTGATTGAAATTCCATGGCAAACATCCTCATAGTCGACGACGACGCGGCCTTTCGCGACAGCCTCGCCGAAACGCTCGCCGATCTCGGTCATCGGGCCGTCGAGGCTGCAACCGGCCGGGCCGCGCTCAGCACGCTGCGCGACGGCGGTGGCGTCGAATGCATCTTTCTGGATTTCCGCCTGCCGGATCTGGACGGGCTGGCCGTGCTCGCGCAACTGCGCGACGATCCCGCGCTGGCCGCGATTCCGGTCGTCATGCTGACGGCCCATGCGACCAGCGACAACACGATCGAAGCGATGCGGCTCGGCGCATTCGATCACCTGACGAAGCCGATCGGGCGTCGCGACATCGCGCAACTGCTCGAACGCATCGTGTCGGCGAATCAGCCGCCCGCGCTCGCGCCGCGCGACAGCGATTTCGCGGGCGAACCGTCAGCGGACCGACCGCGACTGCTGGGCGTGAGCGCCGCGATGCGCGACGTGCAAAAGCAGGTCGGCCGCGCCGCGATGAGCGACGCGACCGTGCTCCTGACCGGCGAGACGGGCACGGGCAAGGAGGTGGCCGCCCGCGTGCTGCATGCGGCATCGGCCCGGCATGCGGGGCCGTTCGTCGCCGTGAACTGCGCGGCCATCCCGGCCGACCTGCTCGAAAGCGAGTTGTTCGGGCATCGTCGCGGTGCGTTCACGGGCGCGCATGCCGATCGCGCGGGGCGTCTCGTCGAGGCCGACGGCGGCACGCTCTTTCTCGACGAGATCGGCGACATGCCCGCCGCGATGCAGGCGAAGCTGCTGCGCGCGCTGCAGGAGCGCCAGGTGATGCCGCTCGGCGCGGATCGCGCCACGGCAATCGACATTCGCGTCGTGGCCGCGACGCACCGCGACCTCGTCGCGGCCGTCGCGAACGGCACGTTCCGCGAAGACCTCTTCTATCGGCTGAACGTCATTCCGCTGCACCTGCCGCCGCTCGCGGAGCGTGTGGCCGACATCCTTCCGCTCGCCGCGCATTTCCTGCTCAACGCGGCCGGCATGCGCGCGCTGCATCTGACGAACGACGCCCAGCGCGCGCTGCTCGATCACCGCTGGCCGGGCAACGTGCGGGAACTGCGCAACGTGATGGAGCGGGCGGCCGCGCTCGCCCCCGGGCCGGCCGTCAGCGCGGCCGATCTCGGCCTGGCCGCCGTGCCGGCGCGCGAATCGGTCTCCGATGCGGTGCCGGCGCACCTGCTCGACATGCCGCTGCCCGATGCGCTGGCGACGGTCGAGCGCGCGGCGATCCTGCGCGCGCTCGAGCGCGCGAACGGCAACCGCGCGGAAGCCGCGAGGCAGCTCGGCATCGGCCGCCAGTCGCTCTATGCGCGCATGGCGAATCTCGGAATCGAGCGCGACGACTAGGCGAGCCGTTTCGACTGTCGGGAATGCCGACATCGGGTGAAGCGACGTGTCGGGAAATCCGACAGGTTTCGCGCGCGTCGTCGTTCGGCGCATGGCCACGCGGGGCGTTGCGGGTTGGCACGGGTATTGCGGATATCGAGGCATCGCAACCCGTCGCCGGAGCCCGTCATGAAGTCGTACCTGCCTGTCGTTCGATCGCGGCCGCCGTGCCGTGCCGCCGTGCGCCGCTCGTATCGCATGCTCTGCGCTGCCGCACTCGTTGCCGTCGCAACGGTCAGCCTGGCGCAGGTGCCGCCGGCGCCGCGCGCGGACGACCCGGCCGGCGCCATGCCGCCGCCTCCTGCTCCTCCTCGGTCTCGCGCGCCTGTGCCCGCCGTACCCGGAAACGACACCGCCTCGGATGCGCTGATGTCCGGCACGCTGTCGCGCCTGACGATCAATCCGGAAGGCACCGTCGACGGCTTCGTGCTCACCGACGGCACGCTCGTCCGCCTGCCGCCGCATCTCGGCTCGCAACTGACTGCGCTCGTGAAAACGGGCGACCGCGTGACGGTAGCCGGCGAACGACGCGTCGACGATGAAATCCGTGCCCGCGTAGTCCGCAACGACGGCACCGGCGCGTCGCTGTCCGATCAGCCGCCCGCGCCCGTCGCGCCCGTGCCGCCCATGCTGCGCGGCGTCAACCTTGCCCGCCTGAACGTGTCCGGTGTCGTGCGCCGCGTGACGCGCGCGCCGCGCGGCGAGCCGGACGGTGTGATGCTCGACAGCGGGGCGATCGTCAAGCTGACCGTTCCGGCGGCCCAGCAATTCGGCGCGCTGCTCGTCCCCGGCGAGCGCGTGGCCGCGGTCGGCTACGGCACGCGCAACGCGTACGGCGAAGCGCTGCAGGCGACGGCGTTCGGCGCGCCGGGCCATGTCGTGAATCTCTATGACGATGTCGCGCGCTAATCGCGCGGCGCTTTTCCCCAATCCATCGAAAGGAGTCCTGCCATGCATTGGATCGATCCCGCCTGCCTGCCCGAAACGCGCGGCCGCGTCACGCAGTTCCTGCTCAATCCGCACGGAGACATCGACGGCCTGATCCTGAACGGCGACCTGCAGGTTCACGTGCCGCCGCATCTGGGCCGCGAACTGGCGCGCCGTGTCGCGGTTGGCGACCGCATCCGCGTGCGGGGCGTCAAGCCGCGTCGCGCGGCGATGATCGCGGCCGTGCAACTGACCGGCCGCGACGGCGTCGACATCGTCGACGACGGGCCCGCGCACGCTGCACCGCCGAAGCCGACGCACGCCGCTCGACAACCGATGGAATCGAGCGGCGAAGTCGCGTTCGCGCTGCACGGCCCGAAAGGCGAGGTGAACGGCGCGTTGCTGACGAGCGGCGTCGCGTTGCGGGTGCCGCCGCATGCGGCTGAAGCGCTGCACGATTATCTGCGTCCCGGTGTCCATGTGCAGGCGTGGGGGCACGGCGTCGTCACGCCGCACGGCACGACGCTCGACGTGAGCGAGATCGCCGAGCTCGTCGATGCGGATGTCGAATGAGCGTGCGACGGTGACACGACCATGAGACCGGCGCGCGCGCTCGAAGCGCTCAACTTCTTCCTGGCCGACGTGCAGGCCGGCATCGGCCCGTTCATCGGCGTCATCCTGCTGTCGCGCGGCTGGGGCGCCGATGCGATCGGCTCGGTCATGACGCTGGCCGGGCTCGCCGCGATGGCCGCGACGCCGTTGGCCGGCGCGCTCGTCGATGCGGTGCGCGCGAAGCGGGCGCTGATCGTCGCGGCGACCGCGGTGACGGCGCTTGCGTCGCTGGCGATGATGTTCGTCCACGGCTATCCGGCGGTGGCGGCGTCGCAGATCGTGGCGGCGGTCAGCGGCGCGGTGCTCGCGCCGGCCGCTGCGGGCGTGACGCTCGGCATCGTGCGCCGGCAGGGTTTCGACCGGCAGTTCGGGCGCAACCAGATGGCGAACCACGCCGGCAACGTCGCCGGTGCGGCGCTCGCCGGGTGGCTCGGCTGGCATGTCGGATTCGACGCGGTGTTCGCGCTGGTCGGTGCGTTTACGGTCCTCGCCATCGTGAGCACGCTGGCGATTCCCGGGCACGCGATCGATCATGCGTCCGCACGGGGTCTCGATCCTGCCGGTGCCGCACCGGGAACGGTTGCTGCGCATCCGCATGCGTCGGACGCGGCGTCGCGCGTCGGCGGCCTGCGCACGCTCGCCGAGAACCGGCCGCTGGTGCTGCTCGGCGCGTCGCTCGCGCTGTTTCATCTCGGCAACGCCGCGATGCTGCCGCTCTACGGGATGGGCGTCGTCGTCACGCATCGCAGCAACGCGAGCGCATTCACCGCACAGACGATCGTCATCGCGCAGTGCGTGATGATTGCGGCGGCGTGGCTCGCGCCACGGCTGATTCGCTCGCACGGTTACTGGCGCGTGCTGCTGTTCTCGTACCTCGTGCTGCCGGTGCGCGGGCTGGTCGCCGCGGCGTGGATGAGCGAAGCGGGCGTGTGGCCGGTGCAGGTGCTCGACGGCGTCGGCGCCGGGCTGCAAAGCGTGGTCGTGCCCGCACTCGTCGTTCACCTGCTGCATGGTTCCGGCCGCGTGAATGCCGGGCAGGGCGCCGTCGCGACCGCGCAGGGCATCGGCGCGGCGCTCAGTCCCGTGCTGGGCGGCGTGCTCGCGCAGCACTTCGGCTATCCGTCCGCGTTCGTCGTGCTGGGCGCCGTGTCGACGGGCTCGCTCGCGCTGTGGCTCGGTCATGCACGCTCGCTGAGCAGCGTGTGCGGCAAGCCCGCCGATCTATCGGCGACATCGTCGTGAAGGCGATGTCGATTCCCATCCCTCCGTCCACTTGCCCATGAATCCTGTTTCGCTTGCCTGGCTGATTTCCGCGCTCGCCACCGCGGGCGTCATCACGCGTCCGTTCGGTTGGCCCGAAGCAACGTGGGCCGTGAGCGGCGCGCTGCTGCTGGTCGTGTTGAACCTGTTGCCTGCTGCCCAGGCGCTGGACGCCGTCGCGAAAGGCGGCGACGTGTACCTCTTCCTGACGGGCATGATGCTGCTGTCGGAGGCGGCCCGTCGCGAGGGGCTGTTCGACTGGGTCGCGACGCACGTCGTGAATCTCGCGCAGGGCTCGCCGCGGCGGTTGTTCGCGCTGATCTACGGCGTCGGCGTCGTCACCACGGTGTTCCTGTCGAACGACGCGACCGCCGTCGTGCTGACGCCCGCGGTCCTGGCCGCCGCGCGCCGCGCGAAGGCCAACCCGATGCCGCTGCTGTACAGCTGCGCGCTCGTCGCCAATGCCGCGAGTTTCGTGCTGCCGATTTCGAATCCGGCGAACCTGGTGCTGTACGGCGCGCACATGCCGGCGCTCGGCGTCTGGCTCGCGCACTTCGCGGCGCCGTCCGTCGCGTCGATCGTCTGCACGTTCGTGATGCTGCGGATCGTGCAGCGACGTGCGCTGTCCGGCCATTGCGAGTCCGCGCTGCCGGTGCGGCCGCTGACGCGCGGCGGACGCATCGCGCTGGCGGGCATCGCCGCAACGGCCGTCGCGCTGATGGCGGTGTCGGTCGCCGATCGTCCGCTCGGGTTGCCGACCGCGCTGGCGGGCGTCGTCACGGTCGCGTGCGTGGCGATGCGGGATCGCGCGGCGTGCGTGCCGATCGTTCGCGAGATTTCGTGGAGCGTGTTGCCGCTCGTCGCGGGGCTGTTCGTCGTCGTCGAGACGCTCGACCGGACCGGCGCGGTGCGCGCGCTGGCGGGCCTGCTGCACATGCTGATGCAAAGCGGCGAGCACGTCGCCGCGGCCGTGGCCGGCGTCGCGGTCGCGCTGCTGTCGAACGGGGTCAACAACCTGCCCGCCGGGCTGATCGCGAGTTCGACGATCCACGCGGCGCACAGCCCGCAAACGGTGGTCGACGCGATTCTGATCGGCGTGGATCTTGGCCCGAACCTGTCGATCACCGGATCGCTCGCGACGATTCTGTGGCTGGCGGCGATCCGGCGCGAAGGGCTGCAGGTCGGTTTCCGCGAATTTCTCGCGGTCGGCGCGTGCGTGATGCCGCCTGCGTTGCTGCTCGCGCTGGGCGCGCGGTTCGTGGTCGGCGGCTGACGCGCGAGGCGCGTCGCGTCAGCCGTCCCGGCC
Organism: Burkholderia sp. SRS-25; assembly: GCF_004343765.1. NCBI lineage: Bacteria > Pseudomonadati > Pseudomonadota > Betaproteobacteria > Burkholderiales > Burkholderiaceae > Burkholderia > Burkholderia sp. SRS-25. Next base: position 174,113 of record NZ_PTXM01000009.1, read on the forward strand.
GGCCTAGAACGAGTAGGCGAGCGACGCGAACAGGCTGCGCGGCGCGCCCGGCGTGACCCACAGGCTGTTGTACGAGCTGACGTAGGTGGTGCGATTGAACAGGTTGTTCAGGACTACGGATGCACGCAGGTGCTTGTTGACCTGAAGATAGCCGTTGAGCTGGACGGTCGCGTAGGCCGGCAGTTCGAAGCCGTCCTGCGTGTTGGCCGTGTTGCCGGCGCGGCGCCCGACATAGATCACGCCGGCGCCGGCGCCGGCCTTGTCCGCGAACGGCAGGGTGGTCTCGTACATCAGCAGCGCGCTGCCGCTCAGACGCGGTACGTCGACGAGGCGCGAGCCGGGCGCGAGCACGGTATCGCGCGTGACCTCGGCGTCGACGTACGCGAAGTTCGCGATGCCGCGCAGGCCGTGCCCGAGGTCGCCGCTCCATTCGAATTCGACGCCGCGGCTGCGCACTTCGCCGGCCGCGCGCGAGAAGCCGGCATTCGCCGGATCGGCGGTGAGCACGTTGCGCTTGGTCACGTAGAACGCCGAGACGGTCGTGAGCGAGCGCGCGCCCGCCCATTTCGCGCCGGCTTCGTAGCCGTGGCCTTTCTCGGGATCGAACGCGTTGCCGCCGACGTCGGCGCCGTTGTTCGGCCGGAACGAATACGCGGTGTTCGCATAGAACGACCACGCGGGGCTCATTTCATACACGACGCCGATACGCGGGCTCACCGCGGTCTGCAACTGGCTCGTCGTCACGCCCTTCAGGCGGTTGTCGATCGACTGGTGGAAGCGATCCCAGCGCAGCCCGGCCAGGATCTTCCAGTGCGGCCCGAACGCGAGCGTGTCCTGCGCGTAGACGCCTTGACCGTCATCGCGTTCGAGCAGGTTGGTCGCGGTGCGCGGTGTCGGCGCGGGCTGGCCGTAGACCGGATCGAAGATGTCGATCGCATACGGCGCCGCGGCGCTCGGCGTGGAGCGTGTGACGAACTGGTCGTAGTTGAAGCGGTACGCATCGACGCCCATCACGAGCGTATGGCCGATGCCGCCCGTGCGGAACGAGCCGGCGGTTTCGACGCGGCCTTGCAGGTCGTTCGAGTGAAACGCGACTTGCCGGTAGCGGCGCCACAACGTGCGGCCGTCCGGCTGCAATGCGAATGCCTCGGACGAGCGCCCCGACAGGTCGGTGTTGCGTTGCGCGACGCCGGCATTGATCGACCAGCTGGAATCGAGGCGATGCTCGAGCGTGAACTGGTGGCCCGTGTTGCGCACGTCGTAGTCGCCGTCGCGCGGCTCGCCGAGGAAGCGCGACGCGGGGATCACGCCGAGCTGGCCGTTGACCGCCAGCACGCCGCGATCGAGCGGCGCACGCTGACGCGCGCTCTCGAATTCGTAGTGGAGCGTCGTGTCCGCGCCGATGTCCCACGTGAACGATGGTGAGAACAGGTAGCGTTTGCTCGACACCGTGTCGCGGAAGCTGCCGTTGTTCTCGTTCATCGCGACGAAGCGGTACGCGAGCGATTTCGTGACGGGGCCGGTCGAATCGAGGGTCTGGCGCAATGCGCCGTAGCTGCCGGCCGACACGCCGATGGTGTTCGCGCGAGTGAACTGCGGCTGCTTCGTCGTATAGCTGATGATCCCGCCCGGATCGCCGCGGCCATACAGCGCGGAGGCCGGCCCCTTGAGCACCTCCATGCGCTCGAGGTTGACGGTGTCGCGCGGCACGCTCATCCCGCGATTCCACGAAAAGCCGTTGACCAGGTAGTCGGTGCCGGACGTGTTGCCGTCGCCGGCGAAGCCGCGCACCGCGTAGTTGTCCCACAGGCCGCCGAAGTTGTTCTGGCGCGAGACGCCCGCGACCCAGTCGTAAAGATCGTCGCCGCGCGTGGCGGCCACGGTCTGGATCAGCTTCGCGTCGACGCTGCTGACCGCGAACGGAATCTCCATCACGTCCGCCTCGCTGCGCGTCGCGCTCGTCGATTCGCGCGTGCGGAACGGCGCCGTCGCGCGTTGGGCGGAGATTTCGATGGTGGGCAGTGAGGTCTCCTGCGCGTCGGCGGCGCCCATGCCGGTCGTGCCGACGACGATGGCCATCGGTGCGGCCGCCCAATTTCTCCTGCTCATGCTTGTCCTTTTCATGTCGTTCGCGTTCGGGCACGGCGGGCGGCCTCGCGCCGACATCTGTGTTCCAAACAGTACATTTGCGCGGCAATTTAATGCAAATGAGAGGCATTTGCAATCGTAATTTTGAGCGTGGAGGCGCGGGGTGAAACGGTGCACGGCGCGGGCGCGGTCAATGTGGCGGGGCAATTTATTCAAATTCCGAATGGTGGGAAACAAATCGCGTCGCGAGGGCGATCGGATAACGTCGTCACCTCGTTGTCGCGCGAAATTGTCGCGAAATTTCGGGTAAACGAGATCCTTCGTGGATCGCGAAAGTGAAATGGACAGTTTGACAAATCCCGTAATTCGGGATTACAGTAAAAACACCTCAGCCAAACCCGTCGAGCAGCCGCATGAACATCCCACAGTTGGACAGCGATACCGAAGCAAGAAGCGGGGCGAGCGTCGTGCTCACCACCGCGCGAGACGCGGGCGTCGACGTCTGTTTCGCCAATCCCGGCACGACCGAGATGCCGTTCGTCGGTGCGCTCGATACCGTGGCCGGCGTGCGGTCGATCCTCGGGCTGTTCGAGGGCGTGTGCACGGGCGCGGCCGACGGCTATGGCCGCATGACCGGCAAGCCCGCGATGACGCTGCTGCACCTCGGGCCCGGCCACGCGAACGGCATTGCCAATCTGCACAACGCGCGCCGCGCCCGCACGCCGATCCTGAACATCGTCGGCGATCACACGCGCGAGCATCTGAAGTACGACGCCCCGCTGACGTCGGACATCGAATCGCTCGCCCGTCCGGTGTCGGTGTGGTATCGCAGCGTGGCGCGCGACACCGATCTCGCGACCGATACGGCCGACGCGATTTCGGCCGCGATGGGCGCGCAACGCGGCGTCGCGACCCTCGTGCTGCCGGTCGATCTTCAGTCGGCCAGCGTGCGCGGCGCGGCGTGGCCCGCCGTCGTGCGCCCGGCCGCGGTGTCGTTCGATGCCGCTCGGGTCGAACAGGTCGCCGATCTGCTGCTCAGCGGTCATCGCGCCGTCCTGCTGATGGGCGCCCGCGCGCTGTCGGCGCGCGGGCAGCGGGCGGCGGCGCGCATCGCGGCGGCCACCGGCGCGACCTGCTTCAGCGAGACTTTTCCGGCACGGGCGGAGCGCGGCGGCGGCCTGCCGGACATCGACCGCCTGCCTTACTTCCCCGAGCCGGCGCTCGCGGCGCTGGCCGGCCGGCGCGTGGTGCTGGCCGGCGCGCTCGCGCCCGTTACCTACTTCGGCTACGAGGGCATTCCGGGCGAACTCGCGCGGCCCGAGGACATCGTGACGCTCGCAACGCCCGGCGACGCGGCGGACGACGCGCTGGAGGCGCTGGCCGATCGCATCGGCGCGGCGGGGAACGACGTGGGTGTGCACGTCGAGCGCTGGCGCGTGGAGGACGGCCCGCTCACGCCGCAGGCCGTCGGCCGCGTGCTCGCGAATGCGCTGCCCGACGATGCGATCGTGTCGATCGAAGGCGGCACCTGCGGCTACCCGTTCGTGACCGCATCGGCGCGCGCGCGTCGTCACACCATTTTGACGAACACGGGCGGTGCCATCGGCCAGGGCCTGCCGGTGGCGCTCGGCGCCGCCGTCGCGTGCCCGGAGCGCCGCGTGTTCGCGCTGCAGTCCGACGGCAGCGCGCAGTACACGATCCAGTCGCTTTGGACGATGGCGCGCGAGCGTTTGCCGATCGTGATGCTGATCGCATCGAACCGGCGCTACGGGATCCTGCAGACCGAACTCGCGCGCAGCGGCCTGCCGGCCGACACGCCGCACGCGAGCCGCCTGACGCAACTGGACGATCCGCCGATCGACTGGCTCGCGTTGTCGCGCGGCTACGGCGTGCCGGCCCAGCGCGTGAGCGACGTGCATGTGCTGGCGCAAGCGCTCGACGACGCACTCGCGCATACCGACGGGCCGACGCTCATCGAAATGCAGTTGTCCTGATCGCGCCACCGGCTCCTTTCTTCAATCCCGACTCTCACCTTTCATCGACATGGATCTGCAACTGCACGGAAAAGCCGCGTTCATCACCGGCGGCAGCATGGGCATCGGCAAGGCGGTCGCGCTCGAACTGGCGCGCGAAGGCGTCAACGTCGCGATCGCCGCGCGGCGCATCGAACATCTGGAAGCGGCGGCCGCCGAGATTCGCACGGCGCTCGCGCCGCTCGGCGACGCAGCCGGCACGATCCTGCCCGTCACGGTGGATACGACCGACATGGCATCGATCGAAGCGGCGATGGCCGCGGGCGTCGAGCGCTTCGGCCGGCTCGACATCCTGCTGAACGGCGCCGCGCATCCGGGCGGCCTCGTGCGCGCCGAACTCGAACACGCGGATCCGCAGGGACTGCTGCAGGACATCGACATCAAGGTGGTCGGCTACCTGCGTTGCGCGAAGGCGGCCGCACCGTACATGCGGGCCAACGGCTTCGGCCGGATCGTTAACATCGGCGGCCTGACGGGCCGCGGCAGCAAGCAGCTGTCCGGCATGCGCAACGTGGCGATCGTGCACCTGACCAAGACGCTGTCCGACCAGCTCGGCCCGTTCGGCATCACGGTCAACACGATTCATCCGGGCGTCGTCGAAACGCCGCACATCCACGAGCTCTACGAGAAGGAAGCGCAGAAGCAGGGGCTCACCGCCGCGGAAGTCGAGGCCAACTACGTGAAGGTCACACCGATCCGCCGCGTGCTGCAGCCGGAAGAAATGGGGTGGATCGTCGCGTTTCTCGCGTCGCCGAAGTCCGGCTCGATCACCGGCGAATCGATCGGCTGCGACGGCGGGCTCACGCGCGGCATTTTTCTCTGACACAAGGAGCACTTCATGACCGCAACCGTACTGGTCGCCACCGCCGGGCAAGGCATCCTGCGCTCGAACGACGACGGCAAGACCTGGCATCGTCTCGGCCTCGCCGAACCGATCGAGTTCGACGGCATCGTGCGCGCGCTCGCGGTGGATCCCGCGACGCCGTCGCGCGTCTATGCCGGCGCCGATTCGGGGCTGTGCATCAGCGACGATGGCGGCGCGCACTGGTTCCTGCCCGAGAACCTGCTGAACGGGCAGACGGTCTGGTCGATCGCGATCGATCCGGCCAACCCGGCAGTGCTCTATGCGGGCACCGGCGCGCCGTCGCGCGCCGCGCTTTACAAGTCGAGCGACGCGGGCGCGACCTGGGAACGAACGGCGCCCGAGTTTCCGGAGTTTTGCTCGGGCGTCAATCGTCCGCGGCTGCTGACGATCTGCGTGGACCCGGACGACAGCCGCAACGTCTGGTACGGCGTGGAGGAGGGCGGCGCGTGGCGCAGCCGCGACGCCGGCGCGAGCTGGACGCGCGTGGACGGCCCCGGCTCCGCGATCCGCAACAGCGACATTCACGCGATCGCAATTCTGCCTGCCAAGCAAGGCCGGCCGGAGACCACGGTGCTGCTGACGGTCAACGCGGTGTACGTGAGCGAGGACGACGGCCTGACCTGGGACGGCAAGCTGTCGCGCGACCGCTTCGACGGGCTGTACTACACGCGCACCGTCGTGCAACTGCCGGAGCCGGAAGGCGACCTGCTGATGGCGATCGGCGACGGCACGCCGGGCAGCCGCAGCCGCATCTACCGCTCGACCGATCGCGGTTACGCGTGGCACGAGACGGATCTGCACACGCCGCCGAACTCCACGTTCTGGGCGTTCGGCGTGCACGCGGCCCAACCGGCGCTCGTGTATGCGGGCACCAAGTACGGGCACCTGTTCCGCTCGCGCGACGGCGGCCGGAACTGGACCAAGGAATGGCGCGATTTCAGCGAGATCACGGCGGTGGCGTGGACGCCGTTCGAGGCGCCGCTGGCCGCCCACGCGCAGTCGACCCACTGAGCGGAGCGAACGATGACACCGTCCGATATCCGGCAACACGCCGAGCGTGCGAACGCGAGCGGCCTGCCGCTGCCGACGCCGCGCGTGCAGCGCACTCACCTATCGCTGTTCGTGCGCGATCCCGTTCGCTCGAGCATCTGGTACGCCGACGTGCTCGGCATGACGGAAACCGCACGCGACGCGCAGTGGGTGTTCATGTCGTTCGGCCAGAAGCACCACGACATCGCGCTGATTCGCGCGGCATCCGATGCGGAGCTCGGCACGATCGGCCTGCAGCACTACGGCCTCGAAATCGCCGGCGGGCTGACCGAATTGCGCCGCCTGTACGGGATGCTGATTCGCCGCGACGTGCCGATCGTCAAGATCACCGATCACAAGGTCGGGATTGGCGTGTATTTCACGGACCCGGACGGCAACCGGCTCGAATTCTTCTGCGAGACCGTCATGGACGACGAAGAGGGCAAGCGCGTGCTGCATCGATACAACGCGCCGAGCGACCCCGTCCAGCTCGAACCGCTGTTCGACTGAGGCGCCGCCTTTCCATCCGCATCATCGACGTTTTATATAGGAATGCAAATGAGCAAGACCGCCAATTTCGAAGGTTTTCATATCCGCAAGTGGTACACGCAGATCGAGGATTCGCTCGCGAACGAAACCGGTCAGCTCGCGGACGGCGAGCCGTTGCGCAAGATCGTGATCGCCGCGGCAGTTCACAACCCGTACGCAGGGCGATTCAGCGAAAACCTCGACGATCTCGTGCGTCCGTCGCCCGCGCTCGGCAAGGAGTTTGCGCGACGCATCGCGTCGCTCGCCGACGGCCGCGCGATCGAGAGCTACGGCAAGGCGTGCCTGGTCGGTTCAGCCGGCGAATACGAACACGGCAACGCGTTCCTCACGTCGATCTTCGCGGAGCCGATCCGCGCGGCGCTGGGCGGCGGCAAATCATGGGTGCCGTCGAGCGGCAAGCGCGGCCCGATCAACACAGTGATCGACGTGCCGCTCGCGCACAAGGATGCACTCTACGTGCGCTCGCACTACGACACGGTGACGTGCCTGTTTCCCGATGCGCCGAACGACGACGAAGTGCTGGTGATCTTCGCATTCGCGACGCGCGGCCGGCTGCATGCACGGCTCGGCGGCCTGAAGGCGAGCGAGATCGTCGGTCGCGACGGTCTGGTCTGAGCGCGCATGTCGGGCGAGGAGCAGATGATGAACACGGCGTCCGTCAACGAGGGATGGATCGACAACGATGGATTGCGGCTGCACTACGTGAGCTGGGGGCGCGACGATGCGCCGACCGTGGTGATGCTGCACGGCTTGCGCAGTTACGCGCATACCTGGGCGCCCGTCGCCGCTGCGCTGGTCGACCGCTACCGGGTCGTCGCGCTCGATCAGCGCGGGCGCGGGCTGAGCGACTGGGATCCGCGACGGGACTACTACGCGGCCGCCTACGTGCGCGATCTCGACGCATTGGTGCGCGCGCTCGACCTGCGACGATTCGTGCTGGTCGGGCACTCGATGGGTGGCGCCAATGCATTCGTCTACGCGGCGGCGCAACTGGAACGGTACGCCGAAAGGCACGCCGTACGGCTCGCGGGCCTCGTGATCGAGGACATGGGCCCCGGCGCGTCGGCCGGCTCGCCGGGTTCGGAGCGCATCAAGCGCGAGCTGAAGGAAACGCCCGATGCGTTCGTGTCGTGGGACGACGCACGCACGTTCTGGCGACGCCAGCGGCCGAACATCGCGGAATCCGCGCTCGATTCGCGCATCGCGCATTCGCTGAAAGAAGACGAGCAGGGGAGGATCGTCTGGCGGCACGACGCGCAAGGGATTGCGGCCGCACGGCTCGCCGCGACACCGGAGCAGCTCGTCCATTTGTGGCCGCTGATCCTCAACTTGCACGTGCCGACGTTGCTGCTGCGCGGCGGCGACTCGGATTTCCTGTCCGCGGACGTGGCGGCCGAAATGGCGGCCGCCAATGCGGAAATCGAGCGGATCGACATTCCCGGCGCAACGCATTACGTGCATGACGATCAACCCGATGCATTCAATCGCGCATTGCGGTCGTGGCTCGATCGTCTCGATGATCCTGCATGGCGCAGCGGAGGCGCGGGCGAATGAAAGCGAACAACCTGAACCGGACGTCGGTCGCGATCGTCGGCGCGGGCCCGAACGGCGTCGCGATGGCAAACCTGCTCGGCCTTTACGGTGTCGCGACGGTGATCATCGAGAAGGCAGCGGACGTCGTCGATTTTCCGCGCGCGGTCGGCATCGACGACGAAGCATTGCGGATGTTTCAGACCGCGGGGCTCGCTGACGAACTGAGCCGCGACATCATCCAGAACGTGCCGTTGCGCATGTTCAAGGCGAATGGCGAATGCTTTGCCGATATCCGCCCGTCAAACCGCGAATTCGGCTGGTGGCGGCGCAACATCTTCATGCAGCAACTGGCCGAACACACGCTGCGCGCGGGGCTGGCGCGCTATCCGCACGTATCGCTGCGGAGCGGCGAGGAAGTGGTCGGCGTCGAACAGGACGATCGCTGCGTCACGTTGCGGGTGCGCGGTGCCGACGGCCGGCAATATGCGCTCGATGCCGACTACGTGGTGGCGGCCGACGGCGGGCGCAGCCCGATGCGCGACTGGCTCGGCATCAAGCTGGCCGGCACGACGCACCCGATCAAATGGGTCGTGGTCGACGTGAAGAACGCCGGGCTCGACCAGCCGTGCACGGCGCTGAACTGCGACCCGCGCCGCCCGAACGTGTGCATCTATCTGCCGTTCAATTTCCGGCGCTGGGAGTTTCTCGTATTCCCGCATGAAGACGCGGAGGCGATTGCCCGGCCCGAATCGATCCGCGCGCTGATCGCGCCGTACGTCGACGACGTCGAGCGCATCGAGATCGTGCGCGCACGGACCTATACGCACCATTCTCGCGTGGCCGAGCGCTTCGTGGCGGGCCGCGTGGCGCTCGTCGGCGACGCCGCCCACCTGAGCCCGCCGTGGATCGGCCAGGGCCTGAATGCGGGCTTGCGCGACGTCGGCAATCTCGCGTGGAAACTGGCAGGCGTCGTGAACGGCACGCTCGATCCCGGCGTGATCCACACCTACGAATCGGAACGCCGCGACCACGCGAAGGCGATGATCGATCTCGCGGACACGTTCGGCGCGATGCTGATGCCGACCAACCGGCTCGTCGCGTTTCTGCGCGACCGGTTCCTCGGGCTCGCGCGATATGCGCCCGGCCTGAAGGACTACGTGCTGCAGATGCGCTTCAAGCCGATGCCGAGCTATACGCGGGGCGTCGTGCTGCCGGGCGCGCCGGGCGACGCGGCGGGCAGGATGATCGCGCAGCCCGACGTCGAAACGGCCGACGGCGTGCGCCGCAAGCTCGACGACGTGCTCGGCCCGTGGTTCTCGATCGTCGGCTGGCAATGCGATCCGCAGGCATGCCTGAGCGACGACGATCGCGCGTACTGGACGGCGCTGGGTGCGACCTTCGTTCAGGTCAATCGCTCGCGTAGCGGGACGGGCCGCGCACGGCGCGTGACGAGCGCCCACGACAGCGTGTGCATCGAGGATGTCGACAACGCGCTGGCGGCATGGTTCGACCGGCATCGCGGGCCGCTCGTGGTCGTGCGCCCCGATCGCTACGTGGCCGCGCAGACGGACGCCGCCGGAATGGCCGGCGTGACCGCGGCGTTCCAGGCCTTTGCACCGCGACAACGGGAGACCGCGGATGTTTGTTGAACAACGCACCTACACGCTCGTGCCGGGCGGCGTCGCCGAGTATCTGCGGCTCTATGCGGAGTGCGGCCGCGCGCCGCAGGAGCATGCGCTCGGCACGATGGTCGGCTGTTTCGCGATGGAAATCGGACCGCTGAACCAGCTCGTCTATCTGTGGGCGTTCGATTCGCTCGACGATCGGGCCCGGCGTCGTGCCGTGCTGATGGCCGATCCCGAGTTCAGGACGTTTCGCGGCAAGGTTCGGCATCTGCTCGTCCGGCAGGAAAACCAGATTCTCCGACAGGAAATCGGCGGCCTGTTGCGTGCACCGCCGCCAGCCGCATGACGCGTTCGCCACGTCGGCCCATCGTGCAGTCTCTACCGAGGTATCCGTCTTGATTCCGTTTACGCCGCTGACTTCCCGCATGACACCTGATGCGCAACGCGATTACGCGTCGCTCCATCTGTATATCGACGGCCGGTTCCTTCAGGCCGACGGCCGCCGCACGCAGCCCGTGCTCGATCCGGGAACCGGCAGCGTGCTCGGCGACCTGCCGCATGCGACGCCGGCCGATATCGACGCCGCCGTGCGCGCCGCGCATTGTGCGTTCGCGACGTGGCGACGCGAGTCGCCGCTCGCGCGCTCGGACATCCTGCGTCGCGCGGCTGCGCTGGTGCGCGAGCGTGCGCCGGCGATCGGCCGCCACATCACGATGGACCAGGGCAAGCCGCTTCGCGAGGCGATCGCCGAGGTCGTGTCGTCCGCCGAGCAGCTCGAATGGCATGCGGAGGAGGGGCGTCGCACCTACGGCCGCGTCGTGCCGTCGCGTTCGCCGGACGTCGCGCAGACAGTGTTGCGCGAACCGATCGGCGTGTGCGCGGCGTTCTCTCCGTGGAATTTTCCGTTCAGCCAGGCGATGCACAAGATCGCGGCCGCGCTTGCGTCTGGGTGCACGCTGGTGCTGAAAGGACCCGAGGAATCGCCGAGCGCGATCGTCGCGCTCGCGCGCATCTTTCACGATGCCGGCTTGCCCGCGGGCTGCCTGAACGTCGTCTGGGGCGTGCCGGCCGACGTGTCCACGCAGCTGATCGAGTCGCCGCTCGTGCGCAAGATCTCGTTCACGGGTTCGGTGCCGGTCGGCAAGCAACTGGCGGCGCTCGCCGCGTCGCACATGAAGCGCATGACCATGGAGCTGGGCGGGCATGCGCCGGTGCTGGTCTGCGCGGACGCAGAAATCGAGCGTGCCGCGACGATGCTGGCTGCGTACAAGTTTCGCAATGCCGGGCAGGTTTGCGTGTCGCCGACGCGTTTCTTCGTGCAGCGCCCGGTGTTCGACCGGTTCGTCGGCGCGTATATCGACGCGGTCGGCAAGATTCGTGTCGGCCATGGGTTGGACGAGACGACCACGATGGGGCCGCTTGCACACGCGCGGCGCGTATCCGAGATCGACGCGTTTGTCGCCGATGCGAAGGCTAAAGGGGCGGAGATTGCCGCAGGCGGGACACGCTTGTCGGCGGCCGGGCCAGGGCACTATTTCGCACCGACGGTCGTGCTGGGCCCGGCGCGCGACACGCGGCTGATGAACGAGGAGCCGTTCGGCCCGATCGTCGGGATCGTGCCGTTCGACGCGCTCGACGATGCGCTGGACGAAGCGAACCGCTTGCCGTTCGGCCTCGCGTCGTACGCGTTCACGACGTCGGCGCGCGATGCGCACCGAATCGGCCGGGCGCTCGAAGCCGGCATGGTCAACATCAATCACTTCGGGATGGGGCCGGCGGAGATCCCGTTCGGCGGCGTGAAGGACAGCGGCTTCGGCAGCGAGGGCGGTACGGAGACGTTCGACGGCTATCTGGTCACCAAATTCATCACACAGATGAACTGAGCGAATGTCGGTCGACCATCGCGCGTGACGACGGCCGCATGCTCAGGTCGCGTCGCCGATCTGAGCGGTCGCGTCGATCAGCAGCTTGCCGAGCACGTGCTCGTCGAACAGCGCGAAGTGTTCGGCGCGAAAGACCAGCGACAGGCTGCTGTTGACCTCGCCGCTGCTGGCCGTGCGAATCGGTGCGGCGATGCCGACGAACCCTTCATCGAGTTCGCCGCGCGAAATCCAGTATCCCGCGTCGACGATCTGCTGGCAGGCGCGCCAGAACTGCGTCCAGTCGCTCGCGAACTCGCCCAGCTCGGCGTTGTGGCGTTCGTGCAGGCGCTTCAGCCGCGCGCGCGACATCGCGGCGACGATCACTTTCGACGACGCGCCCTGAAACAGCGGCATGATGCGGCCGCGGCCGAAGCCCAGTTGCAGGTTCTCGGCGCCGGTTTCGTGCATCACGTTGATGATCTGCTCGTCGAACAGCGTCGACACGAGCGCGTCGCCGCCGGTGACCTGAACCAGCTTCTGGATCACGGGCTTCGCGGCGGTGAGCGTCGGGTCCGACTGCCGCATGTTGTAGTCGAGATGGATGATGCGCGGGCCCAGCGTATAGCGGCCGTTGGTGCCGACGAGCAGGCCGACGGAGGCCAGTTCCTTCACGTAGCGATAGCACGTGGTGCGCGAAAAGCCCATGTGTTCGGCGATTTCCTCGGCCGTCATCGACGTCGCGGACGAAGAGAAGACGTCGAGGATGGACAGCATTTTGGTGAGGCTCGACATGACGTAATCCGGGATCAGACGGCTTGCGGCTAGGGAACGTGAACGACGAAGGCGGTTTCGGGTTGCCGCGCTGCGGCACGGCATGCGGCGCCGCGGGCGACAGGCCGTAGTCTAACTTAAGTCGTGCCGGCGGCAACCGGAAGCGCGTCGACGCATGCGCGGGAAGCGTGCCAGCCGTGTCGAGGTGGTTCGTTTCGATATCTATTGATATGGATTCCTATTTTAGAAAATGAAATCGCACTGGATCGATGTTGCTGCCGCGCCGGTCGGTTCACGCGCACATCGGCCGAGAAATTTCGATGAGGAGAAGCAGATGAAAGGGTGGTTCCGGATGGTGGCATGGTGCGGCTGCGGTGCCGTCGCACCGGCGTTCGCGCAATCGAGCGTGACGCTCTACGGTTCGCTGGACACGGGCGTGACCTATACGAGCGACGTGGCGTCCGCCCCGCGTGGCGGGCGCCAGCTCGCGTTGCAGGCCGGCGTGTCGCGCAACGACGTGTGGGGCCTGACGGGCAGGGAGGATCTCGGCGGCGCCAACTATGCGGTCTTTCGGCTCGAAAGCCAGTTCCAGACCTCCGACGGCGCGCTGACCGTGCCCGGCTCCGCATTCAGTTCGCAAGCCTACGTCGGGCTCGGCGGCGACTGGGGGACCGTGACGCTCGGGCGCCAGTTCGATTTCGTCGGCGATCTGATGCCGGCTTTCGCGATCGGCGCGAACACGCCGGCCGGCCTGCTCGCGTGGGGCTTGCCGGCGAATGCGTCGGCGGGCGGTGCGCTCGACAACCGCGTGTGGGGCGTCCAGGTGAACAATGCGGTGAAGTACGTGAGCCCGACGTTCGGCGGATTGTCGTTCGGCGGCCTGTGGGGCTTCGGCAACGTGCCCGGCACGGTCGCGCGCAGCAGCGTGCAAAGCGCGATGCTGTCCTACACGCAAGGCGCGTTCAGCGCCGCGCTCGCTTATTTCGGCCAGCACGATGTAACTGCCGGTGGCAATCTGCGCAATTTCTCGGGCGGTGCAGGCTACAACGTCGGGCCGTTCCGCGTCTTCGGCATGGTGTCGGACGTGCGGATCAGCGCCGCCGCGCCGCTGCGGGCCACGACCTATGACGGCGGCTTGACCTATGCGGTCACGCCGGCGTTGCAGCTCGGCGGCGGCTTCCAGTACCAGCAGCGCGGCGGCGACATCGGCTCGGCCAACCAGGTCACGTTGAGCGCCGACTATTCGCTGTCGAAGCGTACCGGCCTTTACGTGGTATTCGCACGCGGGCACGACAGTGCGTATGGCGCGCAGGTCGAGGCGGCGCTCGGCGGGGCGGCGTCCGGCTCGACGCAGACCGCGGTCCGGCTCGGGCTGCGGCATCAGTTCTGACGATGCGCGAGAAACACGGGCTGCCGCGTACGCCGCGCGCGAGCCCGTGTTTTTCCGCCGGATTCAGAACCGATGCATCATCCCGACGCGCAACGCCAGCTGGTTGCGGCCCGACGACTGCCCGGCCGTGCCGAGCACGTGCGCGTAGTCGAAATCGGTGCCGGTATGGCCGGTTGCATGCTGGTACGCGCCCTGGATGTACGTCGAGGTTCGCTTGCTCAGATCGTAGTCGAGCATCATCGACACCTGGTGCCAGTTCGGCGACGCATCGCTCGCCGCCGTCGCGACATGCGCATGCGTGTAGGTATAGGCGGCGCCGAGCCAGAGGTCCGGCCGGAAGAAATACTGGCCGTTGACCTCGAAGTTGTCGAATTTCCACGCGTTCTGCGAGCCTGCCGCCGGCTGGTTCGCGAAGTACAGATTCGACTCGGGGTTGGTCACGTCGACGTGCGAATACGCGGCGGACAGCGTCAGCTTGTCGCTGAACTTGTACGATGCGCCCGCATCGATGTTCTGCTGCGCGCGGCCGCTGACGACCGTATCGTCGCTCGACAACGCACCGCCCGCGGTCGCGCCGCCGTTGTTGGCCTTCAGGTACGCGACGGCGGCGGAGAACGCGCCCGCCTGGTACTGCACGGCGGCGCTATAGACGCGGTTCCGCGCGAAGCCCCCCGCCTGGTTCGCGAGCCCGTAGAGCACTTCGCCCTTGAAGCCGGCGTAGGAGGGCGACACGTACTTGACGCTGTTCTGGATGCGGTAGTCCCAATCGGCGTTGTCGTTGTCGTACGGGTGCGCGCCGAAGTCGCCGAGCCAGTTGCCGGTGGCCGTGAAGGTACTCCACATGTCGAGCGTGGGGTCGTACTGGCGGCCGAACGTGAGCGTGCCGAACCGGTCGGAATCGAGGCCGACGTAGGCTTGCCTGCCGAACATCCGCGACGTCACGCCGAGCGCGCCGGTGCTCGCGTTGAAGCCGTTCTCGAGCTGGAACAGCGCTCTGATCCCGCCGCCGAGATCCTCGGTGCCTTTCAGCCCCCAGTTGCTGCCGACGGTATCGCCGCTGACCATCTGGTAAGCCTTGCTGCCGCCCGCGTTGCTCGTGAAATTGACGCCTTCGTCGATCAGGCCGTACAGCGTCACGGTGCTTTGCGCATGGGCCGTCAGGCCGAATCCCATGGCGCTCGCGGCCGATACGGCCGCCATCATCTTCTTCATCGTCGATCTCCAGGTGTGGGCAGCCCACGCGGCGCGGTGCGGTTTCCGACGGCATACGTCAGCACCGGACGCGTGCAGCGAGTCCGTTTGTCGTTAGTAAAACGAAATATGAATTACGAAGAAAAGAGGCCCGCCGCGATCGGGCGGACCGGATGACGAACCGCGCCGGGCGCGCGGTTCCGCGTGGCGGCGGCGTTACAGCATCCGTCGCAGCACGTCGTTTTCCGGGTTGCGGTCGAAGAACCGGTGTTTCAGCGCGCCAAGCACATGCAGCACGATGAGCGCGAGCAACGTATAGGCGAGCGTTTTGTGCAGCCACTGAAACGCCTCGAACCAATGGTCGTTCTTCGGCAGCAGCTCGGGTACGCGGAAAAAGAAGAACGGCACGCCGTCGCTCTGCGTATACGTGCTGGACATCGAATAGCCCATCAGCGGCACGATGATCGCGAGCGCATACAGCAGGTAATGGCCGATCTTCGCGAGCGTGCGATCGAGCGTCGGCAGCGTGGAGGGTAGCGGCGGCAACGGCTTCATCGCGCGAATCGCCAGTTGCGTGACGACCACCAGCAGCGTGAGCACGCCGAACTCCTTGTGCGTCGGGTAGTACCAGTCGAACTTGGCCGGCAGGTTGTCGTCGAGCCGGACCATCGTCCAGCCGGTCCACAGCTGCGCGCCGATCAGGATCGCCCTGACCCAGTGCAGCAACCGAAGCGCGAGCGGGTATTTCTCCGCGGGGAATGCAATGGCCTGGTTGTCCATTTGACTTGTCTTCCTTTGAAACGACATTGCGACAGGCGGGATGCCGATCGTCGACTTCGGCGTCCCGCGGCGATCTACGTCGAACCGAGGCCGGATCGCGATACGCACGGACCTTCGACGAAAAGCCCGTGCGTCGGGCTGTTTCGCGCGGTCAGGCGATCGCGCGCGAATCCGCGCAGCACTCCTGCAACGCCTCGCGCAGTGTCACGGCCATGAAGTCGGCTTCGCCAGGCTGCAGCGTGAGCGGCGGCGACATCACCACCTTGTTCGCGATCGCCCGCACCAGCACGCCGCGCCGACGCGCCGCATCGGCCACGCGGGCGGCGAACCCCTGGCCCGGATCGAGCGGCGTGCGGCTGGCCTTGTCGGTCACCAGATCGAGCGCCAGCATCAGCCCCTTGCCGCGGACGTCGCCGACCGTCTCGAAGTCGGCCTTCAGCGGCAGCAATTGCTCGAGCAGGCGCTGCCCGACCCGCGCCGCGTTGCCCGGCAGATCCTCGGCCTCGACGATGTCGAGCACCGCGAGCGACGCGGCGCACGCGAGCGGATGGCCGCTGTACGTATAGCCGTGCATGACCACGTGCGAGAAGCCCGCGCCATGTTCGATCGCGTCGGCGATCCGCCCGTTGTACAGCGTCGCGCCGAGCGGCACGTAGCCGGCGGAGATGCCCTTGGCGACGCACAGGATGTCGGCGGCGACGCCCCAGCCGCGGCTGCCGAGCAGGCTGCCGGTGCGGCCGAAGCCGGTGACCACCTCGTCGGCGATCAGCAGGATGCCGTTGCGGTCGCACACGGCCCGCACGCGCGCCCAGTAATCGGCCGGCGGGACGATCAGGCCGCCGGCGCCCTGCACCGGTTCGGCGACGAATGCGGCAATGGTCTGCGGGCCGTGGAACGCGATCGTTTCCTCGAGCTGCCGGATGCAGTGCTCGACGAGCTGGTGCGGATCGTCGCAATTCCACGGATTGCGATAGAGCCACGGCGTGTCGAGCAGCACGCAGCCGGGCAGCAGCGGGCCATGATTGTAATGGTAGACGCCGTTGCCGCCGATCGACGTGCCGCCCATGTGCACGCCGTGATAGCCGTTGCGCAGCGACAGGAATTTCGTGCGCGACGGCTCGCCCGCGGCGACCCAGTACTGGCGCGCCATCTTGAGCGCGGTCTCGATCGCGTCGGAGCCGCCGCTGCCGAACATCACCCGCTGCATGTCTTCCTGCGCGAACATCGCGCACAGGCGGTCGGCCAGATCGTAGACGCGCGGATGGGCGACGCCGTCGAAGGTCTGGTAGTACGACAGCTCGTCCATCTGCCGCGCGATCGCGCTTTTCACTTCCGGCCGGTTGTGGCCGACGTTGACGTTCCACAGTCCGCCGACGCCGTCGAGCATGCGGTGGCCGTCGACGTCGTACACGTAGTTGCCGTCGCCGCGCTCGATGATCACGGTGGGAGTCGTATGCCCGGCGGCCGCCGAGCTCATCGGGTGCCAGAATCGTTTTTGACGCTTTTGATAGTCCATGGTGTCTCTCGTCTCTCTTACGAAGTGCTTGAACAGGGGGCGGCGCGGTGTGCGCCGCCGGATCACAGGGCTGCGGTGATGATCTTTTCCTCGAGGTACGAATCGAGCGCGGCCTTCGACAGGTCGCGCCCGATCCCGCTTTGCTTGGTGCCGCCCCACGGCAGGCGCGCGTCGATCGGGCTCCACGCATTGATCGCGACCGCGCCGATGTCGAGCCGCTCGGCGACGCGGTGCGCGGTGCCGACGTCCTGCGTCCACACCGACGCCGACAGGCCGAACGGCGTGTCGTTGGCGACGCGAACGGCGTCGTCCTCGGTCTCGAACGGCATCACCATGCCGACCGGGCCGAACACCTCGTCGCGGGCGATCCGCATGCCCGGATGGACCCCGCCCAGAATCGTCGGGCGCATGAAGCAGCCGCGCGGCGGCACCTGTTCGTCGCCGGCTAGCATCACCGCGCCTTCGGCGAGCGCGCCGTCGACGAGCGCGCGGACGCGCGCGAGGTGGCGCGGGTTGATCAGCGCGCCCATCTGCACGCCGGGCTCCGACGGCGGACCGACGCGCATCGCCCGGGCCGCGTCGGCAAGCCGTTCTTCGAGCGCGTGCGCGATCGAGCGGTGCGCGAGCACGCGCGAGCCGGCCGCGCACGTCTGCCCCTGGTTCGCGAACATGCCGGCCATCAACGACGGAATCGCCCGGTCGAGATCGGTATCCGCGAACACGATCTGCGCGGCCTTGCCGCCGAGTTCGAGCGTGACGCGCTTGAAGGTCTTCGCTGCCACGCCCGCGATCGCGCGGCCGACTTCGGTGCTGCCGGTGAAGCTGATCTTGTTCACGAGCGGGTGCGCGACCAGCGCGGCGCCGACTTCAGCGCCCACGCCGTGGACGATGTTGACGACCCCGGCGGGCAGGCCGGCTTCGCAGACGAGCTCGCCGAGCCGGGCGACGGCCAGCGGCGCGTCCTCCGACGGCTTGATGACCACCGGGCAGCCGGCCGCGAGCGCCGGCGCGAGCTTCCACACGGCGATCATCAACGGCGCGTTCCACGGGATGATCTGACCGGCGACGCCCACCGGCGCACGCCGCGTGTAGCTGAGGGTCGGGCGGCCCATGAAGCCGTCGGTCGGAATCGTGCGGCCCTCGAGCTTGTCGGCCCAGCCGGCGAAGTAGCGCAGCGTGTCGATGCACATTGGCAGGTCCATCATCCGCATCTCGGCAAGCGGGCGCCCTTGTTCGACGGCCAGGCATTCCGCCAGCGCGTCACGGTCGCGCTCTACCAGGTCCGCCAGCCGAAGCAGCCAGCGGGCGCGGGCCGGGCCGCCAGCTCGGGCCCACGCGTCGCCGTGCAGCGCGGCGTGCGCGGCACGCACCGCGCGATCGACGTCTTCGGCGGTCGATGCGGGCACGGCGGCCACGTAGTCGCCGGTCGCCGGCGCCAGTTTTTCGAAGGTACGGCCGGCCGCTGCGTCGCAATGCCTGCCGTCGATCAGATTCTGAATTTTCATCATGGTGTTCCGTGTTTCCCAGGGGCGAATCGTCGGGCCGAACGGGTGAGGGCGATGGCAACTACCCCTGCCACCGTCAGGCTTCGACGTCGCATTCACTGTATGTCGATGAAAACGCGCGCCTTGTCCGCTATCGGCAATCGTTGCGGCGCGATCGGGATAGGGAATACCCGTGCCGGCGCGACGCATGGCGCGTCGCGTCGGCAGCGGGAAATGCGCGGGGAGTGAACAACGAGACGACGGTGCGGCGCGGCACCGTCCGGGCAGCGACTACTGGGCGGCGCGCCCGAGTTCGCGATACAGGTCGGGGTCGCTGCGCTTCAAGCGCAGCGCGGCGCGGATGCCGAGCGCGCCGACGGCGACGAGGAAATACGGAAACATCGCGACGAAGGTCGAATCCGATCCGCTCAGCACGGACAGGTTGCGCACGACCAGCACGAGGCACGCGCCGAGCGCAATCACGCTGACGAGCGGCGCGATCAGCCGATGCACGACGCCGGCGTCGCGGTGATCGCGCGCGAAGAACGCGATCACCGACGCCGCCACAAGGATCTGCACCCCGATGATGCCGATCGTGGCCAGTGCGCTCATCCACGAGAACACGACCGCGAACGGATCGAGGCGGAACGCGGCCGACCCGACGATAGCCGCGAGCGCGATCAGCGTCTGCACCTTGCCCGCGACGTCCGGGCAACGATGCACGGGGCATGTATGGCCGAGCTTGCGCCACAGCACGCGTTCGCGGCCCATCGCGTAGAAATAGCGCGTGATCGTGTTGTGGAACGACAGGATGGCCGCGAACAGGCTCGTGACGAGCAGCACGTTCATCGCGTCCGTCGCGATGCCGCCGAGCAGCCGGCCGCTGACGGCAAACCAGAGATTGGCCGGATCGCGCGCGGCCTGCGCGGCGATCGCGCGCTCGCCCCATGCCTCGACGATCGCCCACGACGACAGCGCGTAAAACGCCATGATGAGAATTACGGCCAGGTAGGTCGCGCGCGGAATCGTGCGCTTCGGGTCGCGCGCCTCCTCGGAGAAGATCGCCGTCGCCTCGAAGCCCATGTACGAGCCGAGCACGAACACGAGCGCGGTGCCGAGCCCGGGCGCGAACACCATCGCGGGGCTGAACGGTTTCGCGCTGAAGCCGCCGGCGCTCGCGCCGTGCACGACGATCGCGAGATCGAGCAGCATCACGATCGCGATTTCGCCGATCATCAGCATGCCGAGCAGCCGGCCGCTGAACTCGATGCGCCGCGCGCCGCAGAAGTGGACCGCGACGACGCATGCGAGCGCGAACGCCCACCACGGCACGTCGACGCCGTAGTGCCGCTGGATGCTGTCGTTCAGGAAGAAGCCGAACATGCAGTAGATCGCGATCTGCACCGCGTTGTACGCGACGATCGCGACGAACGCGCCGCCCACGCCGGCGGGGCGTCCCAGTCCGTTCGCGATGTACGCGTAGAACGCGCCCGCATTGGAGATGTGCCGGCTCATCGCCGCATAGCCGATGCTGAAGATCAGGTACATGACGCCCGCCAGCACGAATACGCCGGGCACGCCGGAGCCGTTGCCGAGCGAGAATGCCGCGGGCGTCGCGCCGACCATCGCGGTGAGCGGCGCGGCCGCGGCGACGACGAAGAAGACGATGTGGGAGAGTCCGACGGCGTTCTTGCTGAGCCCCGCTTCGGACCGGGGTGACGATTCGTTCATGAGTGGTCCCGCTGGCCGGCTCGTCCGTCAGGAGTCGACACCGGCATGCCTGATCGATATCCCCGTGCCGCGGCCGATCCTGACGAGCCGGCAATCGATGCCGACCTTCGTCGACGACACGGGTATGCGCTTGGACGGCCGCTCGATGCGGTGCAGCGCGCATGCGAGCAGGGCCGACGACAAAATTTACGGTGCCGAAAAAGCGGGCGTTGTCCGGAATCGGCAATCCGCATGCGCGGGGGCGGCAGGGGATTACCCGGATGCGACGCCGCGATGCGTGGGTCGCGCGCTCAGCTCAGGCGCGGCGTGTGCGATGGCAGCTCGTGGAAATGCTGCTGGTAGTACGCGGAGAAGCGTCCGAAGTGGCAAAAGCCGAATTGCGCCGCCGCATCGCCGATCCGCATCGTGTCGGGCGTCGTCATCAGGAAGCGGCGCACGGCGTTCAGCCGGATCGAGCGGAGGTAGGCGGTCGGCGTGGTGCCGACCACGTTCTGGAAGCTGTATTGCAGCGTGCGGCGGCTGATCCGCAAGTGGTGACAGAGATCGATCACCGTCGGCACGTCGTCGGATTCCAGCGCGATTTCCTGGCTGCGGCGCACGATGTAGCTTTGCGTCGAGGCCGACGGCAGCGCACCGGCATCCGGGTCGTCGGGCTGCACGAGGTCGAGCAGGATGCCGACCAGACTGTGCGCGAGCACGCGTTCGTCGAATGCGTCGCGGGCGGTGAGCGAACCGCTGTCGAGCGCCTGGCCCAGCACGCGTTCGAGGCCGTCCAGCGCGTTGCGGTAGCGCGCGGGCGAGATCGGCAGCACCGGCTGCTTCAGGAAACGTGCGGGCAGGTTCGCGAGTTCATCCACCTCGCGATCGGCCGCGAGCGAGCGGTCGATCGTGAACGCGAGCACCTCGGTGTCGCACGGCAGATGGGCGACGAACTCCTCGCCGCCGCGCAGTGTCAGCAGGCTCGGGCGCTCGACGATGCGCCCCTGGACCACGGGCGCGACCGCATTGGCGATCGGCAGGGCGAAGCAGAGCCGGTCGCGCGGCGCGAGGCCGTGCTGCATCACGCGCTGGTTGATGCGTTCGCGAAAGACGTGAAAACGCTGGCCGGCGACCTGGCGCAGCGTGGTCGTCGCGGTGCCGGGACTGATCTGGTCGTAGTGCTGCGACCAGTTCACGATCGCCTGGGAATGGAGGAACACATCCGAGAAGCACAGTGTTTCAGCGCGCAGGTTCATGGCGTGGCGAATGCATCCCGTTTCAAATTCGATGCCGGCCGAAGCCGGCTCATGCTGCGGCGCGGGCAGCGCGATCGCGCCATGCGCGCGCCGCCCGGATGACTTCCGAACGCGCGGTGCGACGCACTCAGTCCTGCCGACGATCATATCCAGAAAAAAACACCGCGTGACGCGATCGAAACGCCCGGTGGCGCTTGTCGAGCGAGCACCCTGCGGAAGGCGATGCAGCGTAACCGAACCGAAAGAAATTCGGGGTGCCGGGCGATATCGACAAGCGAATGTCGTTGACAATCGTATTTTTTATGAATCTCATTATAAGGGATTTGGTTTATTTTTGAGGTGGGGTTTACACATGGTGTCGCGCACGACCTGGTAACGTGGACTTCATGGTTAAGACGATCGAGTAGCATAGAGATTTTCTTACAAATCTGACGAATGCAGATCGGCAGCCTGACGCAGGCGGCGTGCGACGTCTTCTCTCGTGTTAACTACCAATAAATCCCGAAATACGGGATTTGTATAATTGCCTCGCAACGCCTCGCCTGTTCGTGACGCATGTCCACATACCGGGAGCGGTCCATGTCCGAGTCACCCCCTGCCTTGTTGTATCGTCGGATCGCGCTGCGCGTGATCCCGTTTCTGTTCGTCTGCTACGTGATCAACTTCATCGATCGCGTCAACATCGGCTTCGCCAAGCTGCAGTTCCTGCAGGATCTCGGCTTGAGTGAAGCCGTATTCGGCTCCGCGACGGCCATCTTCTTCATCAGTTACGCCGCCTTCGAGGTGCCGAGCAACCTGGTGCTGGCGCGCATCGGCGCGAGCCGCACGCTGATGCGGATCATGGTGCTGTGGGGCCTGTGCACGGTCGCGCAGATGTTCGTGACCGGCCGCGTGTCGCTGTACGTGGTGCGCTTTCTGCTCGGCGCCGCCGAGGCCGGCTTCTTTCCGGGCCTGATCCTGTACCTGTCGTACTGGTTTCCGGATGCGGTGCGCGCCCGCGTCAACAGCGTGCTGCTGCTCGCCGTTCCGGTCGCCGGGATGATCGGCGGGCCGTTGTCCGGCTGGATCATGGCCCAACTGCAGGACACGATGGGGTTGCGCGGATGGCAGTGGCTGTTCCTGATCGAGGGATTGCCGGCCATCGCGCTCGGGCTGGTTGCGCCGCTGATGCTGAGCGACCGGCCGGAGCGGGCGGCATGGCTGTCGCCTGCGGACCGGCAGGCGCTCTTGCGGGATCTGGACGCGGAGCGCGCGTCGGCCGTGGTCGGCCATGACCGGGCGGGCGTGTTCGACATCGTTCGCAACGCGCGTGTGCTGGGGCTGGCGGCGATCTATTTCTGCGTCTACGTCGGGATGGGGACGGTGACGTTCTGGTCGCCGACGGTGCTGAAGGCGGCCGGGGTGGCGAGCGTCACCGGAATCGGTTGGTTGTCCGGACTGATTTCCGTGTTCACGATGATCGGCAACGTGGCGATCGCATGGAGTTCCGACCGATACGGCGAGCGCCGCTGGCATACGGTGGCCTGCATGCTCGTCACCGCGTGCAGTCTGCTGCTCCTGCGCTTCTCGGTCGGCCATGTAGCGATCACCGTTGCCTTGCTTGCGATCGCGCAGCTGTGCGCGTTCACCGTGCCGATTGTGTTCTGGACGATTCCGGCTGCCCAGTTGACCGGCCGGGCGGCGGCAGCGGGCATCGCGGTGATCAGCATGCTGGGTTCGCTCGGCGGCGCGTTCAGTTCGTGGCTGGTCGGTGTTCTGTTCGCACGTACCGGCGCGCCGTATGCCGGGTTCGCGGTGGTCGCGGGGCTGCTGGTGGTCGGCGCGGTGCTGATGACGAGCCTGGTGCCGCGCACGCTGCCGTCGCGCCGCACGGCGCGCGAACGGGCCGCGTTGCAGGGCGCTGAATAGCGCGTTGTCAGCGCCCGCGCACGCTCAATCCGGATCGGCTTTCAGTCCACCCTCGATCCACCGCGCTTCCGACGCGCGCAGATGCGCACGAATGGCCGTCTGCGCCGCAATCGGATCGCCGGCCTGCAGCGCGAGCAGCACGTCCTCGTGCTCGCGCACGGCGGCGGTCCACGTCTGCGGATTCTCCGCGTGGCCGCGCATCGCGGTCGCGATCGGGTCGTGGCGGCTGTCGAACAGCTCGCCGACGAAGCGGGTGAGCACCGAGTTGCCGGCGGCTTCCGCGATCAGCATGTGGAACTGCCGGTCGGCTTCGACCGGGGATTTGCCGGCCTCCGCGAGCCGCTTCATACGCTGCACCGTGCGGCGCAGTCGTTCGAGCATCGCAGCCGTCATCCGCGCGGCGGCCAGTGCGGCGACGCTGCCTTCGACGGCCGCGCGAGCCTGCATCAATTCCGACGGACTGTCGCCGAGCGTGGCCATCGGGCCGACGGCGTCGGCCGCGGTGTCGCGCACATACACGCCGGAGCCCATCCGGATCTCGATCTGGCCGCCGATTTCCAGCGCGATCAGCGCCTCGCGAAGCGACGGGCGCGATACGCCGAGCGTCAGCGCCAGCTCGCGCTCCGGCGGCAGCCGCTCGCCGATCGCGAATTCGCCCTGACGAATCAACGCGACGATCTGGGCCGCGACCGATTGGTAAAGCCGCTTGGGTTCTGTCGATTTCATCCGATTGATTGGGATCAATGCGCTTTGGGCGCAAGCGCGTGTCGCGGAGTCTATCACGCCTGCCGCATCACCCCGTGCGGCGGGGCATTCATCCCGATGTCCGGGTTTTCACCATTGGTAAGATCAGATGTGAATAGTTAAATTGGCTTGACCAAAAGTGGTTTGATTGCTGTAATTCATCCAAATTGGACTGACCGGATAGCGCCGAGGTCGATCCACCCCAAGGAGACGCAATGGCTATGCCTCGCAATCTGCCCGGTCAGGCCGCGCACGACGAATCGGACCGGGAGATCCTGCGCCTGGACGGGATTCGCAAGCGCTTCCCGGGCGTCCTCGCGCTCGACGGAATTCGCCTCGACCTGCGCCGCGGCGAGGTGCATGCGGTGTGCGGCGAGAACGGCGCGGGCAAATCGACGCTGATGAAGATCATCAGCGGCCAGTACCTGCCCGACGACGGCGTCGTTCACTATCGCGGCGCGCCGGTGCGCTTTCGTTCGGCGTCCGAAGCACAGGCGGCGGGCATCTCGATCATTCACCAGGAACTCAATCTCGTCCCGCACCTGAGCGTGGCGGAGAACCTGTTCCTCGCGCGCGAGCCGCGGCGCGGGCCTTTCGTCGATACGAAACGCATGAACGCGGATGCGGCGCGCTGCATCGCGCGCATCGGGCTGAACGTGGCTCCGACGACGAAGGTCGGCGTGCTGTCCATCGCGCAGCAGCAGATGGTCGAGATCGCGAAGGCGCTGTCGCACGACGCGCGCGTGCTGATCATGGACGAGCCCACGTCGTCGCTGACGGAAGCGGAAACGGTGCAGCTCTTTCGCATCATCGAGGAGCTGCGCGCCGGCGGCGTGGCGATTCTGTACATCTCGCACCGGCTCGACGAAATGGCGCAGATCGTCGATCGCGTGACGGTGCTGCGTGACGGGCGCCACATTTCGACGGACGATTTCGCCGACGTGAGCATCGACGACATCGTCGCGCGCATGGTCGGACGCACGCTCGACGACGCCTATCCGTCCCGGCAATCGGTGCCGACCGACGAGGTGCTGCTCGACGTGCGGGATCTGCGCCGCGACGGGGTGTTCGGGCCGGTGTCGTTCGCGCTGCGCCGCGGCGAGATCCTCGGTTTCGCGGGATTGATGGGCGCCGGTCGCACCGAGATCGCCCGCGCGATCTTCGGCGCCGATCGTTCCGACGGCGGCACGATCGCGCTGCACGGCCGGCCCGTGACGATCCGCTCGCCGCGCGAGGCAATCCGGCACGGGATCGCGTATCTGTCGGAGGACCGCAAGACGGAGGGGCTCGCGCTGCCGATGCCCGTCGCGGCGAACCTCACGCTCGCGAACGTGCGCGGCATCACGTCACGCTTCGGGTTCCTGCGCTTCGACGACGAACTCGACGTCGCGCGCCGCTACGTGCAGGACCTCGCGATTCGCACGCCGTCCGTGCACCAGCGCGTGCGCAACCTGTCCGGCGGCAACCAGCAGAAGGTCGTCATCGGCAAATGGCTGTACCGCGGCTCGAAGATCCTGTTCTTCGACGAGCCGACCCGCGGCATCGACGTCGGCGCGAAATTCGCGATCTACGGGCTGATGGACCGGCTCGCCGCCGACGGCGTCGGCGTGGTGCTGATCAGTTCGGAGTTGCCCGAACTGCTCGGCATGACCGACCGGATCGCCGTTTTTCACGAAGGTCGATTGACCGCATTTCTCGACACGAAACACACCAGTCAGGAGGAGATCATGCACTACGCGTCGGGGCGTTCCCATGCTTGAAATGACATCCGATCGAAGCCAGGCCGACGAACGGGCGGCGCGACAGCGGCGGCGCGACCTGATCCAGAAGTTCGCGGCGCTGGGCAGTCTCGTCGTGCTCGTGTTCGCGTTCTCGATAACGAGCGCGGCGTTCTTCTCGGTCGACAACCTGATGACGGTCGGCCTGCAGGTCACCTCCATCGCCTATCTGGGCGTGGCCGCCACCTGCGTGATCATCACGGGCGGCATCGACCTGTCGGTCGGCTCGGTGCTCGCGCTGGCCGGCGTCTGCGCGGCGCTGCTGGTCAAGGCCGGCGTGCCGGTGCCCGCCGCGATGGCGGCCGGCATCCTGGTCGGCGCGCTGTGCGGGCTCGTCAACGGCATCTGCGTGACGCAGATGGGCCTGCCGCCGTTCATCGCGACGCTCGGCATGATGCTCGTCGCACGCGGCATCGCGCTTCAGATCACGGGCGCGCGGCCGGTATCGGATCTCGGCGACGCGTTCGGCGCGCTCGGCAACGGCGCGCTGCTGCGGATCTCGCGCATCGGCGCGGACGGGTTCCCCGACACGACCTTTCCCGGCATTCCGTATCCGGTCGTGATCATGGTCGTGCTGTTCGTCGTGGTGTCGGTGCTGCTGTCGAGAACGTCACTGGGCCGCCATATCTACGCGGTCGGGTCGAACGCGGAAGCGGCCCGGCTGTCGGGCGTGAACGTGCAGGGCGTGAAGCTGTTCACCTACGTGCTGTCCGGCGCGCTCGCGGGCGTGACCGGCTGCGTGCTGATGTCTCGGCTCGTCACCGGGCAGCCGAACGAAGGCGTGATGTACGAGCTCGACGCGATCGCCAGTTCGGTCATCGGCGGCACGTCGCTGATGGGCGGCGTCGGCACGATCTCGGGCACGGCGATCGGCGCGTTCGTGATCGGCGTGCTGCGCAACGGCCTGAACATGAACGGCGTATCGAGCTTCATCCAGCAGATCATCATCGGCGTCGTGATCCTCGGCACGGTGTGGATCGACCAGTTGCGCAATCGCCGGCCCTGACCGGCAGCAAGCAGTCCCTACCAACGAGAAGCGGAGCGAGACATGAACAAATCCATCCTGCTGGCGGCATCGGCGTGCGTGTTCGCGGTATGCAGCAGCGGCGCTTATGCGGCGGGCGGAGAGATCGCGGTGATCGTCAAGACGGTCAACTCGAACTACTGGCAGAACGTGCAGAAAGGCGCGAAGGCGGCGCTCGACGGCGCGAAGGGCTACACGATGACGTTCCAGGGCCCGGCGGCTGAGTCCGACATCAGCGGGCAGGTCAACATGGTCGACAACGCGGTCACGCGTCATGTGGCGGGCATCGTGCTCGCGCCGTCCGATCCCGATGCGCTGGTGCCCGCGATCAAGAAGGCATGGGAAGCGCACATTCCCGTCGTGCTGATCGACTCGGCGATCGCGGACGCCGGCAAGCCGTACTACCAGGCATTCCTGTCGACCGACAACGAGAAGGCGGGCGCACTGTGCGCGAAGGCGCTGATCGACCGCGTCGGGCAGTCGGGCAAGATCGCGATCATGTCGTACGTGCCGGGCGCGGGGTCCGAGGTCAGCCGCGTCGGCGGGTTCCGCAAGTACATCGAGAGCCATTCGAAGCTGCAGGTCGTCGGCCCGTACTACTCGCAATCGCAAATGGCGACCGCGCTGAACCAGACGACCGACGTGCTGTCGGCGAACCCGGACCTGAAGGGCATCTTCGGCGCGAACGAGCCGACCGCGGTCGGGATGGGCCGTGCGCTGAAGCAGTCGGGCAAGGCGGGCAAGGTGGTGGCGATCGGGTTCGACGGCAACGAGGACCTGCAGGGCTTCGTGCGCGACGGCACCGTGCAGGCGATCGCCGTGCAGGGCTCGTGGCAGATGGGGAACCAGGGCGTGCGCACGGCGCTCGACGTGATCGAGCGCAAGCCCGCGTCGAAGCTGATCGATACCGGCGTCGTGATGGTCGACAAGCAGAACCTCGATTCGCAGGCGGCGAAGAATGTCCTGTACTGATCGCCCGTGCCGCTCTCACGCATCGAGTCACCACGCATGAACGCAAACGATACGCGCACCTTGCCGCGCAGCGGGCTGACGGTGTCCGCACTCGGCCTCGGCTGCTCGCAGCTCGGCGGCCTTTATCGGCCGATGTCGGCCGCCGATGCCGCCGCGCTCGTCGACGCCGCGTGGGCGGCCGGCCTGCGCTATTTCGACACCGCGCCGTATTACGGCTACACGCTGTCCGAGCGGCGCGTGGGGGCGGGGCTCGCCCCGCGCGAGCGTCGCGCCTTCACGCTCAGCACGAAGGTCGGGCGGCTGATGCGGGCCGACGCGAGCGTGCGGCCGGGCGACGACGGCTGGGCGGAGCCGCTGCCGTTCCGGCCGGTGTACGACTACAGCTACGACGGCATCATGCGCTCGCACGACGACAGCCGGCAACGGCTCGGTCTCGCGCGAGTCGACATGCTGTACGTGCACGACATCGGCGCGATGACGCACGGCGATCGTCACGCGCACTACTGGGACCAGTTGACCCGCGGCGGCGGGTTTCGCGCGCTGGATGCGCTGCGCTCGGGCGGCGAGATCGGCGGGTTCGGCCTCGGCGTGAACGAATGGGAAGTCGCGGCCGACGCGCTGAACGAAGCGGCGCTCGATGCGGTGCTGCTGGCCGGCCGCTATACGCTGCTCGAACAGACGGCGCTCGAACCGCTGCTCGACGCGTGTGCCCGTGAAGGGACGGCGATCGTGATCGGCGGCGTGTTCAATTCCGGTTTGCTCGCCGGCAACGGCAAGTTCAACTATGCGGACGCGAGCGCCGACGTGATCGACAAGGCGACGCGGCTCGGCGCGCTGTGCAACCGCTTCGACGTGCCGCTTCCGGCCGCGGCCTTGCAGTTTCCGTTCGGCCATCCGGCCGTCGTGTCGTGCGTGGTCGGCGCGCGCAGCGTGGCTCAGCTGAAGCAGAACATCGCATGGTTCGAGCGCCCCGCGCCGGCCGAACTGTGGGATGCGCTGCGCGACGAAGGGCTGATCGCGGCGCACGCGCCGGTGCCGGGAGCACGCGCATGACCCCGCGCATCGACGCCCATCAGCATTACTGGCGCATCGGCGCGCGGGCCGGCTGCTGGCCGCCGGCCGAGTTCGATGCGATTCACCGGGATTTCGGCCCGGCAGATCTGGCGCCGCTGCTCGACGCCGCGCGCATCGATATCACCGTCGTCGTGCAGTCGCTGCCGAGCGAAGCCGACACGCGCTTTCTGCTCGATCTCGCGGCTGAAACGCCGAGCGTCGGCGCCGTGGTCGGCTGGGTCGACCTGAAGGCCGGCGACGCACCCGCGCGGATCGCGGCGTTTGCATCCGCGCCGAAGGCGCGCGGCTTGCGACCGATGCTGCAGGATCTGCCCGACGACGCTTGGATCGACGATCCGCGGCTGGATCGCGCGGTTGCCGCGATGCTCGAGCACGGGCTGCGTTTCGATGCGCTGGTGATGCCGCGCCATCTCGATGCGCTGCACGCATTCGCGCGGCGCCATCCGGATCTGCCGATCGTGATCGATCATGGCGCGAAGCCGTTCATCGAGCGCGGCGAGACGCAGCCGTGGCTAACGTCGATGCGCAGGCTCGCGAGCCTGCCGAACCTGCATTGCAAGCTGTCCGGCCTCTGGACGGAGGCCGGGCCGTCGGCCGGCCCGGATGCCGTGCGCGCACGCACGCGGCCGTATGTCCACGCGCTGACCGATCTGTTCGGGCCGGCGCGCTTGATGTGGGGCAGCGACTGGCCGGTGCTGCGGCTGGCGTCGGCGTGCGGCGGCTACGGCGAATGGCTGGCCGCGTGCGAGGACGATTGCACGCAGTCGCTCGGCGCCGCGGCGCTCGACGGCCTTTTCGGCGGCAACGCGCGCCGCTTCTACCGGATCGACACCGCACGCCACGACGAATGAACCAGAACGAAAGGAAACCGACATGCTCAGCGTGATTTGCGAATCTCCCGGCGTGCTGCGCGTGCAGCATCGCGAGCTGCCCGTGCGCGGCAGCGGCGAAGTGCTGTTGCGCGTGCAACGGGTCGGCATCTGCGGCACCGATCTGCACATCTTCACCGGCAACCAGCCGTACCTCGACTATCCGCGCGTGATGGGCCACGAGCTGTCGGCGGTCGTCGTCGAGGCGGAAGCCGAGTCGGGGCTCGGCGCCGGCGACGCGGTGTACGTGATGCCGTATCTGTCGTGCGGGCACTGCGTCGCCTGCCGTCACGGCAACACGAACTGCTGCGTGAACATCAAGGTGCTCGGCGTGCATCGCGACGGCGCGTTGGCCGAATACCTGAGCGTGCCCGCGCAGTTCGTTCACAAGGCCGACGGCATTTCGCTCGACCAGGCGGCGATGCTCGAATTTCTCGCGATCGGCGCGCATGCGGTGCGGCGCGCGGACATCCGCGCCGGGCAGCGCGCGCTGGTCGTCGGCGCGGGGCCGATCGGCATGGCCGCGATGATCTTCGCGAAGCTGCGCGGCGCCGACGTCACGTGCCTCGACACGCGGGCGGATCGATTGGCGTTCTGCCGCCAGCATCTGGCGGTCGATGCGGCGGTGGAGGTGGGGGAAGGCGACACGGAGCGTCTCGCGTCGTTGACGAACGGCGAGTATTTCGACGCGGTGTTCGACGCGACCGGCAACCTCGATGCGATGAATCGCGGTTTCGAATTCGTCGCGCACGGCGGCAAATACACGTTGATCTCGATCGTGCGCGGGCATGTCGCGTTTTCGGATCCCGAGTTCCACAAGCGGGAAACCACGCTGCTCGCGAGCCGCAACGCGACGGCCGAGGATTTCGCGACGGTGCTCGACGCGATGCGCGCGGGGCGCATCCCGGACCGCGCGCTGAACACGCACCGGATGCGGCTCGATGAGGTGCCGGACGCGCTGCCGCGTTTGCTGGATGCGGGGCAGACCGTCGTGAAGGCGCTCGTCGAATGCTGATCCGTCGAATCCGGTACGCGGAGCGCACGCGATGACGCCGCCGATCCTGCAGTTCGGTACGAGCCGCTTCCTGCTGGCGCACGTCGACCTGTTCGTCTCCCAGGCGCTGGACGAAGGCAACGCGATCGGCGGCATCGGCATCGTGCAGACGACCGGCAATCCGGCCAGCCGCGCGCGCATCGACGCGCTGCGCGCCACCGGCCGCTATCCGGTGCGGATTCGCGGGCGCGAGCGCGGCGGCGTGGTCGACGAAGTCGTCGAGTGCCACGCCGTGCAGCGCGCGTGGGACGCCCAGCGCGACTGGGCGGAAATACGCGGCGCCGCGATCGAGACGGTGCGCGTGATCGTGTCGAACACCGGCGACGCAGGCTATCGCGCCGATCCGCGCGACGCCGCGGACCTGCTGGCCGAGCCCGAGCACGCACCGCATGGTTTTCCGGCGAAGCTGCTCGCGCTGCTGCATGCGCGCTGGCAGGCGCGGCCCGATGACGGCGTTTCCATCCTGCCTTGCGAACTGGTGACGAACAACGGCGACACGCTGCGCGACATCGTGCTGGGCCTCGCGCGCCAGTGGCGGCTGCCCGACGCGTTCGCCGACTATCTGGGCAACTGCTGCATATGGGTCAACTCGCTCGTCGACCGCATCGTGTCCGAGCCGCTTCGTCCGGTCGGCGCGATCGCGGAGCCTTACGCGCTATGGGCGATCGAACGGCGTACCGGCATCGCGCTGCCGTGCCGGCATGCGCAGATCGTCGTCACCGACGATTTGCGCAGCCACGAGCGCCTGAAGCTGTTCTTCCTCAATCTCGGGCACAGCTGGCTCGCGGAGCAGTGGCTCGCGACCGGGCGCGACGCATCGGAAACGGTGCTGGACGCGATGAACGATGCGCGGCTGCGCGACGGTCTCGAGGCCGTGTGGCGCGATGAAGTCGCGCCGGTATTCGTGGCGCTGGGCTTGCGCGAAACGGCCGAACGCTATGTCGACAGCGTGCGCGAGCGCTTGCTCAATCCGTTTCTCGCGCATCGCATCGCCGATATCGCGGTCAACCATCGCGAGAAGGTGGCGCGGCGGATCGAGCCGCTGCTCGCGCTCGCGGATTCGCTGGCGCTGCCGGCCGAACAACCGCGGTTGCGGCAACTCGTCGCCCGCCATGAACCGGCGGCCGGCGCTGCGGCGGCCGGGATCGCAACGACAGGGAGAGAGGCATCGTGAAGCAACCGGCAATCGTGATCCTTCACGGCAACGACAACGTCGCCGTCGCACTCGACGCGCTGGCGCCCGACGTGCCGATCGACGTTCACGGCGCGCCGCTGCGGCCGGCGGACGCGATACCGGCCGGCCACAAGGTCGCCACCGCGCCGATCGCGCGCGGCGACGCGATCGTCAAATGCGGGCAGCCGATCGGCGTCGCGCTGCGCGACATCGCCGCGGGCGAGCACGTGCACGTGCACAACGTCGGGATGCCCGACCGGCATGCGCACGACGACGGGCTGGCCGGCGACGCGCATGAGGTCGAGACGGACCGCCGCGATACCTTCGACGGCTTCGTGCGGCCCGACGGCAGCGTGGGGACCCGCAACTTCGTCGGCGTGATCGCGAGCGTCAACTGTTCGGCGAGCGTCTGTCATGCGATCGCCGATGCATACCGGCACGGCGCGCTCGATGCGTTCGGTCACGTCGACGGCGTCGTCGCGATCACCCATCAGAGCGGCTGCGGCATGTCGGCGACCGGGGACGGCATCGAACTGCTGCGGCGCACGCTCGTCGGCTATGCGCGGAACCCGAATTTCGCCGGCGTGCTGCTCGTCGGTCTCGGCTGCGAGGTCAACCAGGTCGGCGCGCTCGCGCAACGGCTCGACGCGGCAGCGCCCAGCACCGTGCGCACGCTGGTGATCCAGGACGAGGGCGGCGTGCGCGACACCGTGGCCAGAGGCGTGTCGATCGTGCGCGAATTGGTGGAGGCGGCCGACGGCGCGCGTCGCAGCGCCGTGCCGGCGTCGCGGCTGACGGTCGGCCTGCAATGCGGCGGGTCGGACGGCTACTCGGGCATCACCGCGAACCCGGCGCTCGGCGCGGCCGTCGATCTGCTGGTCCGCAACGGCGGCACCGCGATTCTGTCCGAGACGCCCGAGATCTACGGCGCCGAGCATCTGCTGATCGCGCGGGCGGCGTCGCGCGACGTGGCCGAGCGCTTGCTCGGCCGGTTGCAGTGGTGGGAGCGCTACGTCGCTGACAACGGCGGCGAAATGAACAACAACCCGTCGCCCGGCAACCTCGCCGGCGGCATCACGACGATTCTCGAGAAGTCGCTCGGTGCGGTGTCGAAGGGCGGCCGCTCGCCGCTGCGCGCGGTCTACGACTATGCGGAGCCGGTGCGGCAAGCCGGGCTCGTGTTCATGGATACGCCGGGTTACGACCCGGTGTCGGCCACCGGGCAGATCGCCGGCGGCGCGAATCTCGTGTGCTTCACGACGGGCCGCGGTTCGGTGTTCGGCTCGAAGCCGGTGCCGACGATCAAGATCGCGACGACGACCGGTCTGTTCGAGCGGATGCAATCGGACATGGATTTCGACAGCGGCGGGATCGTCGCCGGTTCGCTCTCGGTCGGCGAAGCGGGCGAGCGGCTGTTCCGGCTGATGCTCGACGTCGCCTCCGGGCGACGGTCCCGCAGCGAGGACAACGGCATCGGCGAACGCGAGTTCGTGCCGTGGCTGCGCGGCGCGGTCATGTGACGGGAAAGGCGGTGTGCGTCCGCGTGCGTAATCGGACAGCGAAGGAGAACCCGCGATGGAAACCAGCATGAGCGAGCCGATGATCGGCGAAACCGGCCACGACGGCTCGCTGTCGGAACTCGAGAAGGGCTTGCTGGGCGAGGCGCTGCGCTTGCTCGCCGAGACGCGCGCGCGTGCGCTGGAACTCTGTGTCGAGGTCAGCCGGCGGCAGGGGGGCGCCGCGCCGGACGTCCACGATTTCAACCTGCCGACGATCATCGAACTGCAACGGCGCTTCGGTACGCGGTCTTGCCCGGACGGCGCCGACATGGCAGCCTCCGGTCGCTTCGCGTAGCCGGAGCCGAAGCCGCCCGCGGGCGGCGCCGTTGCAGGAACGCTCGTCGCTGCCGGTTACGCCGCCGACAGCGTGATCGACACGCCCGTCGCGGTATAAACGGGCGTTGCCTTGAACCCGTCGACCGTCACCGTCGAGAACTTCGCGGCAGCCGCCGCGCCGTCGATCAGCGCGATGGTGTCGCCGGCC
This sequence comes from Burkholderia sp. SRS-25, assembly GCF_004343765.1. Taxonomy (NCBI): domain Bacteria; kingdom Pseudomonadati; phylum Pseudomonadota; class Betaproteobacteria; order Burkholderiales; family Burkholderiaceae; genus Burkholderia; species Burkholderia sp. SRS-25. Next base: position 208,435 of record NZ_PTXM01000009.1, read on the forward strand.
TTCGGCGTGTAGCCGTTCACGAATTTCACATGCAGCGTGCCGCCCGTGACGGTGAACGGGCCGCCCACGCGCATACGTCCGCCGCCGTTGCCGTCGATGTCGAGTTCGAGCGTCGTGTTGTCGAGCTGCGTATAGCGGGTCGCGATCGTCACCGGCGCATTGGCCGCGATCTGCACGCCGCCGCCCGAGCCGACGTACACGTCGCCCTTGCCGAACGCCGTCGCCGACGCGGCCGCGAGCGTGCCGCCGCTCACCTGCGTGCCGCCCGTGTAGCTGTTGTTGCCCGCCAGCGTCAGCGTGCCGCTGCCTTGCAGCGTCAGCTTGCCGGCGCCCGCGACGTCGTTGCGCCACAGGTCGGCCGCATTGAGCCCGCCCTGCGACGCATCCATCGACACGATCACGTTGCCGTTGAACGCGCCGTAGCCATCGGCTGCCGCGAACAGGTTCAGGCGGCCCCAGCCTTCCGCATCGTCCATGACCGGATAGCCGGACGGCAGTTCGGTCGTTTTCAGCACGACGCGCCGCTGGTCGGCGCTCAGGTACGGGAAGCGCGTCTGCAGCAGGATCTCCGCGCCCTTCGGCACGACCGGCGGTGCGTTCGTCGATTCGATCGCGCCGAAGCCGAACGTCATGCGGCGCAGGAACGCGGCCTGGTTCGTCGAGTAGTCGGCGAACCGGTCGGTGGCCGTCGTGCCGGAGTGGGCGAATGCGGAGAAGGTCGCGGCGCTCGTCCCCGTCAGTTGTTGCAGCGTCTGATGGGCTTGCGTGTACGCGGCCTGCGCGTCGCCCGCATACGCGGTCAGGTTCGCCGCGCTGACGGCCAGCGCGAGCATGCGCCCGCCGATCACGTCGAGCGGCGAATGCATGCCGGCGAGGATCCGGTTCTCCCCCAGTTCGAGGCCGCGGCTGATCATTTCCTGGAAGCGCTCCGGCACGAGCCACGCCATCGTCGTCGCATCGCGCACGGCCTCGGCCGTGTGGCCGCTGATGAAGCCGCCGTCGGTCGCGGGCGTCGTGCTTTCCGCCGGCACGAGCGTCGGCGCGACCACCACGCTCGTGCTCCAGCGGTACGGGCGCGCATATTTGAAGAAGCGCTTCGACGGCTCGGTCGACGCGTTGTTGCCCATTTCGTTGAGCAGGTCGACGACCTTCCCGAAGCTGGCGTTGCCGCTGCTGCTGCCGACGCCGACGTTGTTGCCGGAATCGTTGTACAGCACGGTGGTCGCATCGGCGGGCACGCTGGTGATGCTGGTCGTCTGCTGGGCCGCGGTGCGCCATGCGGCGGTGAGCGGGCCCATGCCGTCGGTCACGCTGTAACCCTTGCCGCGCCGGTCGTCGTAGTACGCGGCATCGGCCTGCTGCGGCGTGCGGGCGGTCGTCGCGTTGATCACGTACTGCACGTTGGCCGACAGCACCGCATCGTTCAGGATCGTGCCGCACGGCACGCCGCTGTTCGGCAGCCCGGAGCAGGTCGACGGCGAGATGGCCGGGAACGCGCCGTTCGCCGGCGCGCTCACGCCCGCGTCGACCAGCATCGTCGCCGGCTGCCAGAGATCGAGGAAGCGGCTCAGCACGCGCACCGCTGCGTTGGTCGACAGCGTCGCATAGCGCGCGTCGCCGCGCTGGTTGGTCGCGACGTTGTCGACGAAAGCGGGCGCGCTCGGAATCGGCGCGCTGTCGACGAAGCCGGGGTCGGCGGGCGGCGCGGGAACGGCCGCGGCGATCGTGCCGGTCGACACGACATCATCGCCGCCGCCGCACGCAGCCAGCACGATCGCACTCGACAAGGCTGCAACGTGCAGCGGGAAACGGCTTCGTGACGCAAACATGCAAGACTCCATCCTGATGGTCGAAGACGGAGGATTGTGGTGAGCGATCGTTACGCGGTCGTTACGGAATTGTTTCGTTTCGCACGCAGTGGGCGAAAATTCCCACTATTTGGTTAATTTCGAGTGCTGACCATGACGGACGCCGGAATTCATGCGTCGTCCGTCACCGAGACAGGGCGTCGGGCACCGGCCTATGCGCCGGCCGCCCGCGTGTCGAGCCGGAACAGCGATACCGCCTCGGCAAGCCGGCCTCCCTGTTCCTCGAGCGACTTCGATGCGGCGGCTGCCTGTTCGACGAGCGCCGCGTTCTGCTGGGTGACTTCATCCATTTGCGTAATGGCCAGATTCACCTGCTCGATGCCGCGGCTCTGCTCGTTCGACGCGGCAGCGATCTCGCCCATGATGTCGGTCACGCGCGCAATCGCATGCGTGACCTGGTTCATCGTCTCGCCCGCGTTGTTCGCGATATGCGAGCCGTCCTGGACTTTCCGGACCGATTGCGAGATCAGCTCGCGAATTTCCTTCGCGGCGCTCGACGAGCGCTGCGCGAGACTCCGGACTTCGCTGGCCACCACGGCAAAGCCGCGGCCCTGCTCGCCGGCGCGGGCGGCCTCCACGGCCGCGTTGAGCGCGAGGATGTTGGTCTGGAAGGCAATCCCTTCGATGATCGCGGTGATCTCGGCGATTTTGGCGGAGCTGGCGCTGATGTCCGTCATCGTGTCGACCATCAGGCCGACTGCCGTGCTGCCGCGCTGGGCGACTTCCGATGCGTTGTTGGCCAGCCCGCTCGCCTGCTGCGCGTTATCGGCGTTCAGGCGCACGGTGGAGGTCAGTTGCTCCATGCTCGACGCGGTTTCCTGCAACGAGGCGGCCTGCTGTTCCGTGCGGGACGACAGGTCCTGGTTGCCGGACGCGATTTCGCCGGCGCCTGTCGCGACGTTGCTCGATGCGGTACGGACCTCCGAGATCAGGCGGATCAGGTTCGCCTGCATGTCGCGCATCGAAGCGAGGACGCTGCCGGCCGGCGCGGCGCCGGTCGTGGATTCGGCGCCGAGGTTGCCGGCGGCGATATGGCCGGCGATCTCGCTGAGCACGGCAGGCTCCGTGCCCAACGCGCGCAGCAGGCCGCGGGTGATGAAGAGGCCCGAGATCGCGGCCGCGGCGGCGGCGGCGATGCTGATCGCGATCAGCATCAGTCGTCGCGACGTATAACGGTCGTCCGAGTCCTTCACCAGTTGGGCGGCCAACGTACGCGAGAACGTCGCATACGCATCGGTGGCCGCGACGAGCTGGGCCAGCAGCGGTCGGCACTGTTCGTTGATCATCGTGATCGCCTGATCGCGACGGTTGTTTGCCGCCGCTTCGACGATGGCGCGCGCCACGGGGCCGTACTGCGCCTCGACCGCCCCGATTTGCCGCACCAGTTCGCGGGCCTTGTCGGTCGCGCTGCTGCCCTCGCGGACTGCATTCGTCAGTTCGCCCAGCAGCGCGCCGACTTCGCGATCCGCCCGCAGCGCCGCTTCCTTCTCGATGTCCGCATCGCGCGTCCCGTTCGCCAGGACCTGGTTGCGGGCGGCGATCGCACGCCGGTCGACCGCCGCGAGAATCTTGTCCGCCAGGGTCGCGCGGGCGTTGATGCCGTTGACATAGTTCTCGAATGCCGCGTTCGCATTGCCGAGCGATACGACGCCGAGAATGGAGACGAGCAGAACCATGCACGTCAGGAGACTGAAAGCCAGCGTCAGCTTCGTGCGAACCGTTAATCGTTGATCATTCATGTGAGGAGTCCAGTTTCGTTGACATCGAGTAGTTTTCCTTATTATCTGAATGGTACATGAACAATTTTGGACAGTTTTCGAAGCAATCGTTTGCGTATGCTCCGCCGCCGAAAAATTGCAGGCCCGCTGCGTGGCCGGTCAAGCCCGGTGAGCGATTTGCTCCGTTTCCGCGCAACACACCCGATTCCTGCCTTCGCGCTTCGCACGATAAAGCGCCATGTCCGCCTGATGCGACAGCGCATGCACGGACGGCGGGCGCGCGCGATGGCCGGTCGCGCAGCCGATGCTGACGGTGAAGGCCGGAACGGTTTCCGCAAACCCGTCGAGCCGGTTGCGTTCGACTTCGCGGCGAATCGCCTCCGCCACCTGCGCGGCGCCGCTTTCGTCCGTATCCGGCAGCACCGCGACGAACTCCTCGCCGCCGTAGCGCGCGGCGAGATCGCCGCGCCGCCGCGTGTGCGCGCGGATGCATTCGGCGAGAAAGCGCAGTGCCGTGTCGCCCACCGCATGACCGTGCCGGTCGTTGTACTGCTTGAAGTGGTCGGCATCGATGAACAGGATCGACAGGCTGCCGTTGTTGCCCCGCTGCAGCCGTTCCCATTCGTCGCCCAGCGCGATATCGAGTGCGCGGCGGTTGCACAGGCCCGTCAGCGGATCGGTCCGGGTGAGGTCCGTGAGCAGCGTCTGCTTGCGCAGGTTGTCGCGCAGCGCAAACGCGAGCAGCCAGACCACCGCGCAGAAGAGCGCGCTGATCACGGTGGCGGACACGCCTACCGTCCACGACAGGCGCGTGATGCTCGCCAGCACGTCGCGCTCGGCCGGCGCGACGACGGCGATCAGCGGCGTGCCCGGCACCCGTTGGTACGTATACAGCCGCACGGTGCCGTCGATGACCGAACGAGCGGGGTAGAAGCCCGATTCGCTGTGCACCATCCGGTCGAAGGCTTTCGAGCGGCGCAGGTGGTTCATCTGGTTGTCGTTCAACGACGGATTTCTCGCGAGGATCGTGCCGTCCGCGCGCAGGATCGCGCTGACCCCGTTCGGCCCGACATCGAGACCGGCCAGGAGCTGCTCGAAATAGGCGATGTCGAGGGCGACCACCGCGATGCCGTTGAACGTATGATCCGGCCGGTCGATGCGCCGCGACAGCGCGATCGATTCCTTGCCGCCGCGCGAGCGTGCGCGATAGGCCTCGGACACGTAGAGGCCGACGTTGTCGGCATCGCGATGGACCTTGAAGTAGTCGCGATCGCTGAAATCCCAACGATGGGTCGTGCCGCAGCATCCGTCGATCAACCGGCCGTGCCGGTCGGTCACGCCCATGCCGGTCACGTATTGCGCGGCGGTGCGCTCGAACAGCAGATCGTGCCGCAGCCCGGCATCCATGCGTCGCACCGCGGGGTTGCCGAGATCGGACGCGAGCGCGACCAGCGCGTCGTTCGACGTTTCGACGGTGCGCGCGATCTGGCTCACCAGTACGGCGGCGACGTTGCGCGACGTCTCGTGCGCGTGGTCGATCACTTCGCTGCGCCCGACCCACAGTGTCGCCGCGCTGATCCCGAGCGCCGCCAGCGACATCAACGTGCCCAGTGCCCCGACGACAAGATGGTTGCGTCCTGCCCAGTCGGCGATTTTCTCGATCGAGGTGGTTGCGGCCATGCTCGTGCTCGTATGGGATGCCGGCGGCAGTGGGGCCGGCGCGGGTCAAACCTGGGTTAACGGCACGGTTAACAGAAAATCGAGGCCCGCAGGGCCGCCCGCGGGCGCGAGCGATCGCGCACGGGGGCGCAAACGTGTGCGAGCCCGCCTGGCCGGTCCTGCAAAGCCCTGCATCGGGCGTTCGCCGTGCGCGGAACGATGTGCGGCGACACGCGCCGATACCCCGTCGATTGATAACCCATCGACATCAATCCTTCCAAAAATTGCACTTATCGTTTGCCTGGCGACGAGCGAACATGCCGGAAAACGACAATCGATCCACCCTCCCGCGTATTTCCGGATTTTCAGGAGACACCCCGATGCACCCCTCGTCCAGCCTTCCGAACGAGCGTTCGAAGGCCGCTGCAGTTTTCCGCGTCACCGCCGGGAATTTTCTCGAGCAGTTCGACTTCTTCCTGTTCGGCTTCTACGCCACGCAAATCGCCAACGTTTTCTTTCCCGCGCAAAGCGAGTTTGCATCGCTGATGATGACCTTCGCCGTGTTCGGCGCCGGCTTCCTGATGCGGCCGCTGGGCGCCATCGTGCTGGGCGCGTATATCGACGACGTCGGCCGCCGCAAGGGCCTGATCGTCACGCTGTCCATCATGGCGAGCGGCACCATCCTGATCGCGTTCGTGCCGGGCTACGCGACGATCGGCCTGCTGGCGCCCGCGCTCGTGCTGCTCGGTCGGCTGCTGCAGGGCTTCTCCGCCGGCGCGGAACTGGGCGGCGTATCGGTCTATCTCGCCGAGCTGGCCACGCCCGGCCGCAAGGGCTTCTTCACGAGCTGGCAGTCCGCCAGCCAGCAGGTCGCGATCGTCGTTGCCGCGGGCCTCGGCTTTGCGCTCAACCAATGGCTGAGCGCGTCGGCCATCGCCGCATGGGGATGGCGCGTGCCGTTCTTCGTCGGCTGCATGATCGTGCCGTTCATCTTCATGCTGCGCCGTAACCTGGAGGAAACCCAGGAGTTCAAGGCGCGCAAGCATCGCCCGGGCATGAAGGAAGTGTTCGGTACGCTGGTGCAGAACTGGGGCGTCGTGGTGGCCGGCATGATGCTGGTCGCGATGACCACCACGAGCTTCTATCTGATCACGGTCTACGCGCCGACTTTCGGCAAGACGGTGCTGCACCTGAGCACCGCCGACAGCCTGCTCGTGACGCTCTGCGTCGGCGTGTCGAACTTCGTGTGGCTGCCGATCGGCGGCGCGCTGTCCGACCGGATCGGCCGCCGGCCGCTGCTGGTCGGCATGACGGTGCTCACCGTCGTGACGGCCTACCCGGCGCTGTCGTTGCTTGCTCACGCGCCGTCGTTCGTCAACATGCTGCTCGTCCTCCTGTGGCTCTCGTTCATGTACGGGATCTACAACGGGGCGATGGTCGTGGCGCTCACGGAGGTGATGCCGGTGCAGGTGCGCGTCGCAGGCTTCTCGCTCGCGTACAGCCTCGCGACCGCCGTGTTTGGAGGTTTCACGCCCGCGATCTCGACCGCGCTCATTCACGCGACGGGCGACAAGGCCGCACCGGGCTACTGGATGAGCTTTGCCGCCGTGTGCGCGCTGCTCGCGACGTTCGCACTCTATCGTCGCCGCACGGCGACGCTGACGCCCGCGCATTGAAGCCCGGTCCATCCGGAATGCTTGCCAACACCTACGAATCCGCACGACCACGACCACGATCATGAGAAACCTGCTCCCGAAATTTTGCGCGGCCGCGCTCGTTCTTGCCACGGCAGTGGCTGCCAACGTGCAGGCCGCCGAACTGCACGTGATGAGCTCGGGCGGCTTCACCGCCGCCTACAAGCTGCTCGGCCCCCGGTTCGCGTCCAACACGGGTAACACGCTCGCTACCGCGCTCGGCCCGTCGATGGGCAAGTCGCCCGAAGCGATTCCGAACCGGCTCGCGCGCGGCGAGCCCGCCGACGCCGTCATCATGGTCGGCTATGCGCTGGACGACCTGATCAAGCAGGGCAAGGTCATCCCCGGATCGCGCGTCGAGCTGGCCGACTCGCGCATCGGCGTGGTCGTGCGCGACGGCTCGGCGAAACCCGACGTCGGTTCCCCCGAAGGGCTCAAGCAGGCGCTGCTGCACGCGAAGTCGATCGCCTACTCGGACAGCGCGAGCGGCGTGTATATCGAACGCGAGCTGTTCAGGAAGCTCGGCATCGAGGACCAGGTGAAGTCGAAGGCGAAGATGATTCCGCGGATTCCGGTGGCATCGGTCGTCGCGAACGGCGACTACGAAATCGGCTTCCAGCAGGTGAGCGAGCTGCTGCCGGTCAAGGGCGCGACCTTCGTCGGCAAGATTCCGGAATCGCTGCAGTCGGTCACGCGCTTCGCGGCCGGCATCCCTGTCGGCGCGCAGCATCCGGCGGAAGCGAAGGCGCTGCTCGACTATCTCGCGTCGCCCGACGTGCAGGCCGACGTGAAATCGACCGGGCTGGATTCCGTCCCCGCTCACTGAGCCTGATCGACGGGAAGGTTTGCGTCATACCGCCTTCCCGTCACCGCCACCGTCGCCGCCGGCATCCGCGGCGGCACGGTCCGCATCGACCCCGTCCGGGGATCCCGGCCCTCCTGCAGCGAGCCGCTGCGCAAGACGCGCGCGATCGCATGCGCCTTCCCACATCGACACGAAGATCACCGCGCACGCGTTGCTGATCACGCTCGTCAGTGCGCGCGCCTCGGACATGAAACGATCGATGCCGACCAATAGTGCGACACCGGCGACGGGCAGGTCGGGCATGACGACGAGCGTGGCGACCAGCGCAACCAGCCCGCTCCCGGAAACGCCGGCCGCGCCCTTGGACGTGAGCAGCATGATGGCGAGCATCACGGCGATCTGCGACGCGGAAAGCGGCACGTCGCACGCCTGCGCGATGAACAAGGCAGCGAGCGTCAGATAGATCGCGGTGCCGTCCAGGTTGAACGAATAACCCGCCGGCAGCACGAGCCCCACGACGCCCTTGTCGCAACCGAGCGATTCCAGCTTGACGATCAGGCGTGGCAGAACGGGCTCCGAAGAGGACGTCGCGAGGACGATGAGCAACTCTTCGCGCAGGTAGCGCAAGAGTCGCCACAGTGCGAAGCCGTGCAGCCGCGCGAGCGGGGCGAGCACCAGTGCGACGAACAGCCCGCAGGCCACGTAGAAGGACAGCATCAGCTTCGCGAGCGAGCCGATCGAGCCGATTCCGAAGCGGCCCACCGTGAAGGCCATCGCGCCGAATGCGCCGAGCGGCGCGAGCCGCATGATCATTGCGAGCACGCGAAAGACGACCTGGGCGACACCGTCGATCAGTGCAAGAACGGGCCGCCCGGCCCGCGGGTGTGCGTTCAGCGAAAAGCCGAACAGCAGCGACAGCAGCAGCACCGGCAACACCTCGCCTTTCTCGAACGCGCCGAGCATCGTATCGGGGATCACGCTCAGCCCGAACGCGACGAGCCCGTGCGGTTGCGCGTCCTTCACGTACGGCGCGAGGATGCGCGAATCGAGATGGTGGACGTCGATGTGCATGCCGGCGCCCGGTTGCAACACGAACGCGGTGATGAGCCCGATGGCGAGCGCGACGGCGGTGAGCAGATAGAAGAGCGCGAGCGCCCGCACGATCGTGCGGCCGATTGCCTGCCCGTTCGCCAGCGACGTGATGCCCGAGACGATCGTGCAGAACACGATCGGCGCGATGGTCATCCTCACGAGGCCGACGAACGCGTCGCTGAGCGGTTTGAACATCGCGCCTGCGTCCGGCCATACGTGACCGACGGTCACGCCGAGCAGCATCGCGAGCAGGACCTGCACGTAGAGCGATTTGAGCAGCCTGGCCAACCTCACGGAACGGTCTTCCTTCGTGTCTCTTGTGTCGTTGTCACACCGATGCATCGCCGTTCGCGATGCCATCACGCTTCGCGTCGACGATCATCCGGTGAAATGCTTCGGCGGCCGGCGTGAGCGGCCGTCCGCGCCGCTTGACGATGCCCACGCGGCGTTTGACGACCGGCTCGACGAGCGGCACGCTCGTGAGAATCGGATGGTCGTGCCCGGGCATCGCCATCGAGGGCACCGCGGCGACGCCGAGCCCCGCCTCGATCAAGCCGAGCAGGGTCGTCACGTGGCGCGCTTCGCACACGCTGGGCCCCCGCGGCGCCACGGCGGCCAGCGCCTGGTCGAGCAACAGACGGTTCCCGGAAGTCTTGTCCACCGACACGTAATCGTGCTCGTACAGTTCGTTCCAGGTGACGCGCTTCTTGCGCGCGAGCGGATGGTCGCGGCGACAGGCTGCGACGAACCGCTCCTGGAGCAACATCTTGAACTCGATGTCGGATTCCTGGCTGCCCATGAAGCTCACGCCGAAATCGGCTTCACCGCTGATGACCGCGCCCAGCACCTCGTTCGCGCTCGCGTCCAGCAGCTTGACCCGGATGCGCGGAAAGCGCTGATGATAGCGCGCGATGATGGCCGGCAGAAAGTAGTAGGCAACCGAGGGCACGCACGCGATGGTCACATGGCCGAGGCGGCTCGACGACACGTCGCGAATGCCGAGCAGCGCCGCATCGAGATCGTCGAGCAGCTGTTCCGCGCTCTGGGCGAACACGCGGCCGACCGTGGTGAGCGCGACGCGACGCGTGGTGCGCTCGAACAGGCGCACGCCGAGCGCTTCCTCGAGCTTGTCGATCCGGCGGCTCAACGCGGGCTGGGAAATGCTGACCGATTCCGCGGCCTTTCGGAAACTGCCCGTTTCCACGACCGCGCGAAACGCCTGCAAGTCGTTCAAGTCGAAGTTGATCCCCACGGGCGCGTCTCCCCATCTCAGATGGGGCGTATTTTGCATGATTTCGCCGGGCGGCCGCATCGGCGCGGCACGTATCCGCGCAACCCTCGATCGCAGCCGCGTGCGTGAGCGTGCGGCCTGGCCGTCGATCTGCTGCGCGTCGATGCCGATGGGGGCGTCGAGGCCGCGGGCGTTACGGCGCAAGCAGGCCGCGTGCGGCCAGATTGGCATACAGCGCGCGCACGCCGAAGGTCCACGGCGCGATCTCGGTGCACAGCCGCACGGTGTTGACGAGTGCGCCGAGCGCGGGCGTGGAGATCGTGACGCGGTCGCCCAGGTGATGCGTGAATCCGCCGCCGGGCGCGTCGCGATCCTGGATCGGCGAAAACATCGTGCCGAGGAACAGCATGAAGCCGTCCGGATACTGGTGATGCGCGCCGCAGGTTTGCGCGACGAGGTCGGCCGGGTCGCGGCTGATCTCGCGCATGTGGCTGATGCCGTCGAGGACGAAGCCGTCGTCCGCGCCTTCGACGTGCAGCGACACGCTGGCCTGCCGTACATCGTCCAGCGTGAAGCCGCCATCGAACAGCCGCACGAACGGGCCGATCGCGCACGAGCCGTTGTTGTCCTTGCACTTGCCGAGCAGCAGCGCCGAGCGGCCTTCGATGTCGCGCAGGTTCACGTCGTTGCCGAGCGTCGCGCCCACCGGCCTGGCGTCGCTGGAAACCGCGAGCACGATCTCCGGTTCGGGGTTGTTCCATACCGATACCGGCAGCAGCCCCACGTCCGCGCCGAAGCCCACCGCCGACATCGGCTGCGCCTTCGAGAACACCTCGGCATCGGGGCCGATGCCGACTTCCATGTATTGCGACCACGCGCCGCGGCGCTCGAGTTCCGCCTTCAGCCGCATCGCGGCGTCCGAGCCCGGCACGATCTTCGACAGATCGGTGCCGATGGTGGCCGCGATGGTCGCGCGCACGTCCGCTGCCTTCACGGGATCGCCGCCGGCCTGTTCCTCGATCACGCGCTCGATCAGGCTGACGGCGAAGGTGACGCCGCATGCCTTGACGGCCTGCACGTCGCACGGCGCGAGCAGGCGGGTCGCGCCGCGCGTGCCGTCGAGCGCCGCCTGCAGCAGCGGCTCGACGCGGCCGAGCGATTCGCCGGGCGCCGTGCGGGCGATGGCGGCCGCGTCGGGGCGGTCGAACAGGTCCGCGGTGGTCGGTACGGTGCGCGTGATGTCGATCACTTCGCCGTCGCGCACGGCAACGACGCTCGGGCCCGCATGGGCGCCGTCGTGCCGCCACACACGGCCGATCAGCAGCGCTTGCGCCAGGTCGTGCGGCAGGCAGTCGGAAACGGAAAGAGTACGCATGGTCAGCTCGGCAAGGGTCGTGGACAGGGAGGGTCAGTGCGAATGGCGCGGGTTGCCGCGTTGTTCGATCACCTTCAGGTACAGCGTGGCGGGCTCGAGGCAGCCGCCGGTGGACAGCTGGCCGACGAACTGGCGATAGAGTGCCTGCCACGGCGTTTGCGCCTGCGGCACCGTGAAGCTCGCCGTCTCGCGACGGCGCGCGAGTTCATCCTCGTCCACGAGCACGTCGACGCTGCGGCGGTTCAGATCCACGCGAATGCGGTCGTTCGTGCGCAGCAGCGCCAGGCCGCCGCCGACCGCCGCCTCGGGCGACACGTTCAGGATCGACGGGCTGGCCGACGTACCGCTCTGGCGCCCGTCGCCCATGCAGGGCAGCGAGGTCACGCCGCGCTTCACGAGTTCGGCCGGCGGCGCCATGTTGACGACTTCCGCGCTGCCCGGGTAGCCGACCGTGCCGCAGCCGCGAATCACGAGGATGCAGCGCTCGTCGATGTGCAGCGCGGGATCGTTGATGCGCGCGTGGTAGTCCTCGGGGCCTTCGAACACGATCGCGCGGGCCTCGAACGTGTTCTCCGCGCCCGGCTCGGCCAGATAGGTCCGGCGGAACGCTTCACCGACCACCGACATCTTCATGATCGCGCTGTCGAAGAAGTTGCCCGACAGCACCATGAAGCCCGCGCCATGCTTGAGCGGTGCGTCGGGCGTGCGGATCACGTCGCGGTCGGCGTCGGGCGCGGTGTCGGCGATTTCGCCGATCGCGCGCCCGGAAACGGTCGCGCAGTCGCGCCGCAGCAGGCCGGCCGCATCGAGCTGGCGCAGTACCGCCGGCACGCCGCCGGCGCGGTGGAAGCTCTCGCCGAGGTACTCGCCGGCCGGCATGCAGTTGACGAGCAGCGGCACGGCCTCGCCGAGGCGCTGCCAGTCGTCCAGGCCCAGTTCGACGCCCATGTGGCGCGCGATCGCGATCAGGTGCGGCGGGCAGTTGGTCGATGCGCCGAGCGCGGACGCGACGACGATCGCATTCTCGAACGCCGCGCGCGTCATGATCGCCGACGGGCGCACGTCTTCGCGCACGAGCTCGACCGCGCGCTTGCCGGTCGCGTACGCCATCTGGCCGCGCTCGCGGTACGCGGCGGGGATGCTCGCGCAGCCCGGCAACGACATGCCGAGCGCCTCGGCCAGGCTGTTCATCGACAGCGCGGTGCCCATGGTGTTGCAATGGCCGATCGACGGCGACGAAGCCGTGGTCAGCTGCATGAAGCCTTCATAGTCGATCTCGCCGGCGGCGAGCAGGTTGCGCGCATGCCAGATCACCGTGCCCGAGCCGACGCGCTTGCCGTCGTGCCAGCCGTCGAGCATCGGCCCGCCCGACAGCACGATCGCCGGCATGTCGACGGTCGCGGCCGCCATCAGGCAGGCGGGCGTGGTCTTGTCGCAGCCGGTCGTCAGCACCACGCCGTCCAGCGGAAAGCCGTGCAGCACTTCCACCAGCCCGAGGTACGCGAGGTTGCGGTCGAGCGCGGCGGTCGGCCGGCGGCTTTGCTCGGCCAGCGGATGCACGGGGAATTCCATCGGAATGCCGCCCGCATCGCGGATGCCCGCCTTCGTGCGCTCGGCCAGTTCGATGTGGTGGCGGTTGCACGGCGCGAGGTCGCTGCCCGTCTGCGCAATGCCGATCACGGGGCGGCCCGACTGCAACTCCTCGCGCGTCAACCCGTAGTTCATGAAGCGCTCGACATAGAGCGCGGTCATGTCGGCATGCGCGGGATCGTCGAACCATTCCTGGCTGCGCAGGCGGCGAGGGGTGTGTGACATGGCGGGCTGTCTCCGAAGGGGCTTTTCGTTCTGGCGCACCGGATAGTTACCGGTAACATCGGATGGATGTTAGCACGGGTTTTTTGTACGGAGGAAGGGAGTGTCGTGCGCGACGGGTGGCGCGAGGGCAGGGAGCGGGGCGTCGTTGCGTGCATCGCGACCCGCCGACGCGCCGCCCCGCCCCGATCGTCAGCGCATCACGCGCTTTCGCGCGCGACGATCGTATAGTCGATGCGGATGCTTTGCGGCTCGATGCGCTCGCCGCCGTCGCGCGCCTGCAGCGCGGCCAGCAACGCTTCGCCCGTGCGTCGCCCGATGCCGTACGCGTCGACCGACACGGTCGTGATGGCCGGGTGGCAGCATGAGGCCACTTCGAAATTCCCGAATCCGGCCACGGCCATGTCCGCGGGCACGGACAGCCCGCGCCGGTGGCATTCCATGATCGCGCCGAACGCGGACATGTCGCTCACGCACATCACCGCATCGGTATCCGGCCATTGTTCGAGCAGGGCGGCCATCGCGGGCCCGCCATGGCCCATCGTGATCGGCGATTCGCCCAGCCGCACGATGCGCGGCTCACCGAGTTTCAGCGCCTTGATCTCCGCCTGGTATCCCTTGAGCCGGTCGAGGCCGCGCCGATCCAGCTCGCTCGCGCCGCCCAGGAAACCGATGCGCCGGTAGCCGCGCTCGGCCAGGTGGCGCACCATCGCCCGGGCGGCGCGTACGTTCGAGAAGCCGACGGCGGTGTCGATCGGATGCGTGGGCAGGTCCCACATCTCGACCACGGGAATAGCCGAGCGTTCGAGCACCTTGCGTGTCGCATCGGTGTGCTGCGCCCCCGTCAGCGCGATGCAGCGCGGCTGGTGCCGCAACATCGAGCGCACGAGCCGTTCCTCGCGTTCGAGATCGTAGTCGGTGTCGCCGAGCAGCAGCTGGAGACCTTCGGGTTCGAGCGCGTCGGTCAGGCCGCGCACGGTGTCGGAGAAGTTGGAGCTCGACAGCGACGGCACCAGCACCGCGACGAATTCCGACCGTCCCGACGACAGCGCGCCCGCGGCCGCGTCCGCCACGTAGCCAAGCTGATCGATCGCCGCGCAGACCCGCGCGCGCGTCTCGGCGGCCACGCTGTGGCCGGCGAGCACGCGCGACACCGTCATCTTCGATACGCCGGCGAGGCGGGCTACGTCGGACATGCGGGGCGGCCCGGCAGGCCGGACGGCGGTGGGACTGGGCATCGGAATCGCGATCGGACGAAAGCTGGAAAGGCTACATCATACCGGTGCCGCATCCGCGTTCATGCGTGCCGCGCCGCTCCGTCGCGGCGATGCGCGCACTAGGGAAACCACGCGTTCGCCGGCCCTTGTACGCGCCGGTTGACGCGTGCTACCTTCCGGTTCGTTACCGGTATCACTGCGTCGATTGCTCCCCGCTGCCTCGTCGGCGTTTTTTTTGCCACGAAATGTTATCGGTAACATCGATGTGTCGAAGAACCCGCCGGTACGAAGAAGACCTACACAATCAGGAGACAGACCGATGCCATCCATTACGCAGGCCGCTGCCGCCCCGGCCGCGGCCGATTCATCCGACGACGCCCTGTATCGCAAGGTGATGCGGCGCATCCTGCCGTTGCTGCTGCTCTGTTACGTCGTGGCCTACCTGGATCGCGTGAACGTGGGCTTTGCGAAGCTGCAGATGCTCGACGACCTGAGCTTGAGCGACGGCGTCTATGCGCTCGGCGCCAGCATTTTCTTCTGGGGCTATTTCCTGTTCGAGATGCCCAGCAACCTGTTGCTGCACCGCTACGGCGCGCGCTTCTGGATCGCGCGGATCATGGTCACGTGGGGCATCGTGTCGTCGTCGATGGCGTTCATCGTGCCGCTCGCGCAGTTCTTCCACGTGCAGACGTCCACGATGTTCTACGCGCTGCGCTTCCTGCTGGGCCTGTGCGAAGCCGGCTTCTTTCCGGGCGTGATCCTGTACATGAACTACTGGTTCCCGGCGCGCCGCCAGAGCGTGGCCATGTCGGGCTTCCTGGTCGCGATCCCGCTGAGCCTGACGCTCGGCAGCGTGGTGTCAGGCTGGCTGATGGAGCACACGCACGGCCTGTCGGGCATGAGCGGCTGGCAATGGATGCTGCTGCTCGAAGGGCTGCCGTCGATCGTGGTGGCGTTCATCGTGCTCGCGTGCCTCGGCGACGGCCCGCAATCGGCGAAGTGGCTGTCCGGCGACGAAAAGGCGCGGCTGGCGCGCAACCTCGAAACCGAAGCCGCGCACAAATCGCACAGCATCGGCGCCGCGCTGCGCAGCCCGCGCGTCTGGCTGCTCACCTTCATCCTGCTCACGTTCAATACCGGCTTCTACGGGCTGGCGTTCTGGCTGCCGTCGATCATTCGCGCGTCGGGCGTGCAGAGCCCGCTGCATATCGGTGTCCTGACCGCCATTCCGTACCTGACGGCGATCTTCGCGATGGTGTGGAACGCGTCGCACTCGCGCAAGACCGGCGAGCGCCGCCTGCACGCGGCGATTCCCGCGCTGATCGGCGGGGTCGGCCTGATCGCGAGCGCGGCGTTGGCGCACAACGTTGCGATGTCGATCGTATTCCTGACTATTGCGACTTGCGGCATCCTCGCGCTGATGCCGATCTACTGGACCTTTCCGGGGCAGATCCTCTCCGGCACGGCCGCGGCGGCCGGCATTGCGCTGATCAACTCGGTGGGCAACCTGTCCGGGTTCACGGGCTCGATGATCACCGGCGTCGCCAAGCAGATGACCGGCGACATCAACAACGGCACCTATGCACTGGGCGCGTGCCTGCTGGTCAGCTGCGTGCTGATCGCGGCGATTCCGCGCGACATCCTGCAGCCGCCGGCAGGGCGGTAGGGCGTTCGGCCGATGTGACGGTCGGCCGGGGCCGGGCATCGCGTTGCCCGGCGTCGGATGTCTCACGGCACGTGGATCGTCACAAGCGAGACTTTCGGCAGAAACAGGATCTCTCGTGAGTTCGCTCGACCATCACACGCGGCATGACGGGTACCTCGAGCCACGGACGCTTGGCGCAATACCCGGCTGTCTCGTCGACGGCCGTCATGCGTCCTCCAGTGCGCGGCGCACCTTGTTTCCGAGCGTGCGCAACCGGTCGACAGGTTCGTTCGAGAACACGAAACGGACATACTGCTCGCCGTGTGCGACGCCCCATCCGGTCATCGCCGTCGCACATACGCCGCGGCTCAGCAACCGCTCCGACATCTGCGATCCGGTCAGGCCGAAGTCGGAGACACGCAGCAGCATCGACCAGCCGCCCGCCGGCATGCCGAACGGGAGCCCCGACAGTTCGGCGGCGATCGTGTCCCGCCGCTTTTCGAGTTCGCTCACGTAGCCGGGCAGATCGGACGCCGAATGTTCGAGCGCAACCGCCGCAGCCTCCTGGGCAATGCCGACCGGTACCACGACATTGGCGAGCGACACGGCCACCAGATCGGGAATCAGCCATTCCGGCGCGACGATCCAGCCTACCCGCCAGCCAATCATGCGGAGCTCTTTCGACGCCGCGCCGACGGTCACCGTCCGCTCGGCCATGCCGGGCAGGCCGGCGGGATGGATGACCGTGCGTCCATCGAACAGCAGCCGCTCCATCGCACTGTCGAGGATCAGCAGCAGATCGTTCCGTACACACAGGCTCGCGATCAGTTGCCAGTCGGACGCGTCGAAGACACCGCCCGAAGGCATCGACGGAGACATCAGCAGCATGACCCGCGTTTTCGGACCGATTGCCGCCCGCAGCGCGGCCTGGTCCAGCTTCCATTCGCCGCCCGGCGTGAAGGCGAACGGGACTTGCCGCGGCACGCCGCCCGCCAGGCGGACGCGGTTCAGCAGGCCCGCGTAGGTCGGATCGGTGACGATCACTTCGTCGCCGGTCTCGACGGTGGCAAGCAGCGTGTTCAGAATGCCGGAGAGCCCGCCCGCCGACACCACCACCTGGTCGGCCGTAAAGCGCTGCCCCGAAAGCGCTGACACGTGGGCGGCGGCGCTTGCACGCAGCCGATCCTGACCGACGAATGGCAAATAGGAGTTGGCCGAGTCTCGCTCGATTGCCTCTCGGGTGAAGGCGAGCGCCTCTGCAGTGGGCGGGATGTCGGTATCGAGATTTTCGAGTCGCAACAGGTCGACGTCGGCATGATCGGCGATCGAACCCATGCGATCGACCCCGATGCCGGCAATGTGCTGCAGACGCGCAGGACGGTGGTGGCGCATCGAGCCTCCGGTTTTGTTACAATTTAATAGATAATATATGCATGGTGGTCGGAATGGATTTCGGAGTCAAGGAAGATCGCTCGCTGGCTGATCGGATCGCTGGCGCATTGGCGGATCGAATCATCTCGGGCGTCATCGCGCCGGGGGAGTGGCTGCGTCAGGACCACATCGCCGCCGAATTCGGCGCGAGCCATGTGCCGGTACGCGAGGCGTTCAGACGGCTGGAAGCGCAAGGGCTGGCCGTGGTGGAGCCGCGAAGGGGCGTGCGGGCGGCGCCGCTCGAGCCGGCGGACGTGCTTGAGATGGCAAAGATGCGCGCTGCTTTCGAGGCGCTGGCGCTGCGCGAGGCGATTCCCGCTCTCGACTCACGTGCGCTGGAGGAGCTCGACGCGATCCTCGATCAGGAGTCGGCGGCGCGTGGCATCGCCGTGCTCGCGACGCTGAACCTCAGGTTTCATCGCGCATTGACCGCGCGGTGCGGGATGCCGCGGCTCATCGACGCAATCGGCGACATGCATCGGGCCAGCTCACGGCATCTGTACGCGACGTGGCAGCAACTCGACTGGCAGCATCGCTCGAACGACGAGCATCGGAACATCGTTCGGGCGATACGCGACGGCGATGTGGATGCAGCGTGTGCGGCGCTGTCCGCGCATATTCTGGCTGCGGGCGACGCGCTGGCTCAGGCGTTGCGTAGCCGGTAGGCGCGCGGGGGCAAGCTGGCGTCGTCAAGGGGGCCAAAAGGCTCGGTTTTGGAATGGCTGGTGTTTTCTTCGGGGTGGGGGCAGTCGAATGCGTCGGGTGGCATTCGGCCAAGAAGGGACCTTCGACATCGGCGCATAGATCGTCGACAATTCGCCGGAGAACCTCGGAACTCGCCTGCATAATCTAACTCGTACAAGGACCGGTAATGAGTTTTGACATCATCGCCATTAAACCAACGAATCTCGATGCGGAAAGTCTGAACGCCGTTCGCGAAGTAAGCCCTTTGGGCGATGCCGAGTCCGTCCGGAGAATCTTTGAAGCCAAGTTCCCGGGAGCTACAACCGGCCTGTTCGTGAATCGCGAGGAATATAGTCTGGAAGTCACCCTGGCGAATGACCCGGTGGGTTCCGCGCATCTCGCTCTGCGCTCTGGTCAGGCATGGTCAACATCATCTCGCGACCAGTTTATTGAGCGTCTCGGTGAACTTTGTCGTCACCTCCAGTGTGTGGCTTTCGCCGTGTCAGATAATTCTCGGCTGGCTCCTTGAATCCACCGAAATTGCAAAATGAACGACCGGATTGGAGAAGGGTGAAGGGCAGTTCGGGGTCGCAAGGTGGCAGTCCAAGAAACCGCACGGACGTGCCATGGACCGCGAGATTCGCCGCGCGATTGCGGCGCCCGGTCCTTACGCAAACACTGCGCGGTGCTGCGCCGAAGCCGGCGCGAGCAGTGCACCGCCGTTAGCGTCGACGTCGTTTACCTGAAACGCCGCAGCCGAGCGTTGCAGGTTCATCGCCTGCTCCTTCAGCGATTGCGCCGCTACTGCCGCCTGCTCGACGAGCGCCGCGTTCTGCTGCGTCATGCTGTCCATCTGCGTGACCGTGAGATTCACCTGATCGATGCCGGCGCTCTGTTCCGCAGCGGCCGCCGCGATCTCCTGCAGGACACCTGTCACACGCATGATCGCGTCGCGCGCTTCGTCGATCGTCGAGCCGGTATTTTCGACGAGCGTCGCACCACTGCCGACGCTGCCCACCGCATGGCCGATCAACTCGCGAATTTCCTTCGCCGCGGTCGCGCTACGCTGAGCGAGGCTGCGCACCTCGCTCGCGACGACAGCGAAGCCGCGGCCCTGCTCGCCCGCGCGTGCCGCTTCGACCGCCGCATTCAGCGCGAGGATGTTGGTCTGAAACGCGATACCCTCGATCGTCGCGATGATCTCGACCATGCGGCCCGATTCATTCGAGATACCCTTCATCGCCGCGATGGCCTGCGTGATCATGTCGCCGCCGCGGTTCGCGATTTTCGTGGCGCCGGCCGCAAGCTCGCTGGCGGTGCGCGCGTTGTCCGCAGTCTGACGGACCATCGCCGTCATCTGCTCCATACTCGACGCAGTTTCCTGCAATGACGCCGCCTGGCTCTCGGTGCGCGACGACAGGTCCGCATTGCCGTTCGCGATCTCGTTCGCGCTGCACGCGACGTTGTCGGAAGCATGCTTGATCTGACAGATAGTGCTGGTCAGCGCGTCACGCATTCGCCGCATCACGTGCAGCAGGCTCGACGTGTCGCCGTCGCGCGTATGGATCGTCACGGTCAGGTCGCCCAATGCGATCGCTTCCGCCACATTCGCCGCATAGGCCGGATCGCCGCCGACCGTACGTGCGATACTGCGGTTCGTCACCGCGACGAGCGCCACGAGTACTGCTGACACTGCCAGGAAGATCCCGCCGATCAGCCACAGCGACGCCATGAACGCAGCGTCGATGTCATCGACATAGGCGCCGGTTGCAATGATCCAGTCCCACGGCGCATAGCGCACCACGTAGCCGATCTTGCCGACCGCCTGCGCCGGCACCGCGCCCGGATGCGGGAACACGTAGTCGACGAAGCCGCCGTCCGGCGCCTGTGCAGCCGACGCGAACGCCGCGTAGTGGTGACGACCGTCGGCATCCGCGCTGCCTGAAAGATCCTTGCCTTCGAGCGCCGGCTTGATCGGATGCATCACCATCTGCGGCTTCGAGTTGATCACGAGGAAATAGCCGTCTTCGCCGTAGCGGACGCCGCGCAGCCGTTCGAGTGCCTGCTTGCGGGCATCGGCCTCCGGCAGCGCGCCGCTTTGGGCCAGCGCCGCATACTCCGTCACGATGCCGAGCCCGACGTGCGCGATGTTCGTGAGGTCGTGCTTACGTTCCTCGATCCGCGTCTCGCGCGACTGCCACGCCGCTGATACGGACACGGCGAGCAACGCGACGAGGCTGATGATCAGCGGCAACCACAGCTTCTGCTTAAAACTGAGCTTGTGCATCCCGAGTCCTTGAGCAAACGAGTGGAAACCGCGCAGGCCCATGCGAAGTGGCAGGTGAATGGGCGCATCGAATGGGGCCTGCTGGCTGTCCGGCGACCGTCCAGGTGGTTCCTCCTCGCGTTATCGGCTGATGCGAGTGAAAGTTTTGTCCTGTGAAACCCTCGGTTACCACCTTGCCAACGCATATCGGAGGGCTCTTGTGCGCCGGTTCCCGCCAAGCGTCATCGGGCACTAGCCGGCCATCGACAGCCGTAGTCAATCACTCTCAAGCAGCCATTCGAACATCGGCTGTACCTTGCCAAGGGACACACGCGTGCCAATCGTATCCGTCGCGGCACGCCATGAGCAGACAAACGGCAGCGTGTACCTTAGACTCTTGCCGCAATGACCATTGAGTGGCTGGAGGCTTCGTCGACGAGAGCATCCGGGAGACGCATCCGGTTCAGGGACGACATCGCCTTTGTCCATCTGATCAGCATCCGAGCGAGTCCCGAAAGGTTGGGCAACCGTATGGAAGTGTTGCTGCGGCAAAGCCGCTCGGCCGACGCGGTGAAGCCTGTGAACGTTAGGAATATCTAAGGATGCTGTATGGCGACCAAGCTGTCATTTGAAGTTCTCGAAGTTTTGGATGCAATTGACCGGACCGGTACATTCGCCGATGCGGCCGAGTTGTTGCATAGAGTTCCGTCGACACTCACTTACCTCGTGCAAAAGCTGGAAAGCGACATGGATGTCGAGCTGTTCGATCGCAGCGGCAGACGGGCGAGACTCACGGAAGCGGGTCGTGCTGTTGTGGAAGACGGGCGTCGACTTTTAGACGCGGCTCGACGCCTGGAGGTCAAAGCAAAAGGTATTCGAGACAGTTGGGAATCGGAGCTTCGACTGTGCGTCGATGCAATCTTGCCGATCCAGTCCTTATGGCCGTATGTCCATGCCTTCTACGACCTGGAGATGAATACCCAGCTAAGTCTTTCCACCGAGGTGCTTGGGGGCGTGTGGGATGCCCTGGTTACGCGGCGTGCCGATCTCGCGATAGGGGCGTTCGGCGAGCCGCCGCATGCCGCCAATATTGCGGCCCGGCCAATCGGAACCCTCCGGCACGTTTTTGTCGTGGCGCCGGACCATCCACTCGCCCGCATGCCCGAGCCGTTGGAGAGCGAAACGATCGCAAGATATCGGGGTGTCGTCATCAGTGACACTTCTCGCGAACTGCAACCGCAATCTGTGGCCACCCGTGACGGACAGCCTCTGATCATCGTGCCGACGCTCGCAGCTAAACTGCAAGCACTGTGCGAAGGTATCGCTGTCGGGATGCTGCCCGATCTCGTAGCGAAAGAACCGATACACGAAGGCAGGCTGGTCGCGCGTCGCATCGTGGGGGTGCGCGAGTTCACGAATGGCTACCTCGCTTGGCGCGAGGACAAGGTAGGGAACGCTTTGAACTGGTGGATTGCGCAACTGGACAGCGCCGATCTGCTTGAACGGCTCCTGACGCCGCGTCAAGAGAGTAAAGGGCAGCCTGGGGCTCCCGCTTGCGCAGTCCGTTACCAAAGCGCGGAGTTACAGCCCATCAGTGCTACTGTCTGATGACCTTCGCCGGTGCATGCAGTTGGACATTCGAAGGTCAGCTTGGCACTGAACCTTGCTCCAACGGCGGTAGTGGATCGATTGATCGCATGTCCTCCACGAAACAATCGACAGCTTGGAACTATACTGGGCAACCTGGAGGCTTCAATGACCGATCACGACAGACTGCATCCACTACGTCCGCTCCTGAAAAATTGGGTTTGGGAGCATGGTCGAATCGGGACTCGCTATCTCGACTGCGTAGATGGCGAAATCAGGTTTGACGAGGGCAAGAAGTCGCATTTCGCGGCCGAGAAATATATCTATGTGCCCCTTGGAAAGGGCGCTGAAGACGATGCATCTGCGGAGGGGCCTGCGATCCATGAGGCTGGACTTGCCCGGTTTTTGCGGGCCGCGCAGTTGGGTACGCCGGAGGAAGCCGGTTCCGTAGCGGATGTCCAGCGCGCCGTGCAGGACTGCGTGGAGATTGGCCTGTTCAGCGCATATCAATGGGAGGCTCGCAAGGCGTTTGCCCGATACGCGCAGGAACCCATGTTCGATGACGAGATACGCGCGGCGGTTGTCGATGACATCCGGCGTATTTACGCCGGCATGCGGGAGCAACTGGCGCTGTACGATTTCAGTGTGCTTCACGGCTTGCCCATGCCGCTGCTTATCGGCGACACGCCCTTCATCGACTGGCGCGTGCGTGCCAGTCCGGCACTTCCGTTTGTATCGCTCCCGCTGGGACCTTACTGCCTGCTGGTGGGCGCGCCGTCAGGCAGGAAAAGCCGAATCGCCCCGGTCGTCTGGAAGGCCGCTGCCGCGATGGGCCCGTTGAAGGACCACAACCGCCAAATCGAGGAGCAGGCACGTCTGTGGCTGGTAGCGACCACGGATGACCAACTCGTCGCTGCGCAAAGCCGCATTGCCGCGGCCAGCGGCTCCAGGCAAGGGAATGAGAAACCCTGACCGAAGTTGACCTTGAGCAGATCGTCGGCGGTGGCTGAGTGATGAGCGGTGGTCCGTTGCCTCGTTGGGCGGTTACTGTCTGCAAATGTCGTCGGATTACCGGGTTTTCCTGTTTTTCCGTACGTTGCAATGCGGTAATGGCGTCATGCGGCCACGAACGGTCGTTGGACTGCTGCCCGTAGATTGGCGATAATCCGGACTACCAAAACGATAGGTATTTCGAAATGGCTGCTTCCCTCACGGCGTTGGCGTCGCATGGTATTCGACTCGAACTGAACACCTATGGGTCAGCGGGCGGCGAAGCCGATGTTCGGCAATGAAGCGGATAGACCACCTCGAGGAGATCATTCGAGACTCATTCGGTCTTTGGATCACAGGCCTCTTCGACTCAATCAGACACTGGAATCCAACCTTTTCATTTGACGAATACAAGGCCGCGTTTTTTGACGTAGTCAGGCAATTGTTAGATGACGGTAAGATCATGTTCATCGCTCCAGGAGCAGACTGCTATATATCTCCTGCGAATCCACGTCCCCGATATACCATCTACGATCGAGATGCCCAGTGGCACGAGACGCCCGAAGAAATTATTCGCCAGCTCCGGGTTCAATGGCCGAGTCACGTGTGTGATGCAAACGATGTAGAGCTGACTGTCTATTTCTACACGATCCCAGGCGTAATCTGGGTCGGCGAGGGCGGAAAACTATACGCCTCATAGAGAGCCAATAGACTGTTGAATGACCGCTCCCAGAAAACACGAGGGCCTGTTCCGGATCGCAATGAAGACGGGTCATCCGTCCCAGTGCGGCCAGGAAGCGACGTTTCGACGTAGCAATCGTACGCCCACGTATGGACGGTCATGCCTGTTGCATCATGCCCAAGCAGTCAAGCACTGCATGAGTCTGGCCGCCGCTGCTGTAAGCCAATTATTTTGGCGTCTGATACATTCAGTTGGAATCCGTTTCGGGGATACGTCATGAAGCTTCGTACCGTGTATTTGAAGGTGAGTGATATGAGGAAGTCCACTTCTTTCTGGGAGCGACTTCTCGGATATGAACCGCTTAAGCAGTCCGACAAGTGGGCTGAATTCATGATCGGCACAATCAGACTGGGCCTTTTGTTAAACGATTTTGGAGATGAGATAAAAGGTAGCAGCTCCGTGCCTGTATTTGAGTTCGAAGAGAATGCGCTTCACGAATTCGTGAAGCGGGCAACAGAAAACGGAGCCTCCGTCGTGATGGACGGATTGAAGATCGAGTCCATGAAAAGCATCGTATTGAGCAGCCCGGACGGACACGAGTTCGAGCTTTGCATGTGCCGCAACTAACCAACAGCTTTGCAGTTCGTCGGATGCCGTACGAACGACCGCTTGCCGGCGACGAAGGGCCGTTGAAAGTGCCGCGACGAATGTCGCTCCGGGCCGTTCATACCCGTTCGCGTCGCCCAACACCTGCCATTCGCGCCCGCGAAATCCCCCGGTTTTTACCGCTGCGATCATCTGCATGAACTCATGCGTTGCACGACGTCTGCCCTTGACCGCAACCACGGCGACGGCGCCCCGTGGCGTGACATCTTCATCTCGATCGACGGCTCACGACGCGCTGCGTCGCGTCCGCCGCAGCTGCAGCCACAGTGCCGATATCAGGAAATAGGCGGCGCCTACCGCCGCGTAGCCCGCGATCTTCACGATGGCGGGCGGCATGGACGCATGACTTTGGGCGATGAACAGCACGCCCGCGAGCGCGGATTGCGCGCCGCTCAGGATCATCGCCCACTGCGCGCCGACCTGTTTCCAGCGGCGCAGCGCCGTGCCGAGCTGCAGTCCGCCGGAAAGAATCGCCCAGATGCCGAACACCGTGAGCACCGCGTGCATGCCGGCATTCAAAGCCGGAAAAACCGCCAGCGTCGTGGCGGCGCTGATCGCGACGTTGACCGCCTGGGTGCGGTTCGTCGCCGCTCCGCCGCTGCGGGCGAGGTCGACGAAATTGGCGAGCGCATCCCAGGCCGGATAAACGATCAGCAGGATCGCCGCGCCGGCCGCGCTCTGCCGGCCGACGGAGAATGCCAGCGCGACCCAGAGCAGCGAGAATATCGCCCGGGAAAAGTAATACCGTTTCAGCCATTGTGCGTCGGCAGGGGCACGGAATTCGGTGGAGTGGTCAGCCATTTGCATTCCTTCGTATATCGGATCGTCGTTCCGGCCGGCGTGCAGCGTGTCCGTCGTGCCGACCGGATTTCCGGTGCACCGAGTATCGCGATCGTCGCGGTCGCCCGCCATCGGTCAGATGTCCGATGGCGAAGGCGCGCCCGCGCGCGCCCCGGGCAGCGGCCGACATCGCTTCGGGCCGGGTGCGGCACGCGGCCGATCCGCACGCGCACGCGCATGCACGGCGCGACGTCGTCGCGTATGATCGTTTTCCCGTTCTCGTGAATGCCCGCCCCCCCATCCGATGCCCGACGCCGAAGCCCGTCACGCCCCGCTGCGCATATTCGACGCCGTACGCGCGCTGGCCTTCATCGGCGATCTCAGCATGGGGCAGCCGACCGATCATTCGTTGCGCACCGGCTGGCTGGCGGCACAGCTCGCGCACGCGGCGGGATTCGACGCGTCGGTGTGCGACACGGCTCGCGAAGTGGCGCTGTTGCGCTGGTCGGGCTGTACCGCGAACGCCGCGGGTTTCGCTCAGGCGTTCGGCGACGATGTCGCGATCCGTGCCGCCATGCTCGAGAACCGGCCCGGTCTCGCCGAAGCGGTCGGCCGCGTCGGCGCCGCGATGATCCCGCTCGCGCAAATCCATTGCGAAGTGTCGGGCGAAGTGGCGCGAATACTAGGCCTCTCCAACGCCACGGAAACCGCGCTGCGGCACATTTTCGAAAGCTGGGACGGCAACGGGCTGCCCGCACGGCTCGCGCGGGAACAGGTGCCGGCCGCCGTGTCGATCGTCACGCTCGCGGGCGATCTCGACGTATTCAGCCGCACGTACGGCATCGAGCAGGCCATCGAATGGATCGGGCAACGCGCGGGCGCACGCTATCCGAGCGCGCTCGTCGAGGCGGCCGCGCACGACGCCGCGCGCTGGCTCGCAGCGCTCGATCACCTGTCGCCCGACGGTCTCGATGCCGCATTGGCCACGCCCGATATGCAAGGCGCGACCTCCGCCGAATTGATCGCGGACGTCATCGATCTGAAACTGCCGTGGATGACGGGGTTCTCGCGTTCGGTCGCCGTCACGGCGGCCGCGTGTTACGAGCGCCTGTCGCCGGATGCAGCCGTGCGCGAACGCGTCTACCGCGCCGGGCTGATTCATGGCATCGGCAGGGCCGCGGTGCCGAACGATGTGTGGAACCTGCCGACGCAACTGCCTGCAAGCGCATGGGAAAAGGTGCGGCTCGTGCCGTACTGGACGGAGCGCGCCGGCAGGCAGACCGGCGCGCTCGGTGAAGCCGCGGTGCTGGCGTCGTATGCGTACGAGCGGCAGGACGGTTCCGGTTATTTTCGCGGCGTGCGCGATGCGGCGCTGACGCTGGAAGCGCGCGTACTCGCGGCATCGCTGGCGTGGGTCGCGTTGCGCTCGGCGCGCCCGTGGCGGGCGGCGCTCAGCGATGCGGCCGCCGCCGGCCAATTGCAGGAAGAAGCGGCGCGCGGCCGGCTATGCGGCGACGTGGTCGCGGCGCTCGTCACGGGTGGCGCGCCAGCGGCCCGGCGCATGGCCGCTCGCGGGTCGCACGACGGCCCGCGCCTGTCGCCACGGGAAATCGACGTACTGCGGGCCATCTCCCGAGGGGCGAGCAACAAGCAGGTCGCGCAGGCGCTCTCGATGAGTCCGAGCACGGTGCGCACCCATGTCGAGAAGGCGTTTCGCAAGCTCGAATGCTCGACACGCGCCGCGGCGACGCTCAAGGCATCGGCGATGGGGTTGCTCTGACGCGAGGCGCGACGCACGATGCGCGATGCACGATGCATGACGCACGGCGCGCGATGCACATACGCTTCCGTGCGTGCGTGCGTGCGTGCGTGCGTGCGTACATACGTACGTCGACGCACGCCCCGGCCGACATGAGGTTCGAGGTTCGCCGGTCCTGCCGTGTACGTCGTGAATCAAAAATCGCGTTACGCCGTTCAGGCCCCCCAGTCGTTCGTCGGTCCCCCGCAACCGGCAGCATTCATTCGACGCCCGAGAACACATCCGTGATGTAGCGATCGGGCGCGATATCGGTGAACGCGTCGATATCGGCCATGACGTCGGCCGTCCCCGCGGACGCGAACGCGGCGTTGAGCGCTGCCCGATCCGTGAAGCGGCACATGGCCACGACGGCCACCTCGCTGTCCTGCCGTGCGGGGAAGAACGCGTCGACGGATTCGAGCCCGTACGGTTTCCACGACTTTTCCACCAGAGGAATGTGCTGCTCGACGTAGTAGCGGGCATCGAATCGCGCACCCGTCGCGCGGCGATAGGAAACGACGAAAACCATGAGAAACCTCCGGGTTGGACGGATGCAACGTTGAATGTCGATACGGGCGATCTCGGGCGATCACGGTCGTTTGCGCGCGGGGCCGAATGCCGGCTGGCCGGCGGAGCGCACCGACGACGGCGCGGCCGGTGCACGCGCGAGGGAGATGCCCAGCGCGGCGCCGACGGCGAGGAACACCGAGATAGACAGGAGTGCGACGATAAACGCGTGTGCAATGGCCGCCGGATCCTGGCGCGCGCCCAGAACCGTATAGAAAATCCCGCCGATGATCGCGACGCTGAGCGACGTGCTGACCTGCAGCGTCGAGCTGGCGATACCGGCGATCATCCCCGACACCGCGGGTGCGACGCGCCCCGTCACCATGCGCATCAGCGTCGGCAGCGCGAGACCTTGTCCGAACCCGATCACGAAGAGCGCGGCGGCGAGCGGCACGGACGCGAGCGGCATCCCGGTCGGCGTCGTGTCGATCAGGCAGGCGAGTCCGACGAGCCCCACGATCTCGAGGCCGATGCCGAGCGGATTCACATAAGCGCCGATCGCACGCGTGCACAACGGCGTCGACAGCGGGCCGAGCAGAAACCCGACGCCGAACGGCAAGAACACGAGGCCCGCGCTCAACGCGTCGACGTGCAACGCATTCTGCAGATACACCGAGAACAGCAGGAAGAACGCGCCGATCGAGTACAGCAACAGCGCGATCAGCAACGCGCGGCCGAGCCCCGGTGCGCGCAGTGCGGCCGGATCGAGCAGCGGTGCGCCGCCGTGGCGGCCCAGCCGACTCTCGTAACGCCAGAAGCCCCACGCGAGTGCCGGCGCGGCGATCAGCGAGGCCCGGGCCCACACGGGCCAGCCCGCCTCGCGCCCTTCGATCAGTGGCACGATCAACGCGCCGAGCGTCAGCATCGACAGCGCGGTGCCGCCGAGGTCGAGCTTGCGCGCATGCTGCGCACGCGTTTCCTTCAACAGCGGAATGCCGAACACGACGACCAGCATCGCCAGCGGCAGGTTGACGAGGAAGATCGTCCGCCAGCCCAGGTTCAACAGGTTCAGCGAGATCAGGATCCCGCCCAGCGCCTGCCCGATCACGGCCGCGAGGCCGAAGACCGCGCCATACAGGCTGAGCGCGAGCGGCTTTTCCGATTCGGGGAAGATCGCCTGGATCGACGCGAGCGCCTGCGGCGCCATGATCGCGGCCGTCACACCCTGCAACGCTCGCCCGGCGACGAGCATCCCCGGCGAACCTGCGAGGCCGCACAGCGTCGAGGCGATGGCAAAGCCGATCAACCCGAGGAAAAACACGCGGCCGCGACCGTACAGGTCGCCCAGCCGCCCGCCGGTGATCAGCGTGACCGCGTACAGGCCGGCATACGACGAAATCACCAGTTGCTCGGCGGACGACGACGCGCCCAGCTCCGCGCGAATCGACGGGAGCGCGACATTGACGATGAAGAAATCCAGCGGTGGCAGGAACGCGCCGACGAGCAGCACCGCAAACATGGCCCACCGACGCGGGTCGGGCGATACAGGATCATTCCGTGACATGAACGGCTCTCCATACGGAACCAATCAGTTCCAAATTGGGTAAAAAAATTTCAATCGAGAAAACGCATCGTGCGGTCGACCAGCGCGAGCATGTCGGCTTCGGACACGCCGGTCTTGCCCAGCACGCGCATCCCCTCGACCTGGCAGACGAGCAAGCGCGCCAGCACCTGCTCGTCCTGCTCGGCGATCTCGCCGCTTGCCTGGCCGCGCACGATCGCGCCGGCATAGAGCTGCTGCAAGCGGCGGAACATGCGCCCGGTACGCTCTGCGACATCGGGGTCGCGGGCGGCGAGTTCCGTGGTCATCGCGACCGCGAGACAGCCGCGCCGGCCCGCCTCGCCGACGGACAGGCGGGCATAGCGCAGCAGCGAGTCGCGAATGGCCTCTTTCACGGTGCCGGGTTGCGACAGGATGTCCGCGGTTGCCTTGAGCCCGTCGGCCATATACAGGTCGAGCGCCGCCAGCAGCAGCGCCTTCTTGTCGCCGAAGGCCTTGTACAGGCTGCCGCGCGACAAGCCGGTGCCGGCCATCAGGTCGGGCAGGGACGCGCCTTCGTACCCGTGATCCCAGAAGACGGCCATCGCGTCGCGCGCGGCATCTTCAAGTTCGAATTCGCGCGGGCGGCCCACGCCAGCGGGATTTGCCATTGATCGGTTTCGCAAACGATGCGGTGTCCAGGAATGGATCGCATTATATGGACCGATCGGTTCCTATGTCAATGCACGTTTTCGGGCCGGGCAGCGCGATGCCGCCCTCGCGGACGGCGCGCGCCCGCCCGGTCAATCCAGCCCGCCCTGGCACAGATACTTGATCGACAGGTAATCGTCGAGCCCGTAGCGCGAGCCTTCGCGGCCGTAGCCCGATTCCTTCACGCCGCCGAACGGCGCGGCCTCGCTCGCGAGCGCGCCTTCGTTGATCCCGACGATGCCGGTTTCGAGCCGCGCCGACACGCGCGCGATGCGCCGCAGGTCCTGCGTGTAGAAATACGCGGCGAGGCCGAACGGCGTGTCGTTCGCGGCGTCGACGGCGTCGTCCTCGGTGTCGAACCGGAACAGCGGCGCCACCGGGCCGAACGTTTCCTCGCACGTGAGCTGCATGTCGGCGCTCGCGTCGGCGAGCACCGTCGGCGCGTAGAAGTTCGGGCCCAGCTCGGTGAGGCGCTTGCCGCCCGTCAGCACGCGCGCGCCGCGCTCGACGGCATCGCCGACGTGCCGCGCGATCTTGTCGACCGCCCGCGCGTTGATCATCGGGCCGATCTGCGCGGCCGGGTCGGTCGCCGGCGCGACCTTCAGCGCGGCGACGCGCGCCGCGAGCTTCGCGGCGAACGCGTCGTACACGCCGGCCTGCACGTAGATGCGGTTCGGCGATACGCACGTCTGCCCGCCATTGCGGAATTTCGCGGCCATCAGCCCGTCGACCGCGGCATCGAGCTCGGCATCGTCGAACACGATGAACGGCGCATTGCCGCCCAATTCGAGCGAAAGCTTCTTCAGCGTCGCGGCCGAATCGCGCGCGAGCAGCTTGCCGACGGCCGTCGAGCCGGTGAACGTGATCTTGCGCACGCGGCTGTCGGCAAGCCAGTCGGCGGCCGCGTCGATGCCGCGCTCGCGCGACGCCGTGATCAGGTTCAGCACGCCCGCCGGCACGCCGGCTTCCTGCGCGAGGAACGCGAGCGCGAGCGCGGTGAGCGGCGTGTCCTCCGCGGGCTTCGCGACGACCGTGCAGCCGGCCGCGAGCGCCGGCGCGATCTTGCGCGCGATCATCGCGAGCGGGAAGTTCCACGGCGTGATCGCCGCGACGACACCGATCGGCTCCTTCACCGCACTCAGCCGCTTGCCGCGCTGCTGCTGCGGAATGATGTCGCCGTACGTGCGCGTCGCTTCCTCGGCGAACCACAGCACGTACGACGCGCCGTACGCGACTTCGCCGCGCGCTTCCGCAAGCGGCTTGCCCTGTTCGCGCGACATCAGCTTCGCGAGATCGTCGGTATTCGCGACGAT
Source organism: Burkholderia sp. SRS-25 (assembly GCF_004343765.1). NCBI lineage: Bacteria > Pseudomonadati > Pseudomonadota > Betaproteobacteria > Burkholderiales > Burkholderiaceae > Burkholderia > Burkholderia sp. SRS-25. The sequence goes on from NZ_PTXM01000009.1 coordinate 239,506, forward strand.
TGCCGCGTGCCATGCTCGCAGGATCGCCGCGCGGTCGCGAGCGGGCGTCGCGCGCCAGGCGGGCAGTGCGCGTACCGCCGCATCGGTCGCCGCGCGCGCGTCGGCGGCGCCGCTGTCGGGTGCATGGGCAACGGTGTCGAGCCGTGCCGGATCGGTCACGGCGAAACGGCTGCCGTCGAGCGCGTCGCGCCACGTGCCGTCGATCAGGTTGGCGGAGCGCAGGAGTTCGGTGCGGGTCAGCGAAAGCGGCATGGCAAGTCCTTGGATGAAGCGGTTCGGCGACGACGGCGGTGCGGCAGGCGCGCGACTCCCCCTTACGGACAGCGAAGCTGCCGTATTCGCGGGTGCCGCGCGCGGTGCGTCAGTGACGTTCGCCGAACAGCGATTCGAGCGGGTAGTGCCGTTTGACGAACGGCGACTTGATGATCACGTAACTGAAATACTTCTCGATGCCGATGTTCTGCTCGAGCAGCCCTTCGACGATCGTCTGGTAATGGCTCACGCTGCGCGTGATGAACTTCAGCAGATAGTCGTAGCCGCCGCTCGCGAGGTGGCATTCGACGATCTCGTCGACGTTGCGGATCGCCGCGACGAAGCGGTCGAAATCCTCGCGTCGATGGTCGGCCAGCGTGACTTCGGTGAACACGACCTGCACGTCGCCGAGTTTCTCGAGCTGGATGTGCGCGCCGTAGCCGCCGATGTAGCCGGCCTTCTCGAGCCGCTTCACGCGGATCAGGCATGGACTCGGCGACAGCCCGACCGCGTCGGCCAGTTCGACGTTGGTCATGCGGCCGCGCTTCTGCAACTGGGAGAGGATGCGCAGGTCGATGCGATCCAGCTTGCTGTCCGTCATGTTCACGTGAGTCGGGAGTCGGAAAAATGGAATGTCCGGTTACTTTAGAGTCGAAAGATATCCGCCACAAGTCCGGCTTTCCCTCGGCCCGTCAGGCCGGCTGCGCGTGCGCGGCATCGAGCGCGCGCTGCACGCCCGCGTCGGCCAGCACGTCGTCGAGCGTCTTGCGCACGCGTTCGAACAGCAGGTCGAACTCGCCCGCGGTGAAGCTCAGCGCCGGCGCGAAGCCGAGCACGCCGTCGCCGAACGCGCGGAAGATGATGCCGTTCGCATAGGCGGCCACCGCGATCTTGTCGGGCACGTTCAGCGCCGGATCGAAGCGCGTCTTGTGCGCCTTGTCGGTGACCAGTTCGAGCGCGCCGAGCAGGCCGACCGAGCGTGCGTCGCCGACGAGCGGATGCGCGCGCAGCGCGTCGAGGCCGGCGGCAAAGCGGGGCGCCATCGCCTGGCCGTTCGCGAGCAGCCCGCCTTCGTGATAGAGCTTCAGCACCTCGAGGCCGATCGCCGCGCTCACCGGATGCGCGGAATACGTATGCCCGTGGCCGACCGCGGCCGACTCGGTGCGGCTGCCCGCGATCCCTTCGTAGATCTCGTCGGACATCAGCACCGCGCCCATCGGCGCATAGCCGGCGGTCAGCCCCTTCGCGACGGTCATCAGGTCCGGATCGACCTGTTCGGCTTCGCAGGCGAACAGCGGCCCCGTGCGGCCGAAGCCGGTGATCACCTCGTCGGCGACGAACAGGATGCCGAGGCGCCGGCACGCGTCGCGCATCGCCTTCAGCCAGCCGGCCGGCGGCACGATCACGCCGCCGGAGCCCTGCACGGGTTCGCAGAAGAACGCGGCGACGTTGTCCGCGCCGAGTTCGGCGACCTTCGCTTCGAGCGCGGCGACCGACGCGGCGATCAGCGCCTGCGGATCGTCGCCGAGCGGGTTGCGGTACGGGTACGGCGACGGAATATGGTGCTGGTCCGCACGCGGCAGGTCGAAATGGCGATGGAACGCCGGCAGCGCGGTGAGGCCGGCGCCGATCGACGACGAGCCGTGATAGCCGCGTTCCAGCGCGATCATGTGCTTTTTCGACGGGCGGCCGGTTGCGTTGAAATAGTGCGTGATGAAGCGCACCGCGGAGTCGACCGCGTCCGAGCCGCCGAGCGTGAAGTACACGCGATTCAGCGACGGCGGCGCAAGCGCGGCGAGCCGCTCGGCGAGCTCGATCGCGGGCTGCGAACCGAAATGGAAATAGCCGGTTGCGTACGGCAGCCTGGCCATCTGGTCGGCGGCGGCTTTCACGATGCTGTCGCGGCCGTAGCCGACGTTCACGCACCACAGGCCCGAGAACGCGTCGAGCAGCGTATGGCCGGCGGCATCGCGCAGGAATACGCCTTCCGCGGATTCGAGCACGGTGACGCCGCGCGCCTCGTGCGTACGGTAGTTGACGACGGGGTGGATCAGGTGTTGACGATCAGCTTCGATCAGCGCGGCTTGGTTCATGGCAGGCGGGACTCTCGTCAGGTGTCAGCGGTGAGGTCATGCTACCGGGCGACCCGTGCGCATGCGTTTTCAATTTGCGGCCCGAAACGTACGCACGCGGCGTTTGCACGGGGCGCTTCGGCATTTTCTGCTGCGCGCCCCGTGCGGCCGGACATGGACGTCAGTAGCCGCGCGCGCGATCGACGACGCCGATCATCGGCTGTCCCGCGCGATGGCGGGCGAGGTTCGCGAGCACCGCATCGACCGCGGTGTCGGGGCGCGTCGCGCTCGCGATGTGCGGCGTGATGCGAATGCGCGGATGGGCCCAGAACGGATGGCCGGCCGGCAACGGTTCGGGGTCCGTGACGTCGAGGATCGCGCTGTCGACGCGGCCGCTCGCGAGTGCCGCGAGTAGCGCGGCTGCATCCAGTTGCGGCCCGCGCCCCACTTGCACGAGCGACGCGCCGGCCGGCAACGCGTCGAACACGCGCGCGCCGAGCAGGCCGCGCGTGTCGTCGGTGAGCGGCAGCAGGCAGATCAGGATGTCGGTGCGCGCCAGGAATGCGTCGAGCGCCGCATCGCCCGCGTAGCAGTCGATGCCGTCGAGCGTGCGCGGCGTGCGGCTCCAGCCGGCGCACGGGAAACCGAAACGCCGCAGCGTGTCGAGCACGGCCTGGCCGAGCGTGCCGAGGCCGAGCACGCCGATGCGCCGCGACGCGGCCGCGCGCACCGGTTTCTCGTGCCACACCTGCTCGCGCTGCTGCGCCGCATAGTCGAACAGGTCGCGATGGATCGTCAGCACGGCCTGCGTCACGTATTCGACCATCCCTTCGACGATGCCCGGCTCGATCATCCGCACGACCGGGATGTGCGCGGGCACGCGCGACAGGTCGAACTGGTCGATGCCGGCGCCGACGGAGAACACGACTTCGAGATTCGGCAGCAGCGCGGCCGGGTCGTCCGGCGGCTGCCAGGCGGCGAGGTAGCGGACGGCCGCGGCATCGCCGATGTCCGGCCAGATCCGGAACGGCAGATCGGGCGCGCGTTGCGCGAAGCGCGCAGCCCACTGCGCGCCGCGCACGGGGTCGGCCTTGTACAGGAAGCTCATCGTCGTGCCCCTCAGCCGAGCGCCTGGCTCACGATCGCGAACGCGCGCAGCGCCGGATCACCCACCGGCACGGCGCCGCGCGCCATCGCGACGACGGTATCGACGCGCGGCAGCCCGAGGCCCTCCAGCCAGTCGGACAGCCCGCTGTCGCTGGGCAAGTCGAGCCGCACGAACATCCCTTCGTTCAGCGCGAGCCAGTGGCTGATCAGCGCCTGCGCGCGCCGCGCATCCGGCGCGATCACCGGGCCGATCACATGGCCGCGGCCGAAGCGGCGGAACAGCGCGAAGCCGAGCAGCTCGCCGTCGCGATCGAGCGCGATGCCGTTCGCGACGTCGAGCAGCGCGTCGGTCACCGCGCCGCGTTCGTAGCCGGCCGCACGCGTGGCGAGCGCGGCGAGGCGCGGCCCGTCGTTGGTGCCGAGCGGGCGCAGGCGCTCGCCGGGCGGCAGCGAGATCAGCGGCGGCCGGAACGCCGCGCCCTGGTGCTGGTCGATCGTATCGATCGGCTCGAATCCGAACGCCGCGTACAGCGGCTCGCGTTCCGGCATCGCATGCAGAAAGACGGTGCGCGTGCCGAAGCTGTCGAGCGCACGGGCGAGCAGTTCGCGATCGATCCCGCCGTCCGCGCGCTCGGGCGACACGATCAGCATGCCGAGCGCCGCGTGCGCTTCGCCGAGACGCCAGCCGAGCGCGGTACCCACGACGCCGGTCTCGTCTTCGGCCACGAAGCCGCCGCCGAGCTGGAGCACGAAACGCCAGTCCTCGAGCCGGTGCGGCCACTTGACCGCCTCCGACAGTCGATGGGCGGCGGGCAGGTCGCTTTCGGCGAACGGGCGATAGGTGAGCGTGCGGGAAGGGTTGAGGTCGGACACGCCGGACTCCGGATGGGTGGAAATGACGCATTCACTCTGCCAGCGCGGTTGCGGCGCGGATAGGACGATTCGCCTGTTTTCGGGCGCCGACGGGCGCGCCCGCGAGATCGACGCAAACCCATTCGTTCGACGCGGACGAACGCGCCGATCGTGCCGGCGCGGCCGATCAATTCCACCACGCCTGCTGTGGGAACGCCTCTACGATCAATGCACGGCGGCGCTGCCGCCCGCCGGAGGGCCGCACCGGCAGGCGAGCGCGCCGCGGTAGCGTGGCGCCACCGGCCGGCCTCGCCGCGCCGCGCCCGATCGCACCGCAGATCGTGCTGCATGCGCCGGGCAACTTGCGGCGGTTGTGCGTTTTGAGCGGCGCCGAACGATGCGCGAACGGTTTTTTGCCCTGATTCAATTTCGTTAAACCCAGCCCATCCCCGGCCCTGCCGGGGCTTCACACCGACAGGACGTCACCATGATCCAGTTTGAACCGAAGTACATCACCTTCGACTGCTACGGCACGCTGACCCATTTCCGGATGGCCGAGACGGCGCGCGAAATCTATGCGGACCGGCTGTCGCCGGCGACGATGGAAGCCTTCGTGCGCGCGTTCGCCGCCTACCGGCTCGACGAGGTGCTGGGCGCATGGAAGCCGTATCGCGACGTCGTCGTCAACGCGGTTCGCCGCACCTGCGCGCGGGTCGGTGTGCCGTTCGACGAAGCCGAGGCCGAGCTTTTCTATCACGCGGTGCCGACGTGGGGCCCGCACCCGGACGTGCCGGCCGGGCTGTCGCGGCTGGCGTCGAAGTACAAGCTGGTGATCCTGTCGAACGCGATGGACGAGCAGATCATGAGCAACGTCGACAAGCTCGGCGCGCCGTTCCATGCGGTGTTCACCGCGCAGCAGGCGCAATCGTACAAGCCGCGGATGCAGGGCTTCGAGTACATGTTCGACAAGCTCGGCTGCAAGCCGGAGGACGTGCTGCACGTGTCGTCGAGCCTGCGCTACGACCTGATGACGGCCGAGGATCTCGGGATCAAACACAAGGCGTTCGTGAACCGCGGCCACGAGCCGGGCACGCCGTTCTACAACTATTACGAAGTGTCGGACATCGGCCAGCTCGCGACGCAACTCGGGCTGTAAGCCGCCTGCGCCGGCGGATTGCCGATCGCCGCGACGGGACGGGAAGGGACGCGGCCGCGATGCCGCCAGCGGGCATCGCGACCCGTCGCGCGTTCGATCAGCGCACGAAACAAGGGTAATTACCGATATTGAGCGGTTCAAGGGGCGGCGTTGCGGGCCGATATATGTACCGAACGGTTAATCTTTCGAGGCCCCGCATGAAGTTGTCCACCAAACTGCTGATGCTCGTCGCCGCGGCGCTGCTCGGCGTCGTCCTGCTCGCCGCGTTGTCGCTGCACACGCTGCGCGACGCGCTGATCGACAGCCGGCGCGACGAGATCGTCATTCTGCTGACCAAGGCCGAGCATCTGGTCGATTCGTATCGCGCGATGCAGACCAGCGGCACGCTCACGCAGGAGCAGGCGCAGCAGCAGGCCAAGGCCGCGCTGGCGGCGCTCAATGCGAATTCGAAGAGCTACTTCTGGGTCACGACGTCGGACGGCGTCAACCTGGTCCACCCGAACGCGAAATTCATCGGCACGCGCGCGAAAGGCAACCGCACGACCAGCGGCCTGACCGACAGCGAGGCGTACCGCGCGGGCATGGCGCAGTCGCATTTCGCGCTCGTCGACGTGCTGATCAAGCGCAGCCCCGACGCGGACCTGGAGCCGAAGCTGCAGGGCGTGGTCGCGATTCCGGACTGGAACTGGTGGATCGGCACGGGATTTTTCTACGACGACATCAACGCGGCGTTTGCGCGGCTCGCGACGGTGCTGGGCGCGATTACGCTCGTCATCGCCGCGGCGCTCGCGGCCATCGCATGGGGCGTGCTGCGCAGCGTCAGGCGCACGCTGGGCGGCGAGCCCGCGCATGCGACGCAGATCGCCGCCCGCATCGCCGCCGGCGAACTGGACGTGCAGTTCGATACGGCGCATGCTGCGCCCGGCAGCCTGCTCGTCGCGCTCGGCGACATGAAGGCGCGGCTGACCGACACCATCGCCGAAATCCAGACCACGACCCATTCGATCGCCACCGGCACCGGCGAGATCGCCCAAGGCAACCTGGATCTGTCGCAGCGCACGGAGCAGCAGGCCGCGTCGCTGCAGGAAACGGCCGCGAGCATGGAGCAGATGACGTCCACGGTCAAACAGAACGCGGACAACGCGCGGCAGGCGAATGCGCTCGTGGCCCAGGCGAAGGATGCGACCGAGCTCGGCGGCGCCGCCGTGCAGGCGGTCGTCGAAACGATGCGGCAGATTTCGGACGGGTCGGTGCGGATCGCCGACATTACCGTCGTCATCGAAAGCATCGCGTTCCAGACCAACATTCTCGCGCTCAATGCCGCGGTGGAAGCCGCGCGGGCCGGCGAGGAGGGGCGCGGGTTCGCCGTCGTCGCATCGGAAGTCCGCTCGCTCGCGCAACGCAGCGCCGCGGCCGCGAAGGACATCAAGGGATTGATCGACGCGTCGGTCGAGCGGGCGGGCAGCGGCAGCCGGCTCGTCGAGACGGCCGGCGAGCGCATGACGGAGATCGTCCGGTCGATCGACCGGGTGGCCGACATCATGGGCGAGATTTCGGCGGCATCGGCCGAGCAAAGCACCGGCATCGAACAGATCGGGCTGGCGGTTGCGCAGATGGACGAAGTCACCCAGCAGAACGCCGCGCTCGTCGAGCAGGCGGCCGCGGCCGCGTCGTCGCTGGACGAGCAGGCGGCGCGCCTGCGGGCCGCCGTATCGGTATTCCGGCTCGCTGCGTGACGGCTTCGCGCCGCTCACTGCCCGCCAGCGCATCACCCCCGCCGCCGTCACGCCACGCCGGCACACGCCCGGCGTGCGCGCCGACATGCCGGTGATGTGCCGGTGATGGACGCGTCGCCGCCTGGCGGCGCGGTTCCTGACGGCTGCACGGGCCCGGTTTCCGGGCAGACCCGTCATCCGCCCGTCTTCCCCCAAAGCCGTTCCGATCGAGCGGCATTCTTCTGACCTTTCCCGCGCGGCGTACCGTCGCGATCCCCACCGCCGACGCGCGTGCGGGCGGCGATCTGCCGCGATGCACCGCTCGTTTCGGCCGTCGTCGGCAGGCGCGCACGCATTCGACACAAACGTGCGGTTTGCGCGAGCCAAACGCGCGCCGGATGCCGAACGGGCAATTTTGTCGGCGCAATCTGCGGCGGCTGCGGCCTTACGATTTCCTGCATCGACACGGGTTCGGCAGCCGCCGCGACGCGCCGCCGGGCACACGGCGACACGTGCGCGCACGCAGCTAATCATGCTGCGCAGGGCACCCAAAACGGTCGATTCGTATCGTGCGGGGCGCCCGAATCGCGACAAACCGCATTTTGGCGATGCTTAAATGAATTGCATGTGTACGACGTCGCGCCCGCCACCAGCAAGCGGGCGCAGCGGGACTGAACAACCACGCTGGACCCTTGGACCTACTTCCCACAGTCAGGAGCAGTTCGGATGAGCGACGATATCGACAATGGCGGCAAGGGCGGCATCACGCGCCGCGACATGATGAAGGTCATGGCGGCGGGCGGCATGATGGCCGCCGGCGCCGGCGGACTGCTGATGACCCCCGGCGCTGCATTCGCCGCGCCCGCGCCGAAGCGCGGCGGCAAGATCCGGGTCGCGAACGAAGCCGGCTCGACGGCCGATACGCTCGACCCGGCCAAGGGCTCGACGGGCGCCGACTACACGCGCTTCTTCATGTTCTACAGCGGCCTCACGCAGCTCGATGCGAGCCTGACGCCGCAGATGAACCTCGCCGAATCGCTGCAGACGACCGATGCGAAGACGTGGATCATCAAGCTGCGCAAGGGCGTCACGTTCCACGACGGCAAGCCGGTCGGCCCGGCCGACGTGGTGTTCTCGCTGATGCGCCACAAGAACGCGGCCACCGCGTCGAAGGTCAAGACGCTTGCCGAACAGTTCGCGGACGCGAAGGCGAGCGGCCCGGACGAAGTCACGCTCACGCTCACCAGCGCGAACGCGGACCTGCCGGTGATCCTCGCGACGCCGCAGCTCGTGATCGTCAAGGACGGCACGACCGACTTCTCGACCGGCATCGGCTGCGGCCCGTACAAGCTGAAGACGTTCAAGCCGGGCGTGTCGACCGTCGGCGTGCGCAACGACAGCTACTTCAAGCCGGGCAAGCCGTATCTCGACGAGATCGAGCTGATCGGCATCAGCGACAGCGCCGCGCGCCTGAACGCGCTGCTGTCGGGCGACGTGCACCTGATCAACGCGATCGACCCGCGCTCGACGCAGCGGGTCTCGTCGACGCCGGGCTACGCGCTGAAGGAAACCAAGTCGGGCCTCTATACCGACCTGATCATGCGCAGCGACAACCCGATCGTCTCGAGTCCCGATTTCGTCGAAGGGATGAAGTACCTGTTCGATCGCGAGCAGCTGCGCACGTCGGTGTTCCGCGGCTACTCGGTGATCGGCAACGACCAGCCGATTCCGCCGGGGCATCGCTACTTCAACGCGTCGCTGCCGCAGCGGGCGCACGATCCGGACAAGGCGAAGTTCCTGCTCCAGAAGGCGGGCGCGCTCGGCGCCACGCTGCCGCCGATCTATGCGACGTCCGACGCGAACGGGTCGATCGAGATGGCCGTGCTGCTGCAGCAGGCCGGCCAGAAGATCGGGCTGAACCTGCAGGTCAACCGCGCGTCGCCCGACGGCTACTGGTCGAACCACTGGATGAAGCACCCGCTCACCTTCGGCAACATCAACCCGCGCTCGAGCGCCGACGTGCTGTTCACGCAGTTCTTCAAGTCGGATGCGCCGTGGAACGAGTCGGGCTGGAAGAACGCGAAGTTCGACCAGTTGCTGCTCGCCGCGCGTTCGGAAACCGACGACGCGAAGCGCAAGCAGATGTACGGCGACATGCAGGTGATCGTCGCGCAGCAGGGCCGGGTCGGCATTCCCGCGTTCATCAGCTTCCTCGACGGCTACGACAAGCGGCTCGCAGGCCTCGGTTCGATCCCGACCGGGCCGATGATGGGCTTCACGTTCGCCGAGAACGTGTGGTGGAACGCATGACGTTGTGGCTGGCCGCCGTCGCGCGGCCGGTGCGGATCACCGCGCCGGCCACGCGCGGTTTTTTCGGGAGTGCCGCTCAATGAACCGAATTCTCATCGGCCTGATCGGCCGGCGCATCGCGGTCACCGCGCTGACGCTGCTGATCGTGTCCGCGATCATCTTCACGATCACGAACCTGCTGCCGGGCGACGCCGCGCAGGCCGCGCTCGGCCAGTCGGCGACGCCGGAGACGGTCGCCGCGCTGCGCCAGCAGTTCGGCCTCGACATGCCGGCGCACGTGCGTTACCTGCACTGGCTCACCGGGCTGCTGCACGGCGATTTCGGCCGCTCGTTTTCCGGCGACATGCCGGTGTCGGAGCTGATCGGCACACGCCTGCCGAAATCGCTCGCGCTCGCGGCCATCACGACCGCCGTGTCGGTGCCGATCGCGCTGCTGCTCGGCATCCTCGCGGCCGTCAAGCGCGAGTCGGCGGTCGATCGCGTGATCAGCCTCGGCACGCTGTCGCTCGTCGCGACGCCGGAATTCCTGATCGCGACGGTCGCCGTGCTCGTGTTCGCGGTGAAGCTGCGCTGGCTGTCCGCGCTGTCGTACGGCGGCCCGATCGAAAGCCTGCACGACTTCCTGCGCGCGTACGCGATGCCGGTGCTGACGCTGTGCGCGGTCGTGATCGCGCAGATGGCGCGCATGACGCGCGCCGCGGTGATCGAGCAGTTGAGCGCGTCGTACGTCGAGATGGCTGTGTTGAAGGGCGCGAGCCCCGCACGCGTCGTACTGCGCCATGCGTTGCCGAACGCGATCGGCCCGATCGCCAATGCGATCGCGTTGAGCCTGTCGTATCTGCTCGGCGGCGTGATCGTCGTCGAGACGATCTTCAACTATCCGGGCCTGGCGAGCCTGATGGTCGACGCCGTCAGCAACCGCGATTTCCCGCTGGTCCAGGCGTGCACGCTGATCTTCTGCGTCGCGTACCTGACGCTCGTGCTGTTCGCCGACCTGTGCTCGATCGTGTCGAACCCGCGACTGCGCACCTGAGTGTTTCGCCTTCCTTCCGAGATGCCGCCCATGCAACCGATCGAACCCGTTCAACGCAGCAGCGCGCTGCCGCCATCCGGCGACCCGCCCCTGGGGCGGGGCAGCGTGCCGCCTGCCGCGCCCGCCCCCGACCAGCCGCGCAAGCGCCGCGCCGTGCGTATCGCCTTGACGACCGGCGGCCGCGTCGGCCTGTCGATGGTCGGCCTGATGCTGTTCGTCGCGGTGTTCGCGCCGCTGCTCGCGCCGCACGAAGTCGGCACGATCGTCACGCCGGACGTGTTCGCGCCGTTCAGCGCGAAGCTGCCGTTCGGCTCGGACTTCCTCGGCCGCGACATGTTGAGCCGCATCCTGTACGGCACGCGCCTCACCGTGCTGCTCGCGCTCGCCGCGGTGCTGCTCGCCGCGGCGACCGGCACGACGCTCGGGCTGCTCGCGACGGTCTCCGGCCGCGCGGTGGACGAGACGATGAGCCGGCTGCTCGACGCGCTCACGTCGATTCCGTCGAAGATGTTCGCGCTGATGTTCGTCGCCGCGTTCGGCTCGTCGCTGCCGCTGCTGGTGCTCACCGCCGCGGTCAGCTACATGCCGGGCTCGTACCGGATCGCGCGTGCGCTGGCCGTCAACATCAGCACGCTCGAATTCGTGCAGGTGGCGAAGGCGCGTGGTGAAAGCGCGCTGTACATCGCATGCGTCGAGATGCTGCCGAACATGATCCATCCGATGCTGGCGGACACCGGGCTGCGCTTCACGTTCGTCGTGCTGCTGCTGAGCGGCCTGAGCTTTCTCGGGCTCGGCGTGCAGCCGCCGTATGCGGATCTCGGTTCGCTCGTGCGCGAGAACATCGCGAGCCTCGGCGACGGTTCGGCCGTCGCGATCATGCCCGCGGTCGCGATCGCGATCCTGACGGTGGGCGTCAACCTGTTGATCGACGGCCTGCCGCATCGCGGCCGCCGCAAGGGCGCGGCTGCCGCCGCGGGAGAACACTGATGCGAGATGAATCGACTCCGCTCGTCGAGGTGCGCGGGCTGCGCGTGGTCGGCGGCCGCCCGGGCGGCGCGGAAACGACGATCGTCCACGACGTCGACTTCGACATCGGGCGCGGCGAGGTGCTCGCGCTGATCGGCGAATCGGGCTCCGGCAAGACGACGATCGCGCTGTCGCTGATGGGCCACGCACGCACCGGCTGCCGGATCGCCGGCGGCTCGGTGAAGCTCGGCGGCACGGACGTGTGCACGCTGTCCGCGCAGGAACTGACCGCGCTGCGCGGCCGCAAGGTCGCGTATATCGCGCAGAGCGCGGCCGCCGCATTCAACCCGTCGCGCACGATTCTCGACCAGGTGATCGAGAGTGCGCTGATCCACAAGACGATGACGAAGCGCGATGCGCAGGCGAAGGCGGTCGAGCTGTTCCGCGCACTCGCGCTGCCGGAGCCGGAGACGATCGGCAAGCGCTATCCGCACCAGGTGTCGGGCGGGCAGTTGCAGCGGCTGATGGCCGCGATGGCGCTGATCACCGATCCGGAGCTCGTGATCCTCGACGAGCCGACCACCGCGCTCGACGTGACCACGCAGATCGACGTGCTGCAGGCGTTCAAGAGCGTGATCCGGCGCTGCGGGATGAGTGCGGTGTACGTGTCGCACGATCTGGCCGTGGTCGCGCAGATGGCCGATCGCATCGTCGTACTGAGCGACGGCGTGATCCGCGAGACGGGCGGCACCGAGCAGATCCTGCATGCGCCCGCGCATCCGTACACGCAGAGCCTGATCGCGGCGGTGACGCCGACCGACGCCGAACGCGATGCGAAAGCGGCGCCCGCCGCGCCGGCGCCGCTGCTCGACGTGCGCGGCGCGGTCGCCGGCTACGGCGGCCGGACCGCGAAGGGCTGGCCCGCGAAGCTGATCCTGCACGAAGTCGACCTGCGCATCGGGCGCGGGCAGACGGTCGGCGTGATCGGCGAATCGGGCTCCGGCAAGACGACGCTCGCGAAGGTGATCGCGGGCCTCGTGCCGGCGACGGCCGGGCAGATCCTGCTCGACGGCGAGCCGCTCGCACTCGATATCGGGAAGCGCTCGAAGGAGCAGCACCGCCGCGTGCAGATCGTGTTCCAGAACGCCGATACCGCGCTCAACCCCGTGCATACCGTCGAGCGCACGCTGGCGCGGCCGCTCGCGTTCTATCACGGGATTCGCGGTGCGCGGGCGCGGCAGCGCGTCGCGGAGCTGCTCGAACTCGTGCGGCTGCCGCAGGCGGTGGCCGGGCGGCGCACCGGAGAATTGTCCGGCGGGCAGAAGCAGCGCGTGAACCTCGCGCGTGCACTCGCGGCCGAGCCCGACCTGATCCTGTGCGACGAAGTCACGTCGGCACTCGACACCGTGGTGGGCGCCGCGATCATGGACCTGCTGCGCGACCTGCAGGCGAAGCTCGGCGTGTCGTACGTGTTCATCACGCACGACATCGCGAAGGTGCGCGCGATCAGCGACGACATCGTCGTGCTGTACGCGGGCCGTCGCGTCGAAACCGGCAGCCGCGACGCGCTGTGCGCGCCGCCTTATCACCCGTATTCGCATTTGCTGGTGTCGTCCGCGCCGGAGTTGCGCGCGGGCTGGCTCGACGATGCGGCCGAGCGCTGCCACCGGCCGCTGGTGCCGATCGGCGAGCGCGAGAACGAGGCCGAGCTGTGTCCGTTCCTGTCGCGCTGCGCGATGCGCGTGGACGGTGTGTGCAACCGTACGGCCCCGTCGCTGCGCACGCTCGGGAACGGCGCGCAGGTGCTGTGCCATCGCAGCGAAGAAGATCTCGCGCGGTTCCAGGCGGAGCCGGTGCCGGCAGGCGGAGTGACGGTGCAGCTGTAGTGCGTGGCGCGCGAATGTTTCATCGCGCGGTGCGGTGAACAGGCCGCCGCATAGTCTGCTGCGGCGGTCGCGCAAAACGGCAATTTGTATGCGTGCCGCGCGCGAATACGCGGCAACTGCGGTTTTTGACGGTGATTAAATGATTCTCATTGAACGGTCGCCGATCGTCGTTGCCGGCATGCACAAGAAGGACCCAATGAAACTGGAATCGTACTGGCTGGATACCCGTCCCGCGTTTCGCGCCGGCAGCGAAGGGCCGGTCGAAGGGCGCGCGGACGTGGTCGTGATCGGCGGCGGCTTCACCGGCTTGTCGGCGGCGCTCGCGCTCGCGCAGCGCGGTGTCTCGGTGGTCGTGCTCGAAGCCGCGCAGATCGCCGGCGAAGCATCGGGCCGCAACGGCGGCCAGTGCAATACGGGCGTCGCGCAGGACTACGCGTCGCTGGCCGCGCGCATCGGTGCCGCGCAGGCGAAGCAGTTCTATCGCGCGTACGAAAGCGCGGTGAAGAGCGTCGAGACGATCGTGACCGAACAGGCGATCGACTGCGATTTCCGGCGCGCGGGCAAGCTGAAGCTGGCCGCGAAGCCGCAGCATTTCGCCGGGCTCGAAAAGACTTTCGACGCATTGCGGCGCGACGTCGATCCGGACATCGAACTGATCGAGCCGTCGCGCATCCGCGATGAAATCGCGTCCGACGGCTTTTACGGCGGCCTCCTGCAGCGCAACGGCGCGCAGATGCACATGGGCAAGTTCGGCGTCGGGCTCGCGCAGGCGGCCGTGCGAGCCGGCGCCCGTATCTACGAGCACGCGGCCGTCACGCAGCTCGACCGGCTCGACGGCGAGCGCCACCGGATCGCTTGCGCCCGCGGCACGATCGTCGCCGATCGCGTGCTGGTCGCGACGGGCGCATCGCAGCACGGGCCGTTCGCGTGGTTCCGGCGGCGCATCGCGCCGGTCGGCAGCTTCATCGTCGTGACCGAGCCGCTGCCGGAGGCGCAGTTGAACCGGCTGTTTCCGCATCGCCGCGCTTACGTCACGTCGCGCCAGATCGGCAACTACTTCCGCGTGACGCCCGACAACCGGCTGCTGTTCGGCGGCCGCGCGCGCTTCGCGATGTCGAGCCCGCGCTCGGATGCGAAGAGCGGCGACATCCTGCGTGCGGGCATGGCCGGCTATTTCCCGGAACTGGCGAACGTGCGGCTCGACTACTGCTGGGGCGGGCTGGTCGACATCACCGCCGACCGGCTGCCGCGCGCAGGCCAGCACGACGGGCTCTATTACTCGATGGGCTACAGCGGCCACGGTGTGCAGATGTCGGTGCACATGGGCCGCGTGATGGCCGACGTGCTGTATGGCGCGGCCGCGTCGAACCCGTGGCGCGAGCTCGAATGGCCGGCGATACCCGGCCATTTCGGGCACGCGTGGTTCCTGCCGCTCGTCGGCGCGTATTACCGGATGCAGGATTTCCTGCATTGAAGCGAGCGCCGGGAGATTTCGATATGACAGTGCAATTCGTTGGCTCGGTTGGCTCCGCTGGCTCGCTGCGTGTCGCGCAACCCGTGTCGCCGGCGATCGGCGACGTGCTGCGCACGATCGACGCGTCGTTCGCGCAGCCGCTTAACCTGGACACGCTCGCGGCGGTGGCCGGGTTGAGCGTGTCGCGTTTCACCGCGCGCTTTCGCAGCGAAACCGGGCTGTCGCCGCACCGCTATCTGTGTCTCGTGCGCGTGCGGCGTGCGCAGGACCTGTTGCGCGCCGGTCTCGCGCCGTCGGTCGTCGCGACCGACGTCGGCTTCTTCGACCAGAGCCATCTGTGCCGGCATTTCCGGCGCGCGCTCGGGATCACGCCGCGCGATTACGTGGTCGCCCGCACGGGCGGCGCGCCGATGCGAGCGCCATCGGCGCGCCTGCGCAGCGAACGCCGCGATGCGTCGTGTCACGCGGCGTAAGCACGGGCAGGGACGACATGCCCCGCTGAGGATGTCCGGCAGAAGCGCCGGCGAACGACGATTTCCGATATCGCGTGACCGCTTTCGAACGAATCCGTCACGCACTGCACAGGAGCAGAAATGACCGCAGTTTTCGTGTTGCACCGGGCCGACGGCGCACCGTCTTCCACCGCGTTCCGCAAGCAGGCGTTCGGCGCGAGCGATCCGTTCGCGTCGCATCGCGAGATCGCGTGGGAGGGCCCCGACGCGATGGCCGCGGGGCGCATCGGCTTTGCCGGCGAACTGGACGTGGCGAGCTTTCCGCACATCGAAACCCTCGTCGTCGTCCAGGGCGAGCTGACGCTCGAAGCGGCCGGGGCCGCACCGCTGGTGGTCGGCCCGGGGCAGGGTGCCGTCATCGGCGGCGGCACGGCGCTGCGCATCGCCGCGCAATCGACGGTGCTGCTGATGTTCTGCGCGGCCGCGTGCGCGCAACCGACGAAACGCGGCGTCTTCGCGCTGCACGCCGACGCGGACTTCAAACCGTCCGCCACACTGCCGGCCGAGGTGCTGCTCGGCCCCCCGCCGCAATGCCGCAGCGACAACGTATTCACCGACGACGGCGCCGGGTACTGCGCGGGCACATGGGATTCGACGCCGTATCACCGGATCGTCCGGCCGCATCGCGCGAACGAGTTCATGTTCCTGCTGGACGGCGGCGTCCGGTTCGCGGCGCCCGACGGCAGCGTGCAGTCGCTCGGCACCGGCGACGCGCTGTTCGTGCCGCGCGGCGCGTCGATCGGGTGGGAAAGCAGCGAACGCGTGGCGAAGTTCTACGTGATGCAGAACGTCAAACCCTCTACCGAACGAGAGTGAGCATGTCCCCTCCGCTGCGCCATATCGAAACCTTGTCCACGCCGCCGGCCGCGGCCGACGTCGTCGTGATCGGCGGCGGCATCATCGGTGTCTTCACCGCCTACTACCTGGCCCGCCGCGGCATATCGGTCGCGCTCGTCGAGAAGGGGCGCATCGGCGCCGAACAGTCGAGCCGCAACTGGGGCTGGTGCCGCCAGCAGAATCGCGACGAACGCGAGTTGCCGATGGCCAGCAAGAGCATCGATCTGTGGGAACGATTCGCGGCCGAATCCGGAGAAGACACCGGCTTTCATCGCTGCGGGCTGCTGTATCTCAGCAATGACGAAGCCGAATTGTCCCGCTGGGCGAGCTGGGGCGAATTCGCGAAGACGGCAGGCGTGACCACGTACATGCTCGACAGCAAGCAGGCCGCCGAGCGCGGTCGGGCGACCGGGCGGCAGTGGAAGGGCGGCGTATTCTCGCCGACCGACGGCACGGCCGATCCGGGCAAGGCCGCGCCGGCCGTGGCCGCCGCGCTGATGAAGCTGGGCGGCAGTGTCCACCAGCACTGCGCGGCGCGCGGCATCGAACTCGAAGGCGGCCGCGTCGCGGGCGTCGTCACCGAGGCCGGCGTCATCAAGACCCGAACGGTCGTGATGGCCGGCGGCGCTTGGGCGTCGTCGTTCTGCCGCCAGCTCGGCATCCGGTTTCCGCAGGCGTCGATCCGTCAGTCGATCCTGAGCGTGTCGCCCGTCGAAACGCCGCTGCCCGATGCGATGTACACGTCCGGCGTGTCCATCACGCGCCGCAGCGACGGACGCTACGCATTGGCGATCAGTGGCCGCGCGCGCGTGGACCTGACGCCGCAGTTCCTGCGCTTCGCGCCGCAATTCGTGCCGATGTTCGCGAAACGCTGGCGCAACCTGGCGCCGGGCGGCCTCGAAGGCGTGCGCGGCGGCCACGAAACGTTGAAGCACTGGCGCCTCGACGCGCCGACGCCGATGGAAGCCGTGCGCATTCTCGATCCGAAGCCCGACATGTCGACGGTTTCGGAAACGTACCGCCGCGCGGCCGAACTGTTGCCCGAACTGCGCGAAGCGAAGATCACGCACGCGTGGGCCGGGTTCGTCGACAGCACGCCGGACGGCGTGCCGGGCATCGGCGAAGTGCCGGGCGTGCCGGGCCTGATCCTCGCGGCGGGTTTTTCGGGTCACGGCTTCGGGATCGGCCCGGGCGCCGGGCACCTGATCGCCGATCTGGCGTCCGGTGCGCAACCTTTCGTGGACCCGACGCCGTACCGGCCCGGCCGGTTCAGCGAATCCGCGTGGGGCAAGGTCGCCGATTTCTGATGCAGCGCCGTTGCATGGATGAGAGGCCGCCTGTATCCGACGCGCATCGAGCCGGGCCGCCCGCGAGCGGCCGGATCGGTGCGGTGGACGTTCGCCGGCCCGGCAGTGCGATGCGACAGCTTGGGAGTGCCTGATGCGTTTCAGTTCGTACTGGCTCGATACGTCGGAGCCATTCGTGAGCCACTCGCCGGAGTTGCCCGACGGCAACTGCGACGTGCTGGTGGTGGGCGGCGGGATCACCGGTTCGGCCGCCGCGCTGGCGCTGGCCAAGAAGGGCGCGCGCGTGATCGTCTGCGAGGCGGGCACCGTCGGCCAGGCGGCGTCGGGCCGCAACGGCGGCATGTGCAACAACGGCTTCGCGCAGGATTATGCGTCGCTGTCGCAGCGCCTCGGCACGGAGCTGGCCAACCGCCTCTATCTCGCGTTCGACGCGGGCGTCGACACGGTCGAGCGGCTCGTGAGGGAAGAGTCGATCGATTGCAATTTCGCCCGTACCGGCAAGCTGAAGCTCGCGGCGAAACCCGAGCACTACGACAAGCTCGCGCGCAGCCACGCATTGCTCGCGGCGAGCGTGGACCCCGACACGCGCCTCGTGACGAAGGCCGAGCTGCGCGACGAGATCGGCTCGGATCGTTATCACGGCGGGCTGCTGTTCGGCAAGAGCGCGGGGATGCATGTCGGCCGATATGTGCGCGGCCTGGCGCGCGCGGCCCAGGCGCGCGGCGCGCACATCGTCGAGCAGGCGCCGGTGCTGGGGCTGAAGCGGCAAACGGGCGGCGCGTATGCGGTCCGCACGCCGCGCGGCGAGATTCGTGCGCGCCAGGTGCTGCTCGCGAGCGGCATTTCGCACGTCGGGCCGTTCGGCTGGATTCGCCGCAGGGTCGTGCCCGTGGGCGCATTCATCATCGTCACCGAGCCGTTGCCGCGCGAGCTGCTCGATCGCCTGCTGCCGACGCGCCGGATGGCCACCGACACGAAGAACTTCGTCAACTTCTTCCGTACGACGCCCGACGGCCGTCTGCTGTTCGGCGGGCGCGCGCGGTTCGCGACGTCGAACCCGCGTTCGGACGAAAAGAGCGGCGCGATCCTGCGGCGTCAACTGGCCGCCGTGTTTCCCGAGCTGGCCAGCGTGCGCATCGACTATTGCTGGGGCGGGATGGTCGACATGACGGCCAACCGGCTGCCGCGCGCGGGCGACCGGGACGGCGTTTACTACTCGATGGGCTATAGCGGCCACGGTACGCACATGGCCACGCTGATGGGCACGCTGATGGCCGAAATCATGGACGGGCGCGCGGAGCTCAACCCGTGGCGGGGCTTCGACTGGCCGGCCATTCCCGGGCATTTCGGCAAACCGTGGTTCCTGCCGTTCGTCGGCGCCTGGTATCGACTCAAGGACTCCCTCCAATGAATTCCCCTGTTGTTCACCTGATGCAAGCCGGCAGGCTCGATCGTTTCTTCATCGACGGCGACTGGGTGTTGCCCGACGGCAGTGACCGATTCGCGGTCGTCAGCCCGTCCACCGAAGACACGCTGGGCGAGATCCCGCTCGGCAGCGCGCGCGACGCCGACCGCGCGGTGCAGGCCGCGCGCCGCGCGTTCGAGCGCTGGTCCGCGACTTCACCGCAGGAACGCGCCGCGTTGCTCGACCGTGTGCATGCGCTGATGCTCGAGCGCGCCGAGTTGTTCGCCACGGCGCTCGCGATGGAAATGGGCGCGCCGATCGGCTATGCCCGAGGCGCGCACGTCCCGCTCGCGGCCGAACATATCCGCGTCGCACGCGACAACCTCGCGAACTACGCGTTCGTCAGGCAACGCGGCACGACCGCGGTCGTGCGCGAGCCGATCGGCGTATGCGCGCTGATCACGCCGTGGAACTGGCCGATCTACCAGATCACCGCGAAGGTCGGGCCGGCGCTCGCGGCCGGCTGTACGGTCGTGCTGAAGCCGAGCGAGCTGTCGCCGCTCAGCGCGCTGCTGTTCGCGGAAGTGATCGCCGATGCGGGCGTGCCCGCCGGCGTATTCAACCTCGTGAGCGGCAGCGGCGACACGGTGGGCGCCGCGCTGTCGTCGCACCCGGAGGTCGACATGGTGTCGATCACCGGATCGACGCGTGCCGGCGTGCTGGTCGCGCAGGCGGCGGCGCCGACCGTCAAGCGTGTCGCGCAGGAGCTGGGCGGCAAGTCGCCGAACCTCGTGTTGCCGGATGCGGATCTGTCGCGCGCGATCGCGCCGGGCGTGGCCGCCGCGTTCCGCAACATGGGGCAGTCGTGCAGTGCGCCCACCCGCATGATCGTGCCGCGCAACGTGCTCGGCGCGGTCGAGGAGTTGGCTGCTGCGGCGGCGCGCACGCTCGTCGTTGGCGATCCGTTCGCCGAGGCCACGACGCACGGGCCGCTTGCCAACCGCGCACAGTTCGGGCGGGTTGCGCAGATGATCGATGCGGGCCTCGACGAACGCGCGAAGCTGATCGCCGGCGGCCCTGGCCGGCCCGCGGGGCTCGCGCGCGGCTTTTACGCGCAGCCGACGATTTTCTCCGACGTGCGCACCGACATGACGATCGCGCAGCAGGAGATCTTCGGCCCGGTGCTCGCGATCCTTCCGTACGACACCGTCGATGAAGCGGTCGCGATCGCGAACGACACGGTCTACGGGCTGGGCGCGCACGTGCAGGGCACCGACAAGGCACAGGCCCGCGCGGTGGCCGCGCGTATCCGGGCGGGGCAAGTACATCTGAACTACCCGGCATGGGATCCGCAGGCGCCGTTCGGCGGCTACAAGCAGTCGGGCAACGGCCGCGAGTACGGGATCGAAGGGATGGAGGAGTATATGGAGATCAAGTCGATCGTCGGCTTTTACGACTGACACGCCCGCCGCGCGCGATCGCGCCGGCAGTACGGCTGAACGCTTTTACTTTCCGCAGGTGCCGAAATTGGAACTGGATAACCCCATCATTCCCGACCCTTCGCTGCAAGCGCATCACGCGCACTGGGCGAAGCTGCGCCGCGACCTGCATGCGCATCCCGAGCTGCGATTCGAAGAACACCGGACGGCCGATGTCGTCGCGAGCGAGCTCGAAGCGCTCGGCTATGCGGTGTCGCGCGGGCTGGGCGGCACGGGCGTCGTCGCGAGCCTGCCCGGCGCCGATCCGGCGCGCGGAATCGTGCTGCGCGCCGACCTGGACGCATTGCCGATCCAGGAGGCCAACGATTTTGCGCATGCGTCCTGTACGCACGGGATCATGCACGCGTGCGGCCATGACGGTCACACGGTGATGCTGCTCGGCGCCGCGCGCGTGCTGAAGGCGCTGCCGCAGTTGCCCGGCAGCGTTCACCTGGTGTTCCAGCCGGGCGAAGAGGGCGGCGCGGGCGCGCGCCGGATGATCGACGACGGGCTGTTCGACCAGTTCCCGACGGAGGCGGTATTCGGCATGCACAACTGGCCCGGGCTGCCGGCCGGCCATTTCGGGTTGCGCACCGGGCCGATCATGGCGGCCGGCTCGCGCTTCAGGATCACGGTGACGGGCAAGGGCGCGCACGCGGCGCAGCCGCACCTGGGCATCGATCCCGTGCCGCTCGCGTGCTCGATGGTGCTGCAGTGCCAGACGATCGCCGCGCGGCACAAGGATCCGGTCGATCCCGCGGTGATTTCCGTGTGCATGTTTCATGCGGGCACCACGGACAACGTGATTCCCGACACCGCCGAGCTGCGCGGCACGATCCGCACGCTGTCGTCGGCGTTGCAGCAGCAATTGCAGCGCGACGTCCGGCTCACGTGCGAGGCGCTGGCGAGTGCCTACGGCGCGCAGGTCGACGTGGAATTTTTCCAGTATTACCCGGCGACGGTCAACACGCCGGCCGAGACCGCGCTGTGCGAGACGGTGATTCGCGACACGTTCGGCGACGCACGCATGGCTCGCGACGTGCCGCCGAACATGACGTCCGAAGACTTCGGCTTCATGCTGGAAGAGCGGCCGGGCGCCTACGTGCTGATCGGCAACGCGCGCGCCGACGCGGACGCGCCGGCGCTGCATCACCCGAAATACGATTTCAACGACGACATCATTCCGGCCGGCGTGCGGTACTGGGTTGCGCTGGCCCAGCATTACTTCGCGCGATCGCGATGATGCGCGCAGCCGGCATTGAAGTCGGGCCGTGGTGCACGACGACACTTTTGTAACGATTGCTTGAAGAGACAGGACAACGAAATGAACGATTCCGACACGATGCCGGCGCTTCGCTACCGGCGCTTCACCGCCGCGGACGTCCCCGCGGCCCATGCCCTTACCGTCGCGCTTCGCTGGCCGTTCAGGGCGGAAGACTGGCAGTTTTCCGCGGACACGTCGACCGCGTTCGCGGCCGAGGAAAACGGCGTGGTGATCGGCACGGCGATGTGCTGGAAGTACGGTGCCGATCGTGCCTCGATCGGGCATGTGATCGTGTCCGACGCG
This sequence comes from Burkholderia sp. SRS-25, assembly GCF_004343765.1. Taxonomy (NCBI): domain Bacteria; kingdom Pseudomonadati; phylum Pseudomonadota; class Betaproteobacteria; order Burkholderiales; family Burkholderiaceae; genus Burkholderia; species Burkholderia sp. SRS-25. The sequence continues at coordinate 261,435 of NZ_PTXM01000009.1, forward strand.
CATCAGGGGCGAGGCATCGGCCGCAAGCTGATGGAGATGCTCATCGACGAGCTCGGGCCGCGCATCACGTTTCTGCATGCGACGCCGGCCGGCCGGCCGCTCTATGAAAAGCTCGGCTTCACCGTGTGCGGATCGCTGGGCCAGTATCAGGGGAACGTGGTGCGGCCGGCCGACGTGGTCCTGCCCGAAGGCGTGCGGCTGCGTGCCGGATCGCCGGCCGACTGGCCGCGCCTCGTCGAACTGGACGCGCGCGCGTCCGGCCTCCAGCGCGATGAGTTGATGGCCGCGCTGTTCCGGCGCGGCGAAAGCGTCGTGCTCGAACGCGATGGCGAGGTGGTCGGATTTTCGGTGCTGCGGCGCTTCGGTCGCGGCGACGTGATCGGCCCGGTGGCCGCACCGCGCGCAAGCGACGATGCGTATGCGAAGGCGCTCGTCAGTCATTGGCTGACGCAACGGGAAGGCGAATTCGTCCGCATCGACGTGCCGGACGGCACCAGTTTGCCGGACTGGCTGGCCGAACAGGGTTTGGCGCGGGTCGATACGTGTTCGAAGATGGTGCGCAACGCGCCGGCCGCGGCGCACGAGGGGGCGGCCGACCCGGTCTGCGGACTGTACGGACTCGTCAGCCAGGCGATGTTGTAGCCCGCGGCGACGCCCGCGGGATGGTGCCGCATGATCGTCGGGGCGATACCGGCGCGCGGCCCCGCAGCATGGCGGGACGATGTCGCATTCCGTCAACTTGCGGCGTCGTTTGGCGCAGGATGGACGCCGTTAGAGCGGGGCCGTCGGGTGCTTGCACGCGCTCGATGGCCTCGGCGCGCAATCCCGATCGCGCTTTGCCTGGCGGCGTCCCATGCTCGCCACGCGGCCACGCGGCCACGCGTGCCACCGGGATGCCTGCGCGCCCGGCCCGGCGTTGCCGGGCCCAGGCGGCGATCGCGCTACTTCACCGGGGTAAGGACCGGCGCGCCCTTGTTCTTGAGCAGCATCACGACGAATTTCGCCGGCTTCGTGCTGCTGGCGTTTCGTCCGACCGTGTGCACGTCGTCCGGTCCTTCATGGTATGTGTCGCCGGCATGGAGCGTGACCGTTTTCCCGCCGTTCAGGCCCATCACGATGCTGCCGTCGAGCACGTAGACGAATGCGTGAGCGTCGTGGCGATGCACGGGGTCGACGGCCCCGGGCGGATAGTCCACGACGATCATTTCCACTTCCTTGCCCGGATAGTCGGGCAACGGCTCCGTGGTCAGCTGCGTCACCGTGGCATGCGGGGCGGCGGCGGCCGGCTGAACGGGGGCCAGGAGCGACAGCGCGAGCGGTGCAAGCGCGAGCATGAGGCGTTTCATGTCGTTACTCCAGGTTGGCCTTGTCGAGCCCGAACATCTTGTCGAACGAGCCGGGCACGACGCGGAAGGCGACGTTCAGCCGGTTCCAGCAGTTGATGGCGCCCAAGAGGAAGGTGAGATCCGACAGTTCCTTCTCGGAATAGTGGCCCCGCACGCGTTCGTAGAGCTCGTCGGGCACGCCGTGCGACGGGATCTGCGTCAGGGCTTCGGTCCATGCGAGCGCGGCGCGCTCGCGCGGCGAGAACAGCGTCGACTCGCGCCAGATCGCGACGTGATGCAGGCGCAGTTCGCGCTCGCCGTGGATCTTTGCCATCTTGGTGTGCATGTCGACGCAGAACGCGCAGCCGTTGAGCTGCGACGCGCGAATCTCGACGAGCTCGCGGATCGGCGTCTCGATCGTCGTCTTCTGAAACAGCCCGTCGAGTTCGACGAGCTTCTTGGTCAGCTCCGGCGATTGCTGGAAGTAGTTGATACGTTGCGTCATGTTCCGTTCTCCTGAGATGTGGAATCGCTACTGCCGGCCGTGCATGTGGCGCTCCCACGCACGGCCTGCCCGACAACCATCGTAATCGCGGGCCCCGCGGGCCAGTAGTGCCCGGCAGGTGCGCATTCTGTTGCCGCTTCGGCACCAATCCATGTCGGGGGCGTGGGCGCGGCCGGTCTCGAGCGCAGCGGGACGGCGCATGGTTCGCTACAGCGCGATGATCGTGTCGCCGCACGGCGCGCCCGCGTGTTCCCCGAGCATCGCCCTGAGATCGCGTTCGATCGTGCCGCACAGCGTCGAGATGGGCACGTCGTTCGCGCCGCCCTCGAACGGGTTCTCGGTGCTTTCGCCGACCTGGTCGAGCGATGTGTACATCCACGACACCGCGACACTGCACGGCACCACCAGCCAGACCATGTAGCCGTGCATGAAACCGCTCACGCCGTCGTTCAGCCGGTTGAACTCGTTCAGCAGACCGAACGGCAGGGACAGGCAGAAGAATCGGACGAACAGCGAGCTGACGGTCGCGTACTGGCGCGGATACGGGAAATTCTTGAAACGCTCTGCGCGCGACTGGAGGTCGGTGAAATCCCCGATCGTCTTGTGCAGGTCCATGTAGAAGCTCGTATCGAGGCGGCCGGCCGTGTGCAGCGTCGTGAGCGTGCGGCGTTGCAGGCCCAGCACGAACGTCGCGATCGAGGCGGCCGCGCACGCCTGTGCCGCTTCAGCCGGCGACAGGTACGCAGGGAGCAGCTCGCGGATGTCCTTTTCCCACTCCGGAACGCGATAGAACCGGCGGTATTCCGCGTTGTAGCGCTTGTTCGTGCTTTCCCATACGCGCGGGCGGCGCAAGTCGTACCGCAGCGCGGTGAGCCAGGCCAGATGGCGATGGACCAGCGTTCGCGCGATCTCTTCGTCGCCGACGAAGTCCTGCACGACCTGGCCCCAGCGACGGCTCCTGCTCAGGATGCCGGTCCAGATGTCCAGCGCGTCCGCGGCGCGGTTGTACGTCTGGACATTCTTGAAGCCGACGATGAACGACGTCGCGGTGCCGAGGAGCGCCACGATCGTCAGCGGGATCGACAACCATCTGACCGAAAAGAACGTGTACAGAACGACCGGGACGGTCCCGAAAACGAGGAGCTCGTAAACTTTCCAGCGCGTCCAGATCAGGAATTCCGCCAGCTTGTAGGATTTTCCGAGATGCATGTCCTTGGCCTCATCGAGGACTCAGCGTGTCGCGGCACGCGCAGCGGGCGGCGGCGCCGCACGACGCGCGGCCGGGTCAGTCGACGACGGTCACGAGATTGACGGCGCCTTGCCTGGCCATCTTGGCGTACGGACACAGGCGCTCCGCGGCGCGCACCCGCTCTTCGGCGATGCTTCGCTCGACGCCGCGCATCCGGACGCGAACCTCGAAGATCAACGCATGACCGCCGTCCATCGGATCACGGCCGAACGCAACCCGAACTTCCACGGCGGTCTCGGCCGGCGCGGTGCAGGCGCGTTGCTCGAGCAGGTTCAGCGCGCCGTGAAAGCACGCGGCGTAGCCGGCGGCGAGAAGCTGTTCGGGATTGGTGCCGCCGCCTGGGCCGCCGAGTTCGGCGGGCAGGCGCAGATCGAGGGCAAGACAGCCGTCGTCGGATCGAACGACGCCCGACGCGCGGCCGTGTCCGGTCTCGCCGCCGGTCACGGTGACGCTCGTCGTATAGAGCGGCTGAAACGCGTGGCCCCGATACCGGTCGAGGAGGGAAAGCGGAGGGGCCTGGAGCTTCTTGTCGTCCATGATGCGTGCTCGAGTTCAGCGCCGCTTCGATTCCCGGTCAGTCGTGTGTCGAAGCGTGTGGCGAACGGGGCTGCGCGGCCCCGGGCAGATATCGTCTCCAAAGACGCGTGGAGCGAACGATCGCACGCGCCCTGCGGCGATCTTCCGGTGCGGCACGATCCCTGGCGGGTCTACGGGAAAAGACGGCTCCATGCTAGATGAGCACGATCGGCGGCGGTATGGCCGCTCCGGGCGAATCAATGTTTCCCTTCGGGCACCAATCGGGAGCGTGACGCGACGCCCGCCGTTGCGCGCCGCGCGTCAGCGGTCCAGGCAGGCGCGCAGCGTTCGCGCGTGACGCTGCGCTTCGTTCGCGTCGACGATGTTCGCGAACCCGATGACGAGGCCGCGCGGCGTTTGCCGCGTGTGGCTGTTCATATACCAGATCGACAGCGGCACGACGGCGAGGCCGGCGTCGCGCGCGCGGGCAGCGACGGCGACGTCGTCGACCGGTCCGTCGGGCCCGTCGGTGAACTGCACCGCGAACTGGATGCCGCCCACCGGCAATTCGACGATCAGCCGCTCGCCGAACGCCTGCCGCAGCGCGTGCACGATCAGCATGCGGCGCTCGACGTACAGCGCGCGCATCCGCTTCAGGTGCCGCGCAAAGTGACCCTGTTCGATGAAATCGGCGAGAGCAGCCTGCAGCAGGGGCGGCGAACCGGCATTCATGCTGCATGCCACGCGCTCGACCCGCTCCACCGCGCGCTCGGGCACGACCGCGTAGGCGAGCCGCAAGCCGGGATACATCGCCTTGCTGAAGGTGCTGCAATAGATCACGTGATCGCGTCGGTCAAGGCTCTTCAGCGCCGGCAGCGGCCGGCCGAGATAACGAAACTCGCTGTCGTAGTCGTCCTCGACGATCCACCCCGACGTCGTGGCCGCCCAGTCGAGCAGCGCGATGCGGCGGGACAGCGACAGCGTATGCCCGAGCGGGCTCTGATGCGACGGCGTGACCAGCGCGAAGCGGGCTTGCGGATCCAGTTCCATGCCGCGCGCGACGTCGATCCCTTCGTCGTCCACCGGGACGGGGACGAGTTGCACGCCGGTCTCGGACAGGAAGCCGCGGGCGAGCAGATAGCCGGGATCCTCGAACCACACGCGGTCGTTCGCCCGGGCGAGGCTGCGCAGCACGAGTTCCAGCGTGGCGCGGTAGCCGCCGGTGACGAAGACCTGGTCCGGCACGCAGGTGACGCCGCGCGACAGCGTCAGATAGGTGGCGATGTGTTCGCGCAGCGGCCGGTAGCCGGCCGGATTCGGATAGCCGAGCAGCGCGCGTTCGCCGCTGCGCGCGCGCAGCGACACGAGCCGGTGCCAGACCTTGCGCGGAAACGCATCGAGCGCCGGGAGCCCGGGTTGCAGCGGGCTCGGCTCGCCACTCAGCGCGACGGCGATCGGCTGCGTGCGCCGCGGCGGCAGGCTGTCGGCGGCCGGGATCGACGAGGCCGCAGGGGCCGCCGCCCGCTGCAGGCCCGCCTGTTCGCCGGGCCGGTTCGTCGGTGCGCCGGTGCGCGGAGGCGACGCCCGGGTGAGCGAGACCGGCAGGGACGGCGAGACGAACGTGCCTGCCGCGCCGCGCATTTGCAGATAGCCCTCGTCGACCAAGATCGTGTAGGCCTGTTCGACGGTGCCGCGCGCCGTGTTCAGTTGCGTCGCCAGGCCGCGCAGCGCGGGTACGCGGTCGCCGGGGCGCAGGTGGCCGGCGGCGATCGCGGCCCTGAACCGCTCGCAAATCTGCAGGTAGAGCGGCAACTGGTGCTGCCGGTCGATTTCGATGGTCAGCGGAAGGGTGGGCGTGGACATCACGGCCTCTCTGGTAATGAGCGCAGCAACGGGATCGCAGGATCGGATTCGGCTTGGACTAGTCCGATCGCCGATTCTTGGCACTGATGGATAGGACATGATTCTTCCACAATTGGGTCACGCGATGCGACGGACATGGCCGCCTTCTCCGGATCCGGCACCCGTCATGCCCGGTCGCGTTCAAGTCAAATTCAATCGTCAGGAGATTGTGCGATGAAAATCGTTGTCATCGGTGGTTCGGGCCTGATCGGCTCACGTGTCGTCACGCTGCTCGAAGAAGCCGGTCATCAGGCGCTGGCCGCCTCGCCGAGCACCGGCGTCAATACCGTCACGGGAGAGGGCCTGGCCGATGCGTTGACGGACGCGGATGTGGTCGTGGACGTGGCGAACGCGCCGTCGTGGGAGCCGCAGGCGGTACTGGATTTCTTCCGCACGGCGGCACGCAATCTCGGCAAGGCCGAAGTGGCCGCGGGCGTGCGCCATCACGTCGCGCTGTCGATCGTCGGCTGCGACCGGATGCCGGAGAACGGCTATTTCCTCGCCAAGGTCGCGCAGGAACAGGCGATCGAAGCGGCGGGCGTGCCGTACACGATCGTGCGCGCGACGCAATTCATGGAATTCATCGGCGGCATTGCGGACTTCAGCACGCAAGACGGCACAGTCCGCATCGGCGACGGCCTGTTTCAGCCGATCGCCGCGGAAGACGTGTCGGCGCTCGTCGCGCAAACCGCGCTCGCCGGGCCGCAGAACGGCACGGTCGAGATCGCTGGCCCGGATCGCGCGCCGTTCGCGGAGATCGTCGCGCGCTACCTGAAGTCGGTCGGCGATCCGCGCGCGGTGGTGACCGACCGCGAGGCCCGCTACTACGGCGGCCGCGTCGAGGAAACCTCGCTGGTGCCGCTCGGGAATGCGCGACTCGGCCGCATCGGTCTCGACACCTGGCTTGCGCGAGGCTGATTCGCGTTCGCACGTGCGACGGTTCGCGGGCACCCGCGGATAGCGGGCAATCGGGATGATCGGCATGGGGGCAGCGGGAAATGAATCATTCGGAACCATCGGAGTACGGCGTGCGGCGCGACCTGGCCGGTCGTGCCGATGCACTCTCGGCGAGCTTCGGTGCGAGCTACGCGGGCATCCTGGCGTTCGTTGCCGTGGCGAGCGAGGGAAGCTTCACGAAGGCCGCCGAACGGCTCGGCGTCGGGCGGCCGGCCGTGAGCCGGAACGTCCAGAAGCTGGAGGCGCAGCTGAGCACGCGGCTGTTCCAGCGGACCACGCGCACGACCGAACTGACCTGCGAGGGCCGGCGATTCTTCGAGAACTGCCATCAGGGCGTGGCGCAGATCGTGGAAGCGATGAACGACATGCTCGAGTTGCGGCAGGGGCCGCCGCGCGGCCTCATTCGCATCAGCTCGGCCGTGGGATTCGGCAGGAAGGTCGTGGCGCCGCTGCTGGCAAAATTCGCGGACGCGTACCCGGACATCGACATCGACCTGGTGCTCGATGACCGGCCGATCGACCTGGTGTCAGAGCGGATCGACGTGTCGTTCCGCAACGGGCGTATCGAGGATTCCAGCATCATCGCCCGTCAATTGATTCCGATGCAGATGGCGCTCTGCGCGGCGCCGTCGTACGTGGCGACGCATGGTCTCCCGAAGAGCCTGGAAGACCTCGATCGGCACGCGTGCGTCAATTTCAGGTTCGCGAGCGGACGCCTGTTCGAATGGGAGTTCAACGTCGACGGCCGCCTGCAGAAGTACCTGCCGGCCTCGCGCCTCACGTTCAACGACGCGGATCTGGTATTGCGCGCGGTGCTGGACGGAGCGGGGATCGCGCAGATGGCCGGCTACCAGATTCGCGACCATCTCGCGTCGAACGAACTCGTCGTCGCGCTGGCGAAGCATGTGCCGGAAGATCGCGGCCACTACATCTGCTATCTGAGCCGGCAACACTTGCCGACGCGCATCCGGATCTTCGTCGATTTCATGACCGAGCAGATTCGCGCGCTCGACCTGAACTGCATGACGCAGTTCAACCGGAATCTCACGGTTGCTTCAGCGACGGGATTGGCTGCGTGAAGAATGAAGGGCTCTGGCAAAGCTGGCGGCCCGCCGGCTGCCATGGAAATCTTCCACTGGCCACGACTGTTTCATCGGTCGAAGCGACGACGTGCGACGAAGGGCCAGTGCGGCGCGCAAAGCCGCCTGCCGAACGATCGGTGCCGGTGTTTTAATGAATTGGCGGTTTATTCAATGTCGTGTAATTGAAGTCGAAATAAAACCGGTTGAAATTAATAACGAATCAGGCTTTTGATCAAAATTAAAAAACTATCGATGCGGAGCGTTTATTTTTCCGGTTTTTGCGGATAAGGTTCGGTTCGGTGAAAGTGATTTGTCAGAAAGCGCGGCGATTGATCATCGCGTGCCGCGGTTTCATCGGGTTGCCGCTTTTGCCGATCAGTGTGCGCGACGACGTGTCGACAGGAACCCCTGCCGGGGATCTTGCGGCAGGCCCGATATGCGCATATCCGTTCCGACATCAATGTCATGAGGGCGCATGAACAAGATCATCCGCAAATACGTTGCTTCCGTGATGCCATGCACATTGACCGGCGTGGCATTGCTGGTCGCGGCGGCCGGTGCTCACGCGCACGGCCGCTTGACCGAACCGCCTTCGCGTATCGTGCTGTGCACGCAAGGGCAGAATCCGAACTGCCCCGTCGACGCCTGGCACGCGAACGCGATGGAGAACGGCAAGTTCTTCCCCGCGACGCAAAGCGGCCTGTCCGATCCGTTCGCGCCGGCCGACGCGAAGAATGCCGCACCGCCGCCGGACGGCGAAATCGCCGGCGCCAGCACGAACGGCCCGCTGCCCGTGCTGAACGAGCAGTCGCCGAGCCGCTGGCAGAAGATCCCGCTGCGGCCGGGCGCGTTGCAGAATTTCAAATGGGAATTCAGCGCCGTGCACAAGACGCGTCGCTGGAACTACTTCATTACACGCGCCGACTGGAACCCGTCGGAAAAGCTCACGCGCGCGCAGTTCGAGCCCACGCCGTTCTGCACGATCCAGAATCCCGGCCAGCCATACTGGGACCCGAACGCGAACCTGGTGCCACAGCAGCCGACCATTCACCAGTGCCGGTTGCCGATGCGTAGCGGTTACCACGTCATCCTGGCGGTCTGGGAAGTCGCGGATACGGCGATGGCGTTCTATCAGGTCGTCGACGCGACGTTCACGAACGGCGATACGACTCGCAGCCCGTTCTGATATTGCCGCGACATGACGCGCCCGGCGATGGCCGGGGCGTCATGAAGGGAAGAACACCGCTCAAGAGCGCGGATGCGCTCGCCGACCGACCGGGCAGTGTCCAGCTCGGCTTGCCGAAGCAGCACCATCATTGCCTCTTCGCCCACCCGCGCGACGCCGTCGTACGGCCGGATCGCATCGCCTGAATTTCGTCGATTTGAACAATCAGTCGGATGGCTGCGAGCTATCCGTTTGAATTATCGAATCGCGACAATTGCAATATGGCGATGCGATCGCGTGAATATTTCGGGTTTCGATATTGATGGAAAGAATCGATTCCAAGGTTGATGCCTGATGATTATGTAGTATAACAAATCGAAGTGCCGGCGCTGGATTGAAGGATCACTACATCGGTCGTCGAATTGTTTTCCGTCATTGAGATAAAGACGGAATCAATATCGGAATTTGTCTTCAAGCGGCAATTTGTCAGGTTGATTTCTTTTGAATTCGACCTGGGCGGAGCGTTGTCAATCGAAAGGGGAAATCATGAGCCAGACCGGAATCGAGGGCATGAAAATGAAGCGCAACCCAGACACTGGAATCATGAAGCGATCGACCGTGAGGGGCGCGCTGGCGCTTCTGCTGGCATGGTCGTCTTTCGGCACCGGCGCTGCCGCGGCGGGCGGGGCGGGTACCGGCACGGCGCCGGCATTCGTTTATAGCCCGTACAAGGACGCGACGATTTCGATGAACTGGAACACGAACGTCATCTCGACGAACGTCACCGGTCAGATGAGCCCGGTGCTGTCGGTGCTGCCACCCGGCGTACGCACGCTGACGCTCGCGTTCGCGACCGGTGAATGCGGCAGCGAGAACTGGGCGGGCGTCGACGGCGGCGCGATGGCGGCTGCCAATGTGCCGCTTTTCACTGCGGCCAACGTGAATTACGTGATTTCCACCGGCGGCGCGGCCGGCATGTTCACGTGCGGGACGGATGCGGGCATGGCGGCCTTCATCGATCGTTATGCATCGAGCAACCTGATCGGGATCGACTTCGATATCGAGGGCGGGCAGACGCAACAGGTGATCAACGATCTCGTGCGGCGTGTGGCATTCGCCCAGCAGAAATATCCCGGCCTGCGCTTCAGCTTTACGTTGGCGACACTGGCCCCTTCCCAGCAGGGCGCGACCACGGCCAGCTCCTGGGGCGCCAGCGCCCCCGACAGCTTCAACGTGTATGGCGACTGGGTCATGCAGGCGATCCAGGCGGTCGGCCTGAAGAACTACACCATCGACCTGATGACGATGGACTACGGGTCGGCCGGGGCGGGGAACTGCGTGGTTGCGAACGGCACCTGCCAGATGGGCCAGTCGGCGATCCAGGCGGCGATGAACCTGCACGATCACTGGGGCGTACCGTACAGCCAGATCGAGCTGACGCCGATGATCGGCGGCAACGATGTGGTCGGCGAAACCTTTACGCCGGCGGATGCGGACACCGTCGCGCAGTTCGTGAAACAGAATGGTCTCGCGGGTGTCCACTTCTGGTCGTTCGACCGTGACGTCGATTGTCCTCCCGGCGCCGCATCGTCGACGTGCAATTCGATCGGCGGTGTCGGGACGCTCGGTTATACGAACCGGTTTGCCAACGGCCTCGCGCCTGGCAAGTGAACGCAGCCGGGCTGGAAGGAGATCATGCGAGCGCCCGTGTCATGGCGACGAAGTTTCGCATGGTCTCCGACATTCACGATTGGCAACCGGAGGCATCGCCGAGTGCATGCGTTGAACGGCAGTTGCCGCCCGAATGCACGCGGATCCGCAGGATCGCGGCCGCCGGGACGACAAAATTCGACAAATCGGAACAGATGGGCGGGGTGTTCCCGCCTACCATCCGCACGTACCTCGCGCATTCCCATACCGATGCAGCATCGGTTGCGACATCGCCCGCATCCCGCTGCACGCGTCTTCCTCGCACCTTCGCATCCTGACAAGCCGCCAACAGCGCAAAGGATTCGCCATGTCCGCAAGATCGTTCGCTTCATTCGTGCTGATGCTGCTGCTCGCGGCGTGCGGCGGCGATTCCGATTCGTCCGTGTCCGGCAGCGCGTTCGCGGCCGCCCCGGCGCGTGCGTCGCAGGCCGCCACGTGGAAACCGCTCGTGCCCGGCACGAGCTGGCAATGGCAGATCGACGGCAACCGGATCAACGAGACGGTGCTGGACGGCGTGAACAACCCGCGCAAGATGTTCGACGTCGACATGGAGCTGACCGATGCCGGCACGATCCGGCGCCTGAAGGCGAAGGGCATCTATGTCGTCTGCTACATGGAGGTGGGCGGGCGGGAGGACACGCGTGGCGACGCCGGCAAGTTTCCGGACAGCGTGCTCGGCAACCCCGTCGAAGGATACGAGGATCACGAGCGCTGGCTGGACATTCGCCAGACCGCGATCCTGATGCCCCTGATGCTGGCGCGGCTCGACCAGGCGAAGCAGAAGGGCTGCGACGGCATCGAGCCGGACCTCGACGACAGCTATCGCCAGGAAACGGGCTTTCCGCTGACGCGCGACGACCAGCTGCGGTACAACACGGCGCTGATCGCCGCCGCGCACGATCGCGGGATGTCGATGGGCCTGAAGAACGGCTCGGGTATCGCCGCCGCGATGGCGAAAGTGGCCGACTGGGCGCTCAACGAGCAATGCAACAGATTCCACGAGTGCGGCGACTACGCGAGCTTCGTCGCGCTGAACAAGGCCGTGTTCAATGTCGAGTACACGCGCCCGGACGGCATGACGCTCGCGGATTTCTGCCCGGCGGACAACCAGGCCAATTTCGACGGCATTCTGAAACTGTCGAGCGACACGCTCTCGGCGCTGCCGCGCGCGGCTTGCCGGTTCGAGTGAGCGACGGGGGCGGATGGCGGGCGGCTTCGCGGTAGGGTCCGATCGCATGGCCGTGAACCGGGATCGCGCCCAGCACCGGCTCGCCGAGCCGCGCGAGCCATCCGGCGCGTGCGGTCGCAGGCGTCGCCGCGGCGCGCGCCGTAACTTCGTCGATCGCGCGCTGGACGCGGGCGACATACGCTGATCGCGACCACGCGTGCGATTCCCCGGATTGACCTGTATCGGCGATCGTCCCTTTCGAAAAGCGCAGCGCACGGCATGGGCCGGCGCAATGGCAATCAGCTGCCGCTGCCGAAGAACCGGTCGATGCGTTTCATTTCGCCCACCCGTTCGGCCTGCTCCAGCTCTCGCCGGACCTGCGCGCGTGTCTTGCCGTCGCCGCGGTTGCGCGGGATCGATACGGGAGCGGGAGATTCGCTTTCCGATGGCACTTCGACGGCCCGGGACGGTGCGGCAGCGGCCGGCGATTCCGGTTCCTGCGCATGAATCGGTCCGACGAAACAGGTCCAGGCAATGACGGCTGCCACGGCGGACGATCGGGTGAAACGCATGCAATCCATGTCCGGGCTCCTGTCGTCGGCGTGGCGCGATCGATATGCCATTGATCCGAGCGTAAGAGACGAACGGCGTGAGCCGTTGACCCGTGTCAAACGCTGTCGATCCGCGCGTTGGCGACCGTTCTTGATGCAGGTCACGGGAGCCGGCGCGGCACGGCGCCAGGATGAGCGTGTCCGGCGCGCCCGCGCCGGGAAATGCCGGCTTCCTGCGCCTGCCGTGCGCGGCCCGGCTGCGATGACCGGAGGACGCGTCATGGATCACGGGATAGCATCGATTGTCTGGTTCGGCGACCTGCGTCGCGGCGACGTGGCGCGCGTCGGCGGAAAGAACGCATCACTCGGCGAACTGATCGGCAACCTGTCTGCACAGGGCGTGAGCGTACCGCCCGGCTTCGCGTCGACCGCGGATGCGTACTGGCGGTTCATCGATGCGAACGGATTGCGCCAGGTCATTGGCAGCACGCTCGACGCATTCGCCGCCCGGAAGCTGGCGCTCGCCGATGCCGGCGCGGCGATCCGGCGGGCGATCCTCCATGGCGACTGGCCCGACGACATCGCCGGCGCGATCCGGGACGCGTATCGGCAGCTGTGCAGCCAGTCCGGCCGCGCCGACGTCGATGTCGCCGTGCGTTCCAGCGCAACCGCCGAGGATCTGCCCGACGCGAGCTTCGCGGGGCAGCAGGAAACCTACCTGAACGTGCGCGGCGAGCGCGCGTTGCTCGCTGCGTGCCGGCGGTGCTACGCGTCCCTGTTCACCGACCGCGCGATTGCGTACCGGGAAGAAAAGGGCTTCGATCATCTGCGTGTCGCGCTGTCGATCGGCGTGCAGCGGATGGTACGTTCCGATGTCGGCGCGGCCGGCGTGATGTTCTCGCTCGACACGGAAACCGGCTTCGACAAGGTGGTGCTGATCAGCGCCGCGTGGGGGCTGGGCGAGAACGTGGTGCAGGGCACCGTCGATCCCGACGAATATGAAGTGTTCAAGCCCTTGCTCGGCGACGCCGCATGCAGCCCCGTCATCGGCAAGACGCTCGGCGGCAAGGCGCACAAGCTGATCTATGCACGCGACGAGGATGCGCCGACCCGCAACGTGCCGACGTCGAAAGCCGAGCGCGCCGCGTTCGTACTGGCGGATCGCGACATCCTGGCGCTCGCGCACTGGGCCTGTGCGATCGAGGCGCATTACGGCCAGCCGATGGACATCGAGTGGGCGAAGGATGGCGTGAGCGGCGAACTGTTCGTCGTGCAGGCGCGCCCGGAAACGGTGCAGTCCCGGCGTGAAGCCGGCGCCGTGAAGACCTACCGGCTCGGCGAGACGGGCCGGAAGCTGCTGACCGGCGTCAGCGTCGGGGAGGCCGTCGCGGCCGGCAGCGTGTGCGTGATCGACAGCCCGCGCGACATGGCGCGCTTCGTCGATGGCGCGGTGCTCGTGACGCACACGACGGATCCGGACTGGCTGCCGGTCATGCGTCGCGCTGCGGCGATCATCACCGATCACGGCGGCCGCACGTCGCATGCCGCGATCGTGAGCCGCGAGCTGGGATTGCCGGCGATCGTCGGCACCGGCAACGCGACGCACCTGCTGCACGACCAGCAGGAAGTCACCGTGTCGTGCGCGGAGGGCGGGGCCGGCTTCGTCTACGAAGGCATCGCGCAATACGATGTGGAGGCGATCGACCTGGCCGACCTGCCGGCCACCCGCACGCAGGTCATGCTGAACCTCGCGAATCCTGCCGCCGCCTTCAGGTGGTGGCGCTTGCCGGCGGACGGCATCGGGCTCGCGCGCATGGAGTTCGTGATCGGCAACCACATCAAGGTGCACCCGATGGCGTTGGCCCGCTACGATGCATTGCAGGACGAGCGGGTGAAGCACACCATCGCGGCGCTGACGTCGGGTTACGACGATCCGGCGGAATATTTCGTCGACCGGCTCGCGCGCGGCCTTGCACGGATCGCGGCGGTCTGCCATCCCGCGCCGGTCATCGTCCGCATGAGCGACTTCAAGACGAACGAATATGCGCATCTCGTCGGCGGCGCCCAGTTCGAGCCGCAGGAAGAGAATCCGATGCTCGGATTTCGCGGCGCGTCGCGCTACTACTCGCCGCGCTATCGCGACGGGTTTGCACTCGAGTGCCGGGCGATCGCACGGCTGCGCAACGACATGGGCTTCAGGAACGTGATCGTGATGATCCCGTTCTGCCGCACGACCGACGAAGCGGACCGCGTGCTCGAGGTGCTGGCCGCGAACGGCCTGAAGCGCGGCGATAACGGCCTGCAGATCTACGTGATGTGCGAGATCCCGTCGAACGTCATTCTGGCGAGCGCGTTCGCGCAGCGCTTCGACGGGTTTTCGATCGGCAGCAACGACCTGACCCAGCTCACGCTCGGGGTCGACCGCGACTCGGCCGAGCTGGCCGGCCTGTTCGACGAACGGAACGACGCGGTGAAGTGGATGATTGCCCGCGTGATTGCCTCCGCGCACGACGTGGGCGCCAAGGTGGGCCTCTGCGGCCAGGCGCCGAGCGATCATCCGGAATTCGCCGCTTTCCTCGTCGCCTGCGGCATCGACTCGGTGTCGGTCAGCCCCGACAGCTTCATTGCGGTCAAGCGTCGCGTGGCGGCCGCGGAACAGGCGGCGCGCGACGCGGGCCCGCCGAAGGCATGAGCGGGTTGGCCGCGGCGGCGCGCCTGGCCGCCGGAGCGCCGGACCGTGTGATCGTGTCCGCATCGACCGGATGCCGGCGTCACGCCGCGCACGTGTGCCGCCGGCCGCTTTCGGCCCGGGCAAATGCGGCCTGCAGGGCGGGATGAACGTCGGTGCGCCAGTGCTCGCCCGTGAACAGCCCGTAGTGATCGCAATCGTCGATGTCGACGCGCTGCCGCGCATCCGCCGCGAGGCCGCTGCACATGGCCAGTGCGGCATGGGTCTGTCCGGCACCGGTGACCGCATCGCGCCGGCCTTCGACGGTCGTGAGCACGACGGCGCGCAGCGCGGCGGGATCGACACGCCGGCCGCAAACGTCCCAGGTGCCGGTTGCGAGGCAGGCGCGCTGGAACACGATGTCGACCGTGTCGAGGAAGTACTCGGCGGGCATGTCGAGGAGCGTCAGGTATTCGCGCAGGGCCCGGCGTGCTTGCGCGAGTGTGCCGGCATCGCCGCACGTCACCGCGCGTCGGTAGCGATCGAGCAGCGTCATGTAGCGTTGCGGGTACGCGATCGAGATCTCGGCGCGCTGCAGATAGGCCGGAAAAACCTGCCGCCCGTGTCCGGGATAGCCGGGCGGCACCGTGTCGATCAACGTGGAGCGGCACCATGCGAGCGAATGCGAGCTGGCTGCGATCCCGAGCGCGCTCGGATTGATCCGGGCATCGAGCGGACCGCCGATCAGCGTCAGGCTCGCCGGCAGGGCGGCCCCGCGTTGCGCGCGCAGCGCGAATGCGCCGAGCGACGGGACCGTCGCCTGACAGACGGCGACGACGTGCACGGGCCGAGCGTCGGCCAGCAGCGCATCGATGAAGCCGTCGAACATCGCCACGTATTCGTCGAGGCCGAATCGACCCGCGTCAGGCGGCACGTCACGCGCATCGATCCAGTCGGTGACGTACACGTCACCATCGGCCAGCAGCGTCTCGA
Organism: Burkholderia sp. SRS-25; assembly: GCF_004343765.1. Taxonomy (NCBI): domain Bacteria; kingdom Pseudomonadati; phylum Pseudomonadota; class Betaproteobacteria; order Burkholderiales; family Burkholderiaceae; genus Burkholderia; species Burkholderia sp. SRS-25. The sequence continues at coordinate 277,226 of NZ_PTXM01000009.1, forward strand.
CCGTTTCGCGCATCATCACGGCCGCATGGCCGGCCAGCGGCACGCAAAGCAGGATCACGCGCGGCGCACGGGGGCGCGTGAAACGGCGCAACGAGCAAAAAGGGGTATGGGCGGCGATCGTTTCGTCGACGTCGAGTGGTCGTCCGTCCGGGGCGATCGCGTCGATCGCAAACCGTGGCGCGCCGGCATGCAGGTCGAGCAAGGGCTCCAGCAGATCGGCATAGCTTGCCGCCGCCGCACCAGGCCAGAAACCGCGCGCGAATCGTGCCGCCGCGTCCCATGTCCGCAACCATTGCCGTTGCCGTTCGATCAAGTCATACCACATGGCGCGTCGGCGAGAAGCCGCCGGGAATTCGGACAGGTCTACTGTCGCCTGATTGCGCGGCGGCGGGTTGACCTGAATCAGCGTCGGGAAGCTGATCTTCGGATCCTGGGCGCAAGCACGGAGCAGGTCATGGACGCCGCTCGACGCAGGCTCGTCGTTTTTCACTCGCGCCGGATGCGGGTGACGGCGCGAGGCCCTGGCCGAACCATGGGATCGCGGCGCCGAGCGATGCGACGTAGCGCGCCCAGCCACCCGGGTTGCCCGCGAACAGCCACGCGCACACGGGTTCGGCGAGTGCGTCGCGGTCGAGCGGGCTGTCGAGCAGGCGCTGCGGCCACAAGCAGTAGGCGTGGAGGACCGCGTGCGTGAATTCGCGCACGGTCATGTGCGCGAACACGTGATTCAGCAGCGGCACGTCGGCGAGCATTGGCTGGGCCGCCAGCAGCGAGTCGATCGTCCTGTCATCCGGCTCGTATTCGAGCACGCAACTGAGCGTTCGCAAGATGCTGCCGAGATGCATGAGCAAGGCGTGGCGGGCTTCGGTTTCGTTCGGCATGATCGGCTTCCGGTTTCGCGGAGCGAATCGTCCCGCGTGCTTCCCTGCAATCTATGAGCGATGTCGCGATGAAACGTTGATGGAGGTCAAGCACGGTTGCGCGGGCCGATCCGCGTGCGACCGAGCGCGCCGACCGGGAGGGCTTCGACGGATGGATCGAGGCGCGCCACCCGTTCCGGATTCATGTCGCCCGAATCGTCCGATCGTTGCGCAGCGCGCATGCAAACGGGCGGCGAGAACACATCAGAATCGTTCGAGGAGCGCCAGGATCTCGTCGGCTCGGCGCAACAGCGTCCTGTCCTGCTCGGCCGTCGCCCTGACGGCGTGCAGTCTTGCGCGCCAGTACGCGGGATCGTTGATCGACGTCTTAGTCTGGAAGTAGTCTCGTGTCTGTTCGAGCAGGCGAATGGATCCTTCGATATGGGCGAGTTCGCGTTCGACGTCGTAATACCAGTTCATGTGCGGACCTCTCCAGGATGGTGATGCATGGTGGATTCCCGTTGTCCGTTTCGCATTGATTTCACGCAAGCTCACGCAGCCGGACACGACGTCCGTTTCATCCGAGAAAATCCAGTGATTCGGAGTACTTCGTTGATGTAACGAGAGCGGGAGCGAACACCCGAAAAAGCCGGCGCGAGGATGCGTACGGTATCGCGGTGTTTCGATCGGGCGACGAAAGGCTGAATGGTCAACTGACGGGCACGGGAACCGGGGCGCCGGAGAGCATTGCGTCAGACGAATCGCGAGTGGTCGCGGGGGCGTGCGTGCGCTTGATGACCTGCATCAAGACCGCTCGCGCGGCAAGCGCGATGATGGAGGTTCGCGCGTGCCGGTCACGATCGAGGGCCGACACGCACCGTGCCGTCTGCGTCTTCATGTTCACGATACGGGCCTCCATCATGCCTTCCCTGTTCGCGCACGCGTCGAGTCTTCAGATCATCATGTTGCCCGGCGAGCCGACGCCGAACGTACCGCCCGCTGCACCGCACCGGAATCGTCCGGTCGACACCGACGGCGACCACCTGTTGAGTCCCCACGAAATCGCGATCCTGATGGTGCTCGCCAGCGAGCCGCGACGCCAGCAGGGCGACCCTGCCGATCTTCATTGTCTTGCGGACCGGGGCCTCGTCCGGCTGGATGCCGCGCCGCTCGCGGAGGCGCACGTGCGCCTGTCGGACCGGGGGCGCCAGATGGTGTCGCGTCTCGCGGAGCGCGACCGGCCGCGACTCGGTCGCCATGCCGATTTCACGATGGCGGGCCGGACCTCGAGCGAGACGCCTCGGCGTGCGCCACGCTGACCTGTATCAAGCGCCGGTGCTGCTGCCGGATCTACGGTTGTCGTCATGGGATGGGGCAGCAGTCCATGACCATGAAAAAGGGTGGCGAACTGAAGAGGGACGTCGAGCCGACGCTCGGGCGGGATCGATCGATGCCATGCACGATGGGGGCGATCGAATGCGCGTTGCGTGAATCTTCGGGCGGCGTCGACCGACGATCCGCGTCGCCCGGGCAGGGAGAGGGAACATGAATGCCGAGATGCTTTGCACCCGCGATGTCGCCATGTGTTCCGCGCAGACGAGCGTCGTCGAGGCGGCCGCGATGATGCGCGATGCCCACGCCGGCGACCTGGTCGTCGTGCGTGAACGGGAAGGGCGATGCGAGCCGGTCGGCATGCTGACCGACCGGGACATCGTGCTCGCCGTGGTGAGCCCCGATGCACCGGCCGGGTCGCTGTTCGTCGGCGACGTCATGTCGGCGCCCGTCGCGGTCGCGAACGTCGACGACGATCTCTGGCTGCTCGCGAAACGGATGCGCCAGCATGGCGTGCGCCGGCTGCCGGTGGTCGGCGATGACGGCGAGCTGGTCGGCATCGTGTCGCTCGACGATCTGCTGCGCGCGGCCGCTGCGCTGCTCGACGAATTGCGCCTCGTGGCGGCGCGTCAGCCGTATTTCGAGGAGAAGCAGCGTGGATGATGCGGCGCGACCGGATCACTTGCGCTGCCGGTCGTGCCGCGGACATGCCGTTGATGCGGTCAACGCCGCGCCGGTGCGAACGGGCTCCGGCGATCGTGCCGCAGCCCCTTGATCTCGCGCAATTCGGGCGCCGGGCGGCAATCCATGCTGGGTTGTGCCGACCGGGCCGCCGGCGTCGACGCGGCGTGCCGCGCGGGAGAACGCATGATGGACGGATTCTTGCAGGATGCGAACGCGAACGACGTGTTGCTCACGGATTGGTATGAGCTGACGATGCTGCAGGCCGCCTTCGATGCCGGCATGAACGACACGGCCAGCTTCGAATTCTTCGTACGGGCGCTGCCGGAGCCGCGCGCGTTCCTGATGGCGGCGGGACTCGCGCCCGTGCTCGATTACCTGGAGCGGCTGCGCATGCCGGCCGCCGTGCTCGAACGGCTGGCCGGAACCAGGCGCCTTCGCGCGGACTTCCTCGCATCGCTCGCCGACCTCCGTTTCACGGGCACGGTCGACGCGATGCCGGAGGGCACGGTGTTCTTTGCCGACGAGCCGATCCTGCGGATCACGGCGCCGCTTCGCGAGGCGCAGTTCGTCGAGAGCCGCGTGATGAACCTGCTCCACTATGCAACGCTCGTCGCAAGCAAGGCTGCACGCGTCACGCTGGCTGCGCACGGCAGGCTGCTGGTCGACTTCGGCCTGCGGCGCGCGCACGGCGCGGAGGCAGCGATGCTGTCGGCGCGCGCCAGCTATCTGGCGGGATTCTCCGGGACGGCGACCCTGCTTGCCGGCTTGCGCTACGACATTCCCGCGTACGGCACGATGGCGCATTCATACGTTCAGGCGCACGACGACGAAACGCTCGCGTTCGAGCACTTCGCGCGATCGCAGCCGGACAACGCGATGCTGCTGATCGATACGTACGACACGGAGCGCGCGGCGTACAAGGTGGTCGAACTGGCGCGACGGCTCGCACGCGAGCAGATCCGCATCAAGGGCGTGCGGATCGACAGCGGCGATCTTGCGGCGCATGCGCGCAACGTTCGCGTGATCCTCGACCGGGGCGGCCTCGCCGACGTCACGATCTTCGCGAGCGGCAATCTCGACGAACACCGGCTGCAGGCGCTGGTCCGCGAGCACGCACCGATCGACGGCTTCGGGATCGGCACGCAGATGAGCACGTCGGCGGATGCGCCTTGCCTCGATTGCGCGTACAAGCTGGTCGAGTATGCCGGCCGGGCGCGCTGCAAGCGCTCGGAAGGCAAGGCGACGCTGCCGGGGCGCAAGCAGGTGTTCCGGCAATACGGCCCGGATGGGCGGATTGCCGCCGACTGCATCGGTCTCGATGGCGAGCGCGTCGACGGCAGGCCGCTGTTGCAGCCGGTCATGGTCTCGGGTGCGCGGCTCCCGGCCCCGACGCTCGACGAAAGCCGCATGCATGCGCTGCGCGAATTGTCCACGCTGCCGGATCTCGTGCGCGCGCTGGCGCCCGTGATGCCGCTACAGGCGTCGATTTCTCCGGCGCTGGCGGCCTGCGTCGCGCAGTGCGGCGGCGGGCCGGACGTACACGCGCATGCGAGGCAGCAAGCAGCATGAGCGAGGCCCGCGGCGCGATCGGCGCGACGCGTGCCGGCCGCCGCAGGACGATTGACTCAGGTCAACCGGGCCGGCCTGTCTGCCCCGGAAGATGAACCGCGATCATCGGCGGGGAGAGGCACCGTGGAGCACCATGCGGAGGTATTGAGAGGCGGGCGCTGGACGCTGCCCGTGCCGGGCTGGCGGGATCTCGCGGCGATGCTGATCGTCACCGGTCTCCTGCTGCTGGCCGGTATTTCGGCGCACCAGATGGCCGGCCCGCTCGCGGTTGCGCATCCCCCGGCCATCTCGCTGTCTCCGGCGGTGCTGCCGGGCTATACGCTGCGTACGGTCTCGCGCATGTTCGCGGCCTTGCTCGCGTCGATCGTCTTCACGTTCGTCTACGCGACCGTGGCGGCCAGAAGCCGGTCGGCCGAGCGGGTGCTGATTCCGTTACTCGACGTGCTGCAGTCGGTGCCGATCCTCGGCTACCTGTCTTTCACGGTGCTGTTCTTCCTGTCGTTGTTTCCGGGGCGCATCCTCGGCGCCGAGTGCGCGGCGATCTTCGCGATCTTCACGAGCCAGGCGTGGAACATGACGTTCAGCTTCTACCAGGCGCTGCGCACGGTGCCGCTCGATCTCGACGAGGCCAGCCGCAGCTTCCGGCTTTCAGCATGGCAGCGCTTCTGGCGCCTCGAGGTGCCGTTCGCGATGCCCGGCCTCGTCTGGAACGCGATGATGTCGATGTCGGGCGGCTGGTTCTTCGTGGTCGCGTCCGAGGCGATCGCGGTCGGCAACCTGCACGTCGACCTGCCCGGCGTGGGCGCCTACGTCGCGCAGGCGATCGCGAACCGCGACCTGGCCGCGGTCGGCTGGGCGATCGTGGCGATGAGCATCGCGATCGTCCTGTACGACCAGTTGCTGTTCCGGCCGCTGGTCGCGTGGTCGGAACGATTCCGCTACGGCGATGCCGCGCCCGCTGTCGCGCCGCACAGCTGGATGCTCGACCTGTTCCATCGATCGCGATGGATGGCGCGCGCGGTCGCCCCGGTCGGCATGCTGTTGCGCCGTGCGGCGCGTGCGCGGCTGCATGGGGCAGCCTGGCCGTGGTGCGGCCGGATCGCATTGCCGCGCCATGCGGGCGATGTGCTCTGGCTCGCGCTGTGTGCCGCGGGAGGCGCGTATGCGGCGCACGTGCTGTTCCGGCTCGGTCGCGCGACGCTGACCTGGACGGACTTGCGTGCCGTGGCCGGCGCGGGGGCGCTCACGTTCGTTCGCGTGACGGTGCTGGTCGTGATCGCCTCGGCGATCTGGGTGCCGATCGGTATCGCGATCGGTCTTCGGCCGCGCGTCGCCGCACGCGTTCAGCCGGTTACGCAATTCCTCGCCGCGTTTCCGGCCAACCTGCTGTTTCCGGTCGCCGTGTTCGCGATCGTGCGCTTCCGTCTCGAGCCCGATATCTGGCTGTGCCTGCTGATGATCCTGGGCGCGCAATGGTATGTGCTGTTCAACGTGATCGCCGGGGCGAGCGCGTTCCCGGCCGACCTGTGCGAAGCCGCCGCATGCTTCCGGGTCCGGCCGGCGACCTGGTGGCGTCGCGTCATGTTGCCGGGCGTCCTGCCGTACTTCGTGACGGGCGCGATCACCGCGTCCGGCGGCGCATGGAACGCGAGCATCGTCGCCGAGGCCGTGAGCTGGGGCAGTACGCGCCTGAACGCCGGCGGACTGGGCGCGTACGTCGCGCGGATGACCGACGCCGGCGACTATCCGCGCATCGCACTCGGCGTCGCCGTCATGTCGTTGCTCGTGATCGCGACCAATCGGCTCGTGTGGCGCCCCATGTATGCGTTCGCGGAACGCAGAACGAGGCTCGATTGAGCCGGAACCCGATCCCTTACCCGCAGGAGACTGGCGTGGCGAACCTCGGTGAATGCAAGGAAGCGCACGTTGCGAATGCCGCCACGCCGTCGTCCGGCCAGACACCGGCCGTGCTCGAGATGCGCGCCGTCTGCAAATCGTTTACGAAGCCGTCCGGCGAGCCGCTGCACGTGCTGGCCGATATCGATCTCACGCTACGCGAGGGCGAAATACTGGGGCTCCTCGGCCGCTCCGGCTCGGGCAAGTCCACGCTGCTGCGGATCGCGGGCGGGCTCGTCAAGCCCTCGTCCGGCGCGGTCGCGTATCGCGGGGCGCCGCTGGCCGGCCCGACCGGCGGCATCGCGGTGGTGTTCCAGACGTTCGCGCTGTACCCGTGGCTGACGGTCGTCGAAAACGTCGAGCTGGGACTCGATGCGCTGAGCCTCCCGCCACGCGAGGTGCGCGAACGGGCCGCCGCCGCGATCGAGATGATCGGGCTCGACGGTTTCGAATCGGCTTATCCGCGCGAACTGTCGGGCGGCATGCGCCAGCGGGTGGGGTTCGCCCGCGCGCTCGTCAGCCAACCCGTCATGCTGTTGATGGACGAACCGTTCTCGGCGCTCGACGTGCTCACTGCGGAAACGTTGCGTACCGATTTTCTCGACCTGTGGGATGCGCGCCAGTTGTCGACCCGGTCGGTGATGATGGTGACCCACAACATCGAGGAAGCCGTGCTCATGTGCGATCGCATCCTCGTGCTCGGCGCCGCCCCGGCGCGCATCGACGCCGCGCTGAACGTGCCGCTGCCGCGTCCGCGCAGCCGGCATGACCCGGCCTTCCAGGCGATCGTCGGCAAGATCTACGCGACGCTGACCGCCCGCATCGCCGATGCGGCGGAGGCCCGCGACGCGGCCGGCGGCGCGCTGGCCATGACGCTGCCCGACGTGACGAGCCATCATCTCGCCGGGTTCGTCGAGACCCTCGCGGCCCCGCCGTACGACGGCCATGCTGAACTCGGCACGATTGCGTCGGCGCTCGCGCTGCGGGCCGACGCGCTCCATTCGACCGCCGCTGCGCTCCATCTGCTCGCCTTTGCCGAGTGGCACGATCGCACGATCAGGCTGAGCGCGGCGGGCCACTTGTTCGCGCACAGCGACGACGAGGCCCGGCGGCGCCTGTTTCGGGAGCATGTCGTCAAATTCGTGCCGCTTGGCGCGCATATCGACGAAGTCCTGGACGAGCGCGCCGGGCATCGCGCGCCGCGCGAGCGTTTCGAACTGGAACTCGAGGATCATCTCGATCCGCGCAGCGCGGATCAGGCGCTGCGCGTCGTGACCGACTGGGGCCGCTACGCCGGGCTGTTCGATTACGACGACCATACGCGCACGTTCGGCCGTTGACCGTGCGCGCGCTCGTCAAATGCGACGTGGCGTGGCGTGACGTGACGAGTCGACGCCGATCGCACCGCGCGGTGCGGATTGACTTCCGTCAACGCACGCCGCGCGGCGCGATCGAGAATGAATGCATCGTCGACGGCAAGACGAGGCGGCATGAGCAATGCCGCCGGCAGGCAGCTTGCCGATCCGGCACCGGAACACACCGGGCGTTCGCTGACGACGTCGTTCAGGCATCCGATCGATGCGTGGCGACGCGAGGTCGATCGTCCAGGCATCGAGCGTGGCGCAGCGGGGCATGCGACGCTGGATGGGCCGTCGGCGCAAGCGTGCCGAACCGGCTGGACTGCCCCGCGCTTGCACACCGACGACCGTCCGCGGGAGGACTGACCATGAACTGGCTTTCCGAATATTTCGCACAGCACACGAGCCCGTTGTTGCTGTCGCTCTGGGCGCATCCGCCGCTCGTGGTCGGGCCGGACGGCCCGGCTTGCCGCGAGCCTTATCGCCTGCCTTATCCGGGTGTGGAGCTGGTGTACACGCCGGCCGAAACCGTGGAGCGCGGCGGCAGGGTCTATGCGTTGCCGGCGCGCTACGACTCGAGAGGGGCATTCGCGCACGGCGCGGTGCACCACGACGGCACGCCGTTCTTCCGCGAGGTGACGATTTTTGCGCCGTCGCCGTTCAACCGCGATTTCGTCATGACGGTCAACGGCGAATTCTCGTTCGTGCCGTCGTTCTGGCCGGACGGCTCACCCGGCTTCTCGGGAATCTGCGCGCCTGCCGCGGGCGTCTGCATGTCGGGTGTGTCCGGCGACCGACCCGGCCCGCCGTGGCTGTTCCAGGGGTATCTCAGCATCTAGGAGCCCGGTTCCCGCCGAGGGCGGGAACCGGGCTACGCGTGCACGTCCCCGCGCTTTCTCCAGAGGGCGAGACAAACGAGCGCGCCGAGCATGCCGCCCGGGCGGGCGAAGTGCGCGGCGCCGCTCGTGTCGCCGCCGTCGGGCGATACGCGTGCGTGCTTCCATCGAAAGCGCAACAGGAGCCTCATCATGCACATCGGAAGAATCAGTACCCGGCCGGTCGAATCCTGCACCGTGGAATGCAGTGCGCTCGAACTGGCCGATCGCATGCGGCACGCGCATGTCGGCGATATCGTCGTCATCGAGTATCGCGAGGGCGATGCCATCCCGATCGGCGTCGTCACCGACCGCGACCTGGTGATCGAGGTGATGGCCCGCGGCGACGATCCCGGCGGCGTGACGGCCGGCCAGATCATGTCGCGGGGCCTGGTCGTCGTGTCCGACACCGACGAGATCGGCGTCGCGCTCGAGGAGATGCGCCGGTCGGGCATCCGGCGCTTGCCGGTGGTCGACGATGAGGGCCGTCTCTCCGGCATCGTGACGCTCGACGATATCGTCGAGCATCTGGCGGGGCTGCTCGGCGGTATCGCGGAAGTCGGCAAGCTGCAGCAGATCGAGGAGCAGCGTTTCCGCGCGTAACGACGTGTCGCCGGCCCTGCGCCCGTCGTGGGCGCCGGCGCCGGCGCCGTTTTCCGGGGGTGCCACCCACCGCGCGGCTATGTGCGTAGCACGGCGAACAACGGCGCCCAGAATGCGCGGTCACCGTACGCCGCGACATCGCAGTCGGTCTCGAACCGGATCGCGATCGCGGCCTCGGAGCCGTCCAGCGGCTCGGCATGCGCGATCTGCGTGGCCAGTACGGCAGTGTCGGCGTCGGACGCATCGTGCCCGAGCGCGGCCCGGGCCGCGACACGCGCGGCGAGCGTCGCCCGGCTCGCGGTGAAGTCGAGAATGGCGACGCGCGCGCCGAGCTGCGCGGCGAGCGAGATGAAGGCCGTCCGGTTGTGCCGGCGCAGGAACGTCGCGTCGACGATCGCCGTGTAGCCGCCGGCGAGGACCACGCCGGCCTGTTCGCGGAGCCTGTCGTAGGTCGCGTCGATTGCCGTATCCGAGTACGCGGCGGCGGGCAGCCGGGTGTGCTCCGGCGCGCAGGCGTCGCGCTTGCGCTCGACATCGCTGGACAGCCGGATCGCGCCGATCTGTTCCGCCAGCGCGCGGCTGGCCACCGACTTGCCCGAGCCGGACAAGCCGCGGCACAGAAGCAGCACGGGTTGCGCATCGCGCCGCGTCTGCGCCATATCCGACGCGACGCGCAGATAGCGGCCGCGCGCCGCTTCGTCGCCGCGCAGCCGCGCGGTCATTGCCCGCACCAGCGCGCGATAGACGAAGTAGCACGGCAGCACGCCCAGCGCCGCATGGTCGCCCGTGCGGGCGAGCCATCCGGACAGGAGACAGTGGGCGCAGTCGGTTCGCCCGCGGGCGGAATAATCCATCAGCGCAAACGCGAGATCGCTCGCCACGTCGATCCAGCGCAGCGAGTCGTCGAATTCGATGCAGTCGAACATCAGGATGCGGTTGCGCCAGCGGACGACGTTGTCGAGATGCAGGTCGCCGTGGCACGCGCGCACGAAGCCGTGCGCATGCCGCTCGGCGAGCAGCGGTGCGATGCGGGCCAGCTCGGCCTCGTACCAGCGGCGCAGCGCGGCTTCCCCGGGCACGGTGACGTCGAGCGTGTCGCGCAACGGCCGGCATTGCGCCGCGACGCTGGCCGCGCTGCCCGGGTGGCCGCGCGGCGCACGGCGGGGCGCGTGAAGGTGATGGCGAGCCAGCGTCACCGCGAGTGCATCCGCATCGGTCAGGCCCACGTCGTGCGATGCGCTGCGTGCCGACAGCATTGCATCCGCATCGAACCGGCGCATGCGCACCACATGCTCGCCCGGCACCGCGGCGTGTCGGTGCCGGCGCGCGGCGGTCGCCACGGGCGGGCCGAATGCACTGCGCCGGCCCTGCGCGACGAGCGGCCAGACGCCCAGGTACAGCGGGCCGGCGAACGGCCGGTTGAGCGTGCATTCGGCGAGCGCGCAGCGGCGCCGCTGCGCGGGGCGCACGAGGTCGACGAACGCGAAGCGGACGGGCTTGATGCGCTTGTATGCATAACGCCCTGCCAGATACACGACGGACAGGTGCGTTTCGATCCGTTCGATCCGGCCGGCGGGATGGGGATAGTTGGCGGGCCGGCGCAATGCGCGATCGAATTGCAGGGTTTCGCGTCGTGCGGCTCCGCGACTCGACTTGAACGGCAGGCGTGGTGCTCGGGGCATGGTGAACGGATCGATGCCGTGCGCGTGCATGCTGCGGCGCCGGCGGGTTGCGGTCGAACGGAAACGGCACGTTCCCGTTTGCTCGATGTCGCGGGATCGGGCCGGCCGGCCCGGGGGCTCGCGTGCGACGAATCTTATTGCAGCCGACTGCCGCCCCTTTCGGCTTGATGCGCGTCAAGCGCACCGACGGTGCGTACGCGGACGGCTACCCGTGGCCCGGCGCCTGCCGACGTCATCCGGAGCTGCGCGGGCCACGACCGCGCTGGAACGTCAACCGGTGTTCATTGAAGAGCGCGCGCCAATCGAGCTTCATCAACGCGAAGACGACGCCGAGCAACACCAGTTGCGTGACGATGAAGTATCCGCCCAGGTAGGTGCCTTCGAGTTGCGATTCCAGGTCCAGTCGGGTCGACGCAAAGCGGCCGAGTTGCGCCCAGACCGCATAGGTCGTTGCGCGGCCGATGAAGAACGCCGCCGCGATGATTCTGAGCGGCAGCCCGGAAAGTCCGTATGCGATGAAGAGGTAGTTCGACGGTAGCGGGCTCAATGCATAGAAGAAGAACGCGCCGACGGTCAGCGTTCGGTGCTTTTTCAGCCATTGTGCGGCGACGTCTATATTCTCGCGGTCGGATTCCCGCATCCAGCGTGAGCGGACAAGCGACCTTGCGAAAGTGGCGAGGATGACGCGGCCGGTCGTGGCCGCGCCTGCCGCTGCGACGGCAAAGATCAGTGGATTGCCGTCAGGCAGATTGAACCCGACCCACGACATCGCCATCCAGGTAGGGGGAGCGAACGCGGGCACGAGATTCAGCAGAAGAATCAGCAGGAACAGAAGCGCCAGCGTCTGCACGGTATCGGCTCCACGCTATCCAGTGTCACGTTTCGATTTTGCCGAGAAAAGGGACAGGCGGCTTGACTCACATCAAGCCGGGTGTCATGCCGGCGCTTCGCGGCAGGCGCGCCATCCTGACCCAAGTCAACGGACTTGCCACCACGTTTCCTAGACTGGGGCCACGCTGTCTGCAACCGGAATCGAGCGGTGCAAACCAGTCCATGCCCAGTGATCGGAAAAAGCGTCATGTCTCGAATCCCTTGGTCGATCGACCTCTTGCTGCTGATCGTCGCGGCCGTCACGCTCGCCTCGGGAGGCGTGTGCATGGCGTTCGGACTGCCGTCGCTCGCGCGAATCGCCTGGCTGGCGGGTACGTTGCCGATCCTGCTCGCGTTGACGGTATCGCTAGCAAAAGCCGTGGCGAGGCGCCAGGCCGGCATCGACGTGCTCGCGTGGCTGGCGATCGGGCTCGCGATCGTGCTGGACGAGACCCTGACAGCGGCAGTGATCGCGTTGATGCTGGCTAGCGGCCGCGCGCTGGAACAGTATGCGCAGCACCGCGCGCAACGCGAGATGACCGCGCTGCTCGGCCGCGCCCCTCGACGGGCAACCCGGTTCGAGAACGGCGAATGGCGCTCCGTTGCGCTGGAAACCATCGTCCCCGGTGACCGCCTCCTCGTGCGAAGCGGCGAGTTCGTGCCGGTCGACGGCACGTTGAGCGATGACGCGGAACTCGACGAATCCATGCTGACGGGCGAGTCGTCCACCCAGTCGCGACGTGCCGGAGAAAGCGCGTGCAGCGGCGTGGTCAACGTCGGCGCGCCGTTCGAAATGGTCGCTCGCACGACGGCAGGCGACAGTACGTTTGCCGGTATCGTCCGCATGGTCGAACGCGCGCAACGCGAGCGCAGTCCGTCCGTGCGTCTCGCGGATCGCTACGCCGCGCTTTTCGTACTGGCCTCGCTTTTCGTCGCGGGGCTCTCCTGGCTGATGACCGGCGATGTCGCTCGTGCGCTCGCCGTGCTCGTCGTGGCCACGCCTTGTCCGTTGATTCTTGCGGTTCCGGTCGCAATTGTGTCGGGCATGTCGCGTTGTTCGAGACGCGGCGTGCTGGTCAAGGGCGGCGGTGCGCTGGAACGCCTGGCTCAAGCGTCGATTCTGTTCTTCGACAAGACAGGGACGTTGACCGGAGGGCAGGCGCGTATCGTTTCGATCGAATGCGGCGGGGGCATCGCAACGGACGATGTGCTGCGTTGGGCGGCGTCGTTGGCCCAGGCGTCAGGTCACGTCATTTCGGATGCGCTGACGATCGCCGCACGCGAACGTGGCATCGATCTGTCGCCGCCGTCGGGCGTCGTGGAAACGGCGGGTGAGGGCGTGACGGGCCGGGTCGACGATCGGACGGTCGCGATCGGCAAGTTCGAGTACGTTTCCGCCAGATCGACGGTTGAACCATGGAGCGACGCGTTCCTGAGGCGGATCGCGGCCGAGGGCGGGGCTGCCGTATTCGTCGGCGTGGATGGCGTGATGACCGGCGCGATTCAGATGGCCGACCAGCTGCGACTGGAAACGCCAAGGGCATTGCGGTTACTGAAACGCGAGGGCGTCGAGCGCCTCGTCATGCTGACGGGCGACCGGTGTGACATTGCACAGGCCGTGGGCGAGCTGCTGGGTGTCACCGACGTGCGCGCCGAGCAGACGCCCACGGACAAGCTTGCCGCCATCGAGGCTGCCCGCAAGGACGGCGTGACGATCATGGTCGGCGACGGTGTGAACGATGCACCGGCACTCGCGGCGGCCGACGTCGGTATCGCGATGGGCGCGCGGGGGGCCGCGGCGTCTTCCGAAGCGGCCGACGTGGTACTGCTGGTGGATCGGCTGGACCGACTCGTCGATGCGATCCGTATCGCACGACGGTCACGCCGTATCGCGCTCGAAAGCGTGGTGGCGGGTATGTCGCTGTCGTTTGCTGCAATGACGATTGCCGCCGCCGGATTCCTGCAACCGATCGCAGGTGCGGTCGTTCAGGAAGTCATCGACGTCGTCGTCATCGTCAATGCGTTGCGCGTGTTGCTGGTGCCCGCGAGGCGGACGAGCGCCCGGCCGGCCGACCTCGACGTCGAGCAGCTCAAGCGCGAGCATGCGGCATTGTCGCCGTTGCTCGATCGGATCAGGGATCTGGCGGATCGCTTGCCGCAACTTTCCGCGGGAGCCATCACCCGGGAGCTGGTGCAAGTCATCGACTCACTCGACGAACGGCTGCTGCCGCACGAACGTGCCGACGATCTCGAAGTTTACGCGCGCCTGGCTCCGCTGCTTGGCGGCGAGGATCCGCTTGCCGCGATGAGCGGCGCCCACCGGGAGATCTTCAAGATGGTCCGGTCGCTCAGGCAGATGGTCGCGGACGTGCCGCGCGACGACGTGAGCAGCATGCAGGTTCAGGCGATACAGCGCTTGCTGTACGGGCTGGAAGCGATCGTACGCCTGCATTGCGCTCAGGAAGAGGAGCTGTTCCATGCCGTGGGAACGGAGGCGTGACGAGGACGCGTCATGCACTCGTCATGCACTCGGCGCGGGCACGAGAAGGAGTGGCGTCTTCGTGATCCGCGCAACGCGTCCGGCCACGCTGCCGACGAGCCAGCCCGTGACGCCTCGCCGTCCATGAGTGCCCATGACGATCATGTCTGCATTCCATTCGATCGCGTCGCGCACGATCAGACGAGAAACGTCCGCGTCGATTCGATCCGTTTGAATCAGTTGCGACTGCGCGTGTCCGGCTGCGCCATCGAGGAGGGCCGTCGCGCCCTGCAGTGCATGGTTGCCTTCGCCGATCAATGCATCTTCCAGTGCCCCGCCAAGGACGAAGTCACCCAGCGCAGGGGGACGATCAACCACATATATCGCACGAAATTCAGTGTCGGGTCGAGAGAATGCCAACCCGGTCCGCAATGCGTCGAGTGCCATTGCGCTTCCGTCGACGGCGAACAGCATTCGCGTCGGCAGGTGCTCGGCAACCGACGCGAAGCCTTCTGGAACGATGAGAAGCGGGCAGGGAACGAGTTTGCCGAGCGGGCCGGAAACCGTTCCTTCGACCCATCTGAGCAAGCCATGATGCTGACGTGCGCCGATGATCAGGAGTTCGGCCTGCCAGGCTTGCACGCTGTCGGTCAGCGCATGCACGATATCCCCGCCGCGGGCGGCCAGGTCGATGACTTCCGTGTCGATGGCGAGGTCGTCGCGATCCATTGCGGCTTTGGCGCGCGACAGCGCATCGGATGCATCCCTGAGCAACTCGACGCGCGCCGATTCGAGGAACGCCATGGCTTTCGAGCCGAGCGGGACAAGCGTTCTCGGATTTTCCGCAACGCTGACGATATGCACGGCTGCATTCGCTGGAACGAGCGCTTTGGCATACGCGAGTGCGTGAGCGGATGCGTTCGAACCGTCGATGGCGATCAGCACCCGTTGGGGAGCCTGGACTGCCTGGACGGGTGAAGTGCCGGTGTTCATGAATGTCTCCCGGTGGCGACCGACGATCGTGTGCATGGCAATTTTTCGCGCTTCCGGTTCTTCCCGGCTTGACCTTCGTCAAGCACGCTTGTCTTCGCGGTGCAACAGGGCAGGATGACCGGTTCCCCGTCTTCGGCATCCTTCCCGCTCGTGCTCTCCGCCCCGCACCGGCGGGCGATTGACGCAGGTCAACCGCATTCCCGATGGCGGTCATACAGTCGATTCGGGCGATGCGGCACATGACCGCGCGCTGATTGCGGGCGGTCAGCCATCGCACGGCCGGATTCGCGCCGAGCATGTTCATGCCGCCCGATTGCGAGCGGAACTCAATGTGTTGCGGGGCGGGGCGATGAAACAACGGGTGTGGGCGGTCGGCGTGCTCCTTGCATTGGCCGCGTGCGCCGGCGCGGAACGGAACGCGGCCTTCCGGTCGACGGAAACGCAGTTGTTCGCGACGCGCCAGGCCGCGGTGCTGCAGTGTTCGACGCCTGCCGAATGCGACCGCGCATGGCACTTCGCACGCCGCTACGTCGAAGCGCATTCGTCGACCCGGATCACGCGCGCCGATACGGACACGATCGAAACGGCGGCGCCGTTTCTGGCCGGAGAAGTGTATCTGTGGGCCTCCCGCACGGCGTCGGGCGGCGCGTCGGTGATCCGGCTCAAGGCGATGTGCAAGGGCATGTACGCCAGCGACGGCGGCCCGGGCTGGCGGTACGACGCGTGCGCGACGAAGATCCTCGACATCGAGCGGGGCTTCCGGTCATACGGGAACCCGGCGCGTTCGTCCGACGCGCCGACGGCGCCCGTCGTGCCGCGATGATCCGGCGTCTCGCGGCCGCTCGCGTGCCGGTTTCCGCGTGATTCCGAACCGTTGACCTCCGTCAACGCCAGCTTCCGGCGAACGCCGATGATGAAAACCATGCCGAACGCCGCCGGCGCGTCGGTTCATCCAGCGAGGTCGGTATGTACACGAACATCATGGTCGCCGTGGACGGCAGTCCTTCATCGCAACGCGCGCTCGACGAGGGCTTGAAGGTGGCGCGATCGTGCGGTGCCCGCCTGTTCGCCGTTTTCGTCGTCGACAAATCGCTGCTGATCACTTACAGCGGGCGCCTGGATCCGGATGCATTGCTCGCCGAGATCCGGCGCGACGGCGCGTCGGTCCTGCGACAAGCGGAACGAACCATCGCGCACGCGGCAGTCAACGGCGAGACGGAACTCGTCGAGACCGAGCTTGGCGAGAGTATCGCCGAACGGCTGCAGCGCTACGTCGCCGAACGGTCGATCGATCTCGCGGTGGTCGGCACTCACGGGCGGCGCGGGGTCCGGCGGCTGTTCCTCGGCAGCGTCGCCGAACGGTTCCTGCGCGGATCGAGCTGTCCGGTCCTGCTCATGCGCGGCACCGACGCCGCACCGGCCGCGGCGGCGGCGTAGGGCCGCCATGCACGCAGCGCCGCCAGCCGGCGCCTGCCCGTGCGCAACCTGCCGAGGTGACCATCATGCAGATCTCGTTTCCTTCCGAACATCCGACGTATTGCGGCCTGGATCCGGCACTGACCTTTCCGGCGCTGGTCGAAGGCCACCGCGTGCGCTGCGCGATTACCGCGGAAGCGCTGGAGGATCACTTCCGCGCGGCGTCGCCGCGCGAGCAGGATCTCGTGGAGGCGTTTGCCCGCCACCGTCCCGCGATCGAGCGCGCCGCACGCTGCCTGCTCGAGGAGATGGGCGGGCGGCCGATCCTGCTTCACAGCGGCTATTTCCGGTTCTGCACGTGAGCGCCCGCAGTCGTTGACGCGCATCAAGCGCGTGCCGATACGGGCAGTTACGCTGGAATCCTGATGATCGTTCGTCCATTGTGCGGCACACGGCGCCGCGCCAATCCGGTCTTCATCATGGCGTCGCGCGGGCGGGACGAACGCGCGGGCCGCTTGTCTATCGTTCAAGGAGTGCGAACCATGAGCAATGTCACGCGTTACGATCCGTTTTCGATCGAACCCGTCGCCGACCTGTTTCAGGGGCTGTTCAGGCCGCTGCGCGGAATGACGCTGACGGACGAGCCCGATCTGGCCTCGATGAAGATCGACGTGACGGAAAGCGACGAGGCGTACAAGGTCAACGCGGAACTGCCGGGCGTCGCCAAGGACGACATCGACGTCCAGGTGACGGGCAGCACCGTATCGATCAACGCGAAGATCGAGCGCAACAAGGAGCAGAAGGAGGGCGAACGCGTGATCCGGCGCGAGCGCTACAGCGGTGCGATCAGCCGTTCGTTCTCGCTGTCGGGCGAGATCGACGACGCGAATGCAACGGCGACTTACCAGGACGGCGTGCTGTCGCTGACGCTCCCGAAGAAGGCACCGGTCGCGCAGAAGAAGCTGGCCATCAGCTGATCGGACGGCAGGCAGCGGGCGATGCGGGCACGCGTCGTCCGAAGAGGGATACCGGCGCGCGGAGCGATCCGCGCGCCGTCTTCATTGAAGCGGTCGCGCGAACGCTCACGCATGCGATCCCGTGCCGCCGGCCCGGTAGCCCACCGTCTGCGCGAGGATCGGGAGCTCGTCCTCGTTCAGCCGCAGCGCATCGGCAAGCGCGCGGTGGTTGATCCAGCCGCGTACGACGGTGCCGAGCCCGGCGGCCGCGCAGTAGAGCGACACGTTCTGCGCGATGGCGCCGGCCGTGATCGCCGAGAACACGTCGCGCTGTTGCGGCGGCATGTCGAGGATCGCCGAGGTCCGCACGACGTAGACGAGATCCAGCGGCGCGCGGCCGACGAAGTCCTGGTAACCCGTGAGGTTGCGGGCATCCACCGCGTGTTTCAGCACGAGCCGGTGCGCGGGCGCGTCATAGCGATAGACGCCGCACGGCAGCGCGACGTACACGTCGATTTCGTTGAACGCATGCGCGGACGGCGCCGTGCGGCCGCCGCCGGCGGGCCGGTTGACGCCGTCCGCGGCCCACAGCATCGCGCCGAGCGTCGCGGGCGGCAGCGGCGTGGCGGCGAATTCGCGGGCGCTCATTCTGGCTGCGAGTGCCGTCATCAAGGGCGGGCCGCTGTCGAGGTCCGGATGCGGCAGGTCGATGAGGGCCGGGGATTCGCCCTGTGGCGATACCGGCCGTGCCGGCGGCGCCGGCGAATAGGCCAACAGTTGCTGTTCCGTCATGTGAGTCTCCTTGGAGCATCGCCGTGCTTGCCTGGGACGTCGCGCATCGGCGATTTCACGATAAGACGGCCGGGCCGCATCGGCTTGACCTCCGTCAAGCGGTGCTCCGGCGGGCTGCGACGCGCGTCGAGCGGCGTCCGTTGACCTGCATCAGCGATCCCCGGCCGGGCGTGTGCGAATCTGGAGATGTGCGGCGGACTGGCGCGCCGCGGCTCACAGGAGTGCAGGCGATGAAGACCGACAAGCAGTTGAAGCAGGACGTTCAGGACGAACTGGAGTCCGACCCGGCGATCGACGCGACACGTATCGGTGTCGAGGTGGTCAACCGGATCGTGACGCTCTCGGGTCATCCGCCGAGCTATGCGGAGAAGCTGGCGATCGAGCGGGCGGCGAACCGCGTGGCCGGCGTCAAGGCGCTCGTCGTCGACATGACCGTGCATCTGCCGGACGACGACGTCCGCACCGACGAGGACATCGCGAACGCGGTGCGTTCGGTGCTGCACTGGACGGTCGGGCTGCACGACGACGCGGTGAAGGTGCAGGTCGAACACGGCTGGATCACGCTGTCCGGCAGGGTCGAATGGGCGTACCAGAGCCACCTGGCCGTGCGGGCGATCTCGCAGATGCGCAGCGTGACCGGCGTGACCGACCATATCGCGGTGCAGGGGACGATCGGTTCGGCCGACATCGGCGGCAACATCAAGCGCGCGATCATGCGCCATGCGGAGCGCGAGGCGAAGCACATCGCGATCGAGGTGCGCGACGGCACGGTGCGGCTGTCCGGCAAGGTCGGCTCGTTCTCCGAGCGCAAGGCCGTGCGCGGGGCGGCATGGTCGGCGCGCGGCGTGCGTGCCGTCGTCGACGACCTGGTCGTCGAGTAACGCCGGCGAGCGGCAACCGGATGCGCGGTCCGCGCGGAAGGAGGAGTCAAATGACACTGTCAGGCGAGGTGCACGACGCGGACTGGTCGGTGGCGATCGAGACGATCGCCGCCGGAACGGGCGGCTATCGTTGCAGGATCCACGTGACGCTGGTGTCGCCGGAGGGCGCGTGCGAGCGTACGTTCGCGCACAGCCGGGCCCACGACACCGAGCGCGAAGCCGCGATCGACGGGCTGCGCGCCGGGATGACGTGGGTCGAGATGATGAAATCGAACACGTTCACGGTTTGAGGTCGCGGCACCCGTGCGCATGTCGCACGGGTGCCGGCGTTTCGTTCGCCACGCGACGCAACCGGCGTCGCATCGCGTGCGCATCGACATCGACGTGCCTAGCCGTCCGACCGATCACGGGTGGCACGCGGCGGCGCGGCACGCGGGACCGGTTCGTCGTCGCGCGCATGCCTGCGTTGCCGCCCGACATGATGCGCGACGGCGTCGGTCACGGTCGGAAAGAAACAGGCGGGGCCGAATGCGTCGTACAGCCCGTAGGCGCGCAGGCGATCCTTCACCGGGCCCTTCATTTCCGCGAAGTCCAGCGCGATCTTCCGTTCCCGGAGTTCCTCGCCCAGCATCACGAGCCGGTCCGCGGCGCTGACGTCGATATCGGTGACGGGCTCGGCCGCGATGACGACGCGCGCAACCGGTGGCGCGGACTTCGCGATCGCCGCGTGCAGATGCTCGCAGAAAATCTCGACGTTCGCGTAGAAGAGCGGCGCATCCCAGCGGAACAGCAGGAGCCCCGGTATCAGCACGGCGTCCGGATGCCGCGCGACGTCGTGATAGCCGCGCACGCCGGCGAGCCGGCCCAGCACCGCATCGTACGGATGCCACGCGCGCCACACGAACGACAGCAGCGACAGCGCGCTCGCGAGCAGGATGCCGGGCACGACGCCCATGCCGATCACGCCGGCGAAGCACAGCACCGAAATCAGGCATTCGCCGCGGCGCATCCGGTACAGCCGCACGACGTTGCGGACGTCCGCGATGCCGAACGCCGCGTAGATCACGACGGCGGCCAACGCCGCGCGCGGCACGAGGGTCAGCAGCGCCGGGGCGGCGGCGAGCAGGAGCGCGATGCAGGCTGCCGCGACCAGATTCGTGACCTGGCTTTGCGCACCGGCGGCGATCGCGACGGGCGTACGCGATGCGCTGCTGCTGACCGCGCACCCTTGCATCACGCCGGCCAGCAGATTGGCGGCGCCCAGTGCGAGCAGTTCCTGGTTGCGGTCCGGCGTATCGCCCGCGCGAGTGGACAGTGCGCGCGACAGCATGCTGATGTCGGCGAACGACACCAGCGCGACCGCGATCGCGCCGGACGCAAGCGCGACCAGGTCGGCGACGGAGACGGCCGGCAGATGCGGTACGGGCGCGCCGGCAGGCAGGGCGCCGATCGTTGCCGCGCCGTGCAACGGCGGCACCTGCGCGACGACGGTTGCCGCCAGCACCGCGATCAACACGCCGGGCGCACGCGGCATCGTGCGTTTCATCAGGAAAATGATGGCGAGCGTACCGACGCCCAGCGCGCTCGCGGCAATGGAGAACCGGTGTCCGGAGAGCGCCTGCACGATGCGCGGCACGCTGGTGAACACGTCGCCGCCCGATACCGGCATGCCCAGCAGTTCCGGCAACCGGCCGATCGCGAGCGCAATGGCGATGCCGTTCAGGTAGCCGTACTGGATCGGACGCGACAGCAGATCGGTGACGAAGCCGAGGCTGAGCGCGCCGAGCAGGATGCAGATCGTGCCGGCCGACAGCGCCAGCGCGCCGGCGAGCGCGATGGCGCGCTGCGGATCGTGACCGGCGAGCGGGGCGATGGCGCCGGCAATCAGCGCGGCCAGCGCCGAATCGGGGCCGAGGACGAGGATCCGGCTCGGGCCGAGCAGCGCATACGCGAGCAACGCGGCGATCGACGCATGGAGCCCCGTGATGGCGGGCAGGCCGGCCGCCTCGGCATAACTCATGCCGACGGGCACCAGCACGGCCGACAGCGCGATGCCCGCGTAGAGATCACGCGGGAGCCATGCGCGACGGTAGTTCGCGAGCAGCGCGACGCCCGGGAACAGGTGGGCGACGCGGGCGGAAAGGGGCCGGTTCATGGCGGCTTCATGCCGGAGCCGTCCGGGCGAGCGGGAGGGCCGGGGCCGCCCGGCGCACGGTCGCCGGGATGCGGCCAGCCCGGGCAGACGTGCGAAACGGCAGGGCGACAGGGGTCATTGCGTCGGGCGGCAAGGCCGCTGCCGCTGCACCGAATGCCGGCGGCACGGCGATGCGCGGCTTCAAGCAGTTTCAAGCGGCCTCAGGCGGCCTTGCGCACCGACAGTTGCAGCGCCTGCGCGAAGCGCGCCAGCGTGGCGATCGATCCCGTCACGCTTTCGTACCGCTCGCGCCCGATCTGGCCGTCGAGGATCACGAGCATGCCGGCGTCGCGTGCGAGGGCGACGAGCGCCTGCGTGTCGAGCGCGGCTGCGTCGGTGCGGCCGGCCTGATCGCCCGGATCGGGAAGATGGGTAGCGTATGACATGACGACTCTCCTGAGGGCCCGGAATCCGGATGCCGCGCAGCCGTGATCCATGAATTCAGTATCGTTGCCGCGCCGGCGCGATTCAATCGGCATGCCCCGAAGCTGCGGTAGGAATCGTTCAGCGGGCGTCGGCAGATTCCTACATGGCACGCGGTTTCGGCTTCGTGCGGCGGCGCACCGGCCGCGCCGTGCGCCGCCGCGCATACCAGCCGCCGATCGCGCGCCAGATGTCGGGGGCGGATTCGCAGTACGTGAACAGGTCGAGATCGCTGCGGTCGATCATCCCTTCGTCGGCGAGGAAGGCCAGGTCCACCGCGCGGCGCCAGTACGCTTCGCCGACCAGGATGACCGGCAGCGGCGGGATCTTGCGCGTTTGCAGCAGCGTCAGGACCTCGAACAGCTCGTCGAACGTGCCGTAGCCGCCCGGGAAAAATACCGCCGCCTTCGCGCGTTCGAGCAGGTGCAGCTTGCGGATCGCGAAATAGTGAAACCGGAAGCAGAGATCGGGCGTGATGTACGGATTCGGCGCCTGTTCGCGCGGCAGCTCGATGTTGAAGCCGATGCTCGGCGCGCCGCGCTCGTACGCGCCGCGATTCGCGGCCTCCATGATGCCGGGGCCGCCGCCGGTGACGATGGCGAGCCGCGCGGTGCGCGTGCACCGGTCGGCGTGGCCGACGATGCGCCCGAATTCGCGCGCGACGCGGTAATACACGCTGTGCTCGACGAGCCGGCTCGCCGCCGCGACGGCACGACGCCGGCCCGCATCGTGCGGACGCGCCGCGAGCAGGCGATTGGCTTCGTTCAGCCGCGCGTTCGCGACGGCAGGAGCAACGATGCGCGTGCTGCCGTAGATCACGACGGCATGGCCGATGCGTTCGTTCTGCAGGCGTTCCTCGGCCTTCCAGTAGTCGAGTTGCAGCCGGATGCCGCGCATGCCCGTGCGCTGCAGGATGGTGGCATCGTCGTCGGCGGGCGTGCAGTTCGCGCGTTGCGCGTGCGGCGGCGCGCGACGCGGGCGGCGCCCGGCGTCGTCGTGGCCCACGATCGCGGCGGGCCGCGTGCGGGTGCGCCGGCCGCGCGTGTCCGCCGGCATCGGGTCGCCTGCAGTACGGCGGCGCGCTTTACCGCGTGCGGTACCGGCAGGAACGCGCTTGACGACGGTCGACATGAGCAGCGGGCGGCGGGCCGGTTACTGGCTGAGCACCCACTGCACGAGCTGGTGCGCGTCGTCGGCGGACAGCGGGCCGCCGCGATCCTCGGCGGACGGCATCGGCGTGTCGCCCCAGTGCACGCGGCCGCCGACGCGCAGCTTGCGTTCCAGTTCCGGCACGGCCGCCGGATCGCCGCGGTAGCGCTGCGCGATGTCGTGGAACGACGGCCCGAGGAACGTCATGTCGGACGTGTGGCAGAACATGCAGTGCTGCGCATTGACGAGATCGGTCGGCTCGGGCACGGCCGTCTGCGCGGTGGCCGGGTGGGCCGCCACGGCGATCACGCAGAAGGCGGCGTTACGCAGGAGGTTCATGTCGTTTTCCTTGTCGGGATCGGCAGGGCCGCATCGCGCCGCAGGGGCGCGCTCACGAGACGACTTCGTCGAGCGGGCGGCGCGGCGAGTGCGGCGTATGCGGGCCGCGCCCGACCCGCAGCAGCAACTGCGGTTCGCCGTGCAGCCCGAGCATGTGGCGCAGGTGGGCGCGCAGCCCGGCCGTCTCGATCGGCTGGTTCAGGTACGACGCGGTATAGCCTGCGCGCGTCGCGACGAGCAGGACGCGCTCCAGCGCCTGTCCGGCGGCGAGCCACGCGTCGCGATCGTCGCGCACGGTCGAGATGCATACGACCAGCGGCGACGCGCCGACGAGCTGGTGATGCAGCGCGGCCAGCCCGTTGCCGAGATCGAAGGTCCGTACCGCCATCGTCACGACGGGCGCCGCGAAATCCAGCAGCGTCGGCACGCCGGCCGCGAACGCCGGCATGCCGTCGGTGTGCCGGCGCGGATCGATCCAGCTCGCCAGTTCGCGCCTGAAGCGCGGGTCCGCGAACTGCTGCTGGTCGGCCTCCGCAACCAGCTCGGCCACCCGTGCGCGATTCGCGATCGAGTCGATGCAGGTGATCTCGGCGCCTTCCGCGACGCCGGCCGCGATCAGCTCGCGCTGAAGGTCGTCCGGCACGGCCGTCGATTCGAACGGCGCACGCGTCGTGACGCGCTCCGGGATCGCATCGAACAGCGCGCCGAGCGACGCGTCGGAATAGCCGTCGTCGCATACCCGGACCATCGCGAGCAGATCGGGATCGATGTCGGACGGAAACGTGCTGATCGTGTGGGCGAGCCCGGCGTGATCGAGCGCGACGCGCAGGTTGAGCAGGGCCGCCCCGCAGCTGATGATCAACTCGCGATCGAACGGATCGATGACGGGCAACGCACGTACACGATCCGCGCAGACCGCGATCGTGGGGCCGTCGACGATGAACCGCCACGGCTGCGAGTTGTGGCTGGACGGGGCCAGCACCGCGTAGGCCAGCAGCGACTTCAGGTATGCCTCGGGGTGGGCGCTCGCGGCTAGTGGGGGAACGGATATCATTCGATCATCTCCTGGTCGCCACACGTCGGGCGTGACGCCACTTCATCGTGTCAGCAACCGTCCGACCGCCGTTGACCCACATCAAGCGCCCGTCACCGGGCCATGCGTTCGCGACGCGGAGCGGCTAGCGTGGAGAGGTGAAGCGTACGCACCGGCGTGCGCAGGGGAGGCGAGCATGCTTGCGATGATGTTTGACGGCACGACACCGCATTTGCGCGAGGCGCGCGTGCCGGAGCCGTTGCCGGCGGCGGGCCAGTTGCTGATCGACGTACACGCATGCGGCGTATGCCGGACGGATCTCCACGTCGTCGACGGCGAGCTCGCGCATCCGAAACTGCCGCTGATCCCCGGGCACGAAATCGTCGGCACGGTGCGCGCGCTCGGCGCGGGCGTGACGGGCTTCGCGATGGGCGACCGCGTCGGTGTGCCGTGGCTCGGTTCGACGTGCGGCCATTGCGCGTATTGCGCGGCGGGCCGTGAGAATCTGTGCGACAGCCCGGGATTCACCGGCTATACGATCGATGGCGGCTATGCGGAGCGCACCGTCGCCGACCACCGCTATTGCGTGCATCTGCCGCGGCGCTACACCGATCTCGAAGCCGCGCCGCTGCTGTGCGCGGGCCTGATCGGTTATCGAACCTTGCGCATGGCGGGCGATGCGCGCCGCATCGGCATCTACGGCTTCGGCGCGGCGGCGCATCTCGTCGCGCAGGTCGCGCATGCCGAGGGGCGAAAGGTGTTTGCGCTGACGAAGCCCGGCGATACCGTCGCGCAGCAGCTGGCACGTTCACTCGGTGCCGCGTGGGCCGGCGGCAGCGACGAAGCGCCGCCCGAGGTGCTCGACGCCGCGCTGATCTTCGCGCCGGTGGGCGCACTGGTGCCGGCCGCGCTGCGCGCCGTCGACAAAGGCGGGATCGTCGTATGCGGCGGCATTCACATGAGCGATATCCCGGGCTTTCCGTACGCGTGGCTGTGGGGCGAGCGCCGCATCGTGTCGGTCGCCAACCTGACGCGTGCGGACGCGGTCGAATTCATGCGGGTCGCCGATGCGGTGCCGCTGCGGGTCGAGGCCGTGCGCTACGCGCTGACCGATGCGAATCGCGCACTCGACGACCTGCGCACCGGGCGTTTGTCCGGGGCGGCGGTACTCGCCATGCGCGGCTGATGCGCTCGCCGCGCGCGCCGCGCGGTCAGATTCGCCCGAGGCCTTCCGGATCGACGATGCGGATCTGCTTGCCTTGCGCGGCGACGAGCCCCTTGTGCTGGAACTTCGACATCATGCGGCTCACCGTTTCGAGCTTCATCCCGAGATATTCGCCGATCTCGTCGCGCGTCATCCGCAGCACGAATTCGGCGGCCGAGTAGCCGCGCGCCTTGAAGCGGGTGGAAAGGTTCAGCAGGAACGCGGCCACGCGCTGTTCGGCGGTCATCGTGCCGAGCAGCAGCATCAGCGCGGATTCGCGGACGATCTCGCCGCTCATCATCTGGTACACGTGATGCTGCATCGGCCGTACTTCGCGGCACATCTGCTCGAGCTGGCCGAACGGAATGATGCAGACCGTGCTGTCCTCGAGCGCGATCGCGTCGCCGTTGTGGTGCCCGGTGTGCACGCCGTCGAGCCCGAGCGATTCGCCGACGATCTGGAAGCCGGTGATCTGCTCGTCGCCGTCGCGATGCATCACGATGGTCTTGAACGATCCGGTTCGGACCGCGTAGATGCTGTTGAACGCATCACCCGCGCGAAACAGCGTTTCGCCGCGCCGGACGTGCCGCGTCGTGCAGATCATCGCGTCGACGCGCGCGAATTCGTCAGGAGAAAGGTCGGCCGGCATGCAGACGGTACGCAACGCGCACGTCGAGCAACGGGACGCGGCGCGCTTCGGTTGCTCCGCCTGTTCGACGGGGTGCAACGGGATGAACGGGCGTAACGGCATGGTCGGCGAAACTTCGGCATGGCTCTGCATGATCGGCTCCAGTATGTTGAGGACAGCGGCGAGCCGCCGTGGGCGGGATCGCGCTGGTGGTAGCGCCCGCGGCCCTGACGGTTGCCGCACTCATGGTGAAGAACCGCGCCGGACGAGCCGGGGGACCTGTCCCGACGGCGATTGCCGCCTTTGCTCCGCGAGGCGCGTGCTTGTTTTTCTTGATCTGGAGTATGGATGTTGCGCGGCGTCAAGGAAATCAGCAGCGATTGAAGATGCAGTAGGTCGCATTGAAGCGATGTAGGCGGTTTCCTACACGGATGCGGCATTTTGTCCGGGCCGACGCAAGGGCGCACCCGTCGTGCGCCGGAGCCGCCATCAGAGCTCGTCCGGGTCGTCGAACAGCTTGTGGCGCATCGCATAGCGCACGAGCGCCGTGTCGTTCGGCATCTGCATCTTCTCGAGAATCCGCGTCTTGTAGGTGCTGACCGTCTTGACGCTCACGCACAGCGCCTGCGCGATTTCGGAGATCGACTCGCCGGTGGTCACTCGCCGGAACACGTCGAATTCGCGGTCGGACAGACGCTGGTGCGGCAGCAGATCGGTCGGCTCGTTCAGGCTCTGCGCGAATTGCTCGGCCATGGTCAGGCTGACGTAGACGCCGCCCGCCGCGATCTTGGTCAGCGCCGCGACCAGCTCGGCGCTCGCGCTCTCCTTGGTCATGTAGCCGGACGCACCGGCGCGGAACGCGCGCACCGCGTATTGCTGCTCGGCATGCATCGTCAGCACGAGGATATGCAAGGCCGGCTTCTCGTCCTTGATCTGCTTGATGAGTTCGACGCCGTTGCGGCCCGGCATCGACAGGTCGAGCACCAGGACGTTCGCGGAGGTATCCCGCACGAGCGCGATCGTGGACCCGCTGTCGCGCGCTTCGCCCGCGACCTCGAAGCCGCTTGCGCTCTGCAGGATGTGCCGCAGGCCGTCCCTGACGAGGGCGTGGTCGTCGGCGATGAGTACCCTGATCATGACAATACGTCTCCTTGCTGGATGGCGTGAAGCGGCAGCGCCACGGTAATCGTGAACCCCGTTCCGGGCCGGTTGTCGATCGTCACCGTGCCGTCGAGCATGTGTGCGCGTTCACGGATGCCGATCAGCCCGAACGACGGACGATCGCGCTCGTCGCGGGCGCTCTCCGGGGCGCCGTGGCCATTGTCCGCGATGCGCAGCACGCAGTAGCCGTCGTCCACTTTCAATGCGAGCGTCACGTGCGTCGCATCGGCGTGGCGCGCGACATTGGTGAGCGCTTCCTGCACGATGCGGAACAGCGTCGTGGCACCGGCGCTGGTGAACGCGGTATCGACGGGGGCGATGTTCCGGTCGACCGTGATCCGGTAGCGATGCGTGAAATCGTTGACCAGCCACTCGATCGCCGGGATGAGGCCCAGGTCGTCGAGCATCACCGGCCGCAGATCGGCCGCGATGCGCCGCACCGACGCAACGGTCGAATCGATCAGGCGGTGCATGCCGCCCAACTGCTCGCGCACGCCGGTGTGAGGCGCGACGATGCCCGCGAGCCCCAGTTCGACGGCGGAGAGATCCATCTTGAGCGCCGTGAGTTGCTGGCCGAGGTCGTCGTGCAGTTCTCGCGCGATCCGCGTTTTCTCTTCCTCGCGCACGTTCTGCAGGTTGGCGGACAGGTCGCGCAGTTCCTCGCGCGACTGCTTGAGCGCATTTTCCGCCCGGACGCGCTCGGTGACGTCGCGCAGCATGACCGTGTACAGCTTGCCCGTGCCGTCGCGAATCTGCGATATCGACGCCTCGATCGGAAACTCCGAGCCGTCGCCGCGCAGGCCGAACAGCACGCGCTGCTGTCCCATCTGTCGCTCCGACACGCCCGTCACGCCGAATTGTTGGACGTGCCGCGTGTGCGCGGCACGGAAGCGCTCGGGGATGAAGCGGGAGAGCGGCGCGCCGATCGCCTCCATCGCGGAGACGCCGAACACGCGTTCCGCCGCCGGATTGAAGATCACGATCGTCTGGCCTTCATCGACGGTAATGATGGCCTCCATCGACGACCGGATGATGCCCATCATCCGGGCCTCGGTCGGCTGGCCGTCGCCGGCGGGGACGGCGCCCGACGTTTTCCTGACGGCGACCTGCCGCACGAGGGCGGCCAGTATCAGCGACAGCGCGATTCCGGCCGCCAGCGCGGCCATCGCGGCGCCGGACGTGTCGGGGGCCGGCGCACTGTAGCGCAGCGACAGCGGTGTGCCGCCGAACGTCAACGCATCCGTTCGCGTGAGCCCGTCGCGGGCGGCGGTGGCGTCGCCGCCGCCGAAGCCGCCGGAATAGACGGGGGCCGCCGGGTTGTCGGCCGTGATTTCCATGTGCAGGCGGTCCAGGACCGATGGATCGACAAGATGCTCCGGATCGAGCGCCGCATAAACGTATCCGGTCGCACGCGCATGCCGCGGCCCGGACGAAGCCCCGTCTTCAGCGTTCGCATAAATCGGCAGATACAGCGTCAGCGTCGTGCGGGCGATCGTCGTGTCCGAGCTGTCCTGGATGGCATTCGCCGCCAGCGCGATCTTGCCGGTTTCTGCCGCGCGCTGCAGCGCAAGCCGGGTTGCCTGATCGTCGCCGTCGGCGCTCGGTTCGATTCTTCCAAGGCTGCGGACGGGCGACTGCAAACCGTCCAGATTGAGACCGGCGAGGTAGCGTCGCCACGCGTCGCCCGACTGAGGCACGGCCAGCGTCGACGCGAAGCCGCGCGCGCCGCGCAACACGGCGGCGGCGCCGAGGAGGCTGCGCCGGAGATCGGCCGTCGCGAGCGTCGCCGATTGCGCGAAGCGTGCCTGGGCGGCTTCCTGCCCCTGGTTCTGCAGATGCCGGGCGCACGCAAATGACGCAGCCAGGCCGAGCGCCAGCGTCAGCAGCGCGGCCAGGGGCGCGTATCGCGCGGGCCGAGACCCGCGCGGAGCCGGCCCGGCCTTGAAGGAGGACGCATTGACTGTCATGGCCGTTCATCCTGACGGATTTCGCCGGCGGCTGGCGGGCGGCGGCCCGGACGCGAGGCACGAAACGCGGGGCGGGCCGAAACTGCGATGTCGCCCGAAATTGTGCGCGTTTTGTCTGGATTCGCCAATCGGGACCGGTGCGTATGCCGGCTGCCGTCCGGGCTTGACCGGCGTCAACCGGATGGCGCGCGTCGGGCCCAGACTGGTTTGGCATTCCAGTCAAAACCCAACGGCACCAGGGAGGCATCATGTACGCACGGATCTTTGCAGCACTCGACGGCAGCCGCAGTTCGCGGCTGGCGCTCGACGAGGCGATCGCGCTTGCTCGCGATTCGGGCGGCCTGATCGTCGCCGTATGCGTGGTATCGGACGCGCCGCGACTGACGGACGTCGACAGCGGCTATATCGACCAGCGCGACCCGGCGGGGCTGGATGCGGACAAGGCCGCGATCGCGGTGGCGGACGCGGAGACCGCGTTTCGGCTGTGCGGCGTGCGCGGCACCGCGCACACGATCGACGCGTGCGGCGAGGATGTGTCGTCCGTGCTGGCGCGAGCGGCCGCGGAATGCGACGCGGACCTGATCGTGATGGGCACGCACGGGCGCCGCGGCGTGCGCCGCGCGGTGCTCGGCAGCGTCGCCGAATCGCTGGTGCGCACCGCCGACCGGCCGGTGCTGGTCGTGCGCGAGGGGCAGGGCGCGTGCGCGGCCGTGCTGTGACCGACGAGGGCAGCCGTTGGAGGCTGCCCCGTCGTCAGGCGTGCGGCGTCAGTGCGACAGCAGTACCGGCACCGTCATCGTCTCGAGGATGGTGCGCGTCGCACCGCCCAGCACGCGTTCGTGCATGCGCGCATGGCTGTACAGGCCCATCACCAGCAGATCCGCATGCAGGTCGGTCACCCGGTTCAGCAGTGTCGCGCCTACGCCGACCGAGCGGTCGCGCGGCGTCGTCGAGAACGACGCGCGCACGCCATGCCGTTCGAGATACGCGGCGACGTCGACGCCCGCCGGCGTCTTGTCCGGATCGGGCTGGCCGCGCACGACCGTCTCGACGTTGACGAAGCGCGCGCGGGCCAGCAGCGGCAGCGCATCGGCCATCACGCGGGCGGCTTCGCGCCCGCCGTCCCAGCCGATCAGCACGTTCTCGCCGATCGTTCGCACGTCGCCCGCGTAGGGCACGACGATCGCCGGACGGCCGCTGCCCATCACGACATCCTCGACGAAATGGCGCGCCACGTAGGTCAGGCGATCGTCCGGGTCTTCCTGGCCGAGGATCAGCAGGTCGGCGTGGCGCGCGTGCAGGATGGCGGCGGCGGTCGCGTCGCCGGCCGGCGCCTGCCATTCGACGCTGCGTCCCGCGCGCTCGGCGGCCATCAGGAATTTCTCCTCGGCCTCCTTGCGCCGCTGGTCGCACAGGCGTTCGTACACGGCCAGTTTCAGCGGTTCGTCGGGCCGCCGCAGCGGCTCGAGGAGATCCTGGCAGACCACGTAGAGGCCGATCAGATGCGCATTCCAGCGCGCCGCGAGTTCGAGTGCGAGGTCGACGCGGGTCGCGCAGCGCTCGCTGTCGTCGAGATGGACGAGCAGGGTCTTGTAGCTCATGACGGCTCCTTTTCGGTGGATGCGGCGGCGGTCTCGGCAGGTTTTCCGGACGGGCAGGCCGCCGGAATCATCAGCACCGGGCACGTGGCCAGGCGCAGCACGCGCTCGGCCACGCTGCCGAGGAAGAGGCGCTGAACGCCGCGCCGGCCGTGCGTGCCCATGACGATCAGGTCGGCCTCGATTTCGTTGGCAAGACTGACGATCCGGTGCGGGATGTCTTCGCCCGCCGGCGCGACGTTGCAGATCTGCGGCGTGCCGGCGACGTCGCGCGCCTTCAGGCGTCGCGCCGCGTCCTCGGTGACGCGCAGCCCTTCTTCACGAAAGGCGTCGATCAGGATCGACGGATCGTAGCCGTACATGTCGTAGGCCGGCACGAGGAAATCGACGACGTAGACGGGAGTCAGCCGCGCACCCGTCTCCGACGCGATGGCCAGCGCGGCGTCGAGTGCACGGGACGACGTGTCGCTGCCGTCGAGTGCAACCAGAATGTTCGAGTACATGGCATTTCCCTTGAACGGATGTGGATGAGATCATCATCGGCGCGCGCGCGCCGGTCGCGCTGATCTGGATCAAGCGTCGCGGTTGGCGCGCAGCACCCCGACCGCGGCGCGCGCGGCGATCCACGCTTCGTTGGCCGGCTCGACGACAACCGTGACCGCGCTCGACGCGGACGACACGACCGGCGCATGGTCCGCGTTCGCGCCCACGTCGATGTCGATGCCGAGCCAGCCGAGCGCCGCGCAGATCCGCTCGCGCAACACGGCCGAGTGCTCGCCGATGCCGGCAGTGAAGACCAGCATGTCGAGGCCGCCGAGCAGCGCGACGAGCGCACCGGCTTCGCGCACGATGCGGTGGACGTAGAGTGTCAGCGCATCGCCGGCGAATGCATCGCCGGCGGCTTCGCACGCCAGCAGCACGCGCGGATCGCCGGAAGCGCCCGACACGCCCTTGAGGCCCGACTCGTGATAGAGCATGTGGCCCAATGCGTCGGTGGACAGCTTGCCGGCCTCGAGCAGGTGCAGCACCACGCCGGGATCGAGGGTTCCGCAGCGCGTGCTCATCATCAGCCCGTCGAGCGCCGAGAAGCCCATCGTCGTCGCGACGCTGCGGCAGTCGCGCATCGCGCACAGGCTGGCGCCGCTGCCGAGATGGGCGGCGATCACGCGGCCGTGCGCACGCGCGCCGAACCGCTCGTCGAGCGCGACGGCCAGGTATTCGTACGACAGACCATGGAACCCGTAGCGGCGCACGCCCTGGTCGAACCATGCATGCGGCAGCGGCAGCAATTGCTCGGCGCGCGGCAGTGTGCGATGAAACGCGGTATCGAACACGGCGACCTGCGGCACGTCGGGAAACGCGTCGCGCAGCGCGTCGATCGCATCGAGGCTGTGCGGTTGATGCAACGGCGCGAGCGGCGTCAGCGTGCGAAGCGCGTCGAGCACCGCGTCGTCGACGACGATCGGGTCGACGTACCGGGCACCGCCATGCACGACACGGTGTGCAATGGCGCCCAGCGCGATATGCGGCAGTTGCACGCGGATCCACATCGCGACCTGCGCGAGCACCGCACGGTATGGATCGCCCGTGCGCAGCGGCAGCGTGCCGCCCGGGGCCGCGTCGAAGCGGATCGACACGCCGTTGCCGGTTTCGATCGCTTCACCCTCGTGCAGCGGCCGCCGCGCGGGATCCCCGTGCGGCGGATATGCGAACACCGCGAACTTCACGCTCGACGAACCGGCATTGACGACGAGCAGCGCGAGCGTACGCATCGATCGATTCAGTGCGACATCAGCACCGGGAGCGTCATCGACGCGAGCACCGTGCGCGTGGCGCCTCCCATGATCAGTTCATGCCAGCGCGGATGCCCGTACGCGCCCATGACCAGCAGGTCGGAACCCGTTTCGTAAGCGCGCGACAGCAGCGTGTCGCCGACCGACGCGCCGGTACCGGTGTCGATATCGAGCACGTTCACGTCGCGCGCATGGCGTGCCAGCATCAGCGCGGCATCGGCGGCCGGAATGCGTGTGGTCGCCGCTTCGGAATCACCGTCGACCACGGCGGCGACCGTCGTGCGCTTCGCATGCTCGAGGAACGGGAGCGCGTCGTGCGCGGCGCGGGCCGCTTCGCGGCTGCCGTCCCAGGCGACGAACACCCGTTCGCCGATCGACGGGAATTCGCCGGTGTAGGGCCAGAACAGCACCGGGCGCCCGGCGGACAACACGAGGTTCTCCGGAAACTGGTCGTCGATGTAGGTTTCGGGATCGTTCGGGTCGCTCTGGCCCGCAATCACGAGGTCGGCAAGACGAGCGGCACGCGGCACGGCCACATTCGCGCGCTCGTCCGCGCGAACCCAGGTGGCCGGCACTTTGGCCCGCGCGGTTTCCGCATGGAACAGGCGCTCCAGTGCGCCGAGCCGCTCGTCGCGTTGTTCGCGGTGCGCGCGGAAATAGTCTGCGGAACCGGCCATCACGTAGAACGAATGCGGCTCCGGCGTGTAGACCGCGTACAGCCCGGTGAGATGCGCACCGAAGCGCCGGGCAAGACGCAACGCCAGCTCGAGACGCGAATGCGCGCGGGTGCTCGTATCGAGGTGCACGACTAGGCTTTTGTAGCTCATCGGAATCGCTCCATCGACGGGTGATCCGCCAGTGCAATCCAGTCTACGAAGCAGGGTTTCCGCGTGCTTGACTCAGATCAACGGGTGCCATGCGCCACGGCCGCACAGTGAAGTGGACGCCCATTCACCGACCGGATCGAAGGAGGGAAGACGATGAGCCCCCAGGCTTTGACCACACCGAACGACGCTTGCCGCGCGGGTTGCGATCTCGCGTTGCGCATGGCCGTGCTGGCTCGCGACTGGCAGCACGAATGGCACGCGCTGGCAGGGCGGCGCATCGAGCGGGACCGCGACGCGGTGCGCGGCCTGCAGCAGGCGCTAACCGCGACGAACGAGTGGACGGCGTTCGGCGAGGCGGCCCGGCATGTGATGCGCGACTACACGATCACGACCGTCGCGATCTGGCAGGACGCCACCGAGCTGTGCATGCGCGGGCAGTTCGAGAGCGCGAGTGCGTGGCGCACGTGGCTGCGCGATTACGGCACCGGCGCGCTGTCGCGCTACCAGACCGACTGGTGGCCCGATCTCGGGCGGCTGGCCGTGGTCAACGAGGCGAGCATGCCGTGGCGCGACTGGATGGCCGCGTTCGAGCTCGGCATCACGGAAACCGTCGATGCGGGCGACGGGGCCGCGGACGTCCGGCGTCTCGATGGCCGTCATGCGGCGCAGGAGCACGATCATGCGCGCTGAACGGGTTGCGTTCGTCACCGGCGGGATGGGCGGCCTCGGTGCCGCGATCAGCCGCCGCCTGCACGAGGCCGGCATGACGGTGGCGGTGTCGCACACCGAACGCAACGACCACGTCGCGACGTGGCTCACGCAGGAACGCGAGGCGGGCCGCACGTTTCATGCGTACGAGGTCGACGTGGCCGACTACGACTCGTGCCAGCACTGCGCGGCGCGCGTGCTGGCGGAGTTCGGGCGCGTCGACGTGCTCGTCAACAACGCGGGCATCACGCACGATGCGACCTTCGTGAAGATGACCAAGAGCATGTGGGATGCGGTGCTGCGCACCAATCTCGACGGCCTGTTCAACATGACGAAGCCGTTCGTGCCCGGGATGATCGATGCCGGCTTCGGCCGGATCGTGAACATCGGGTCCGTGAACGGGGAGCGCGGCGCGTACGGGCAGGCGAACTACGCGGCCGCGAAAGCCGGCATTCACGGTTTCACGAAATCGCTGGCGCTCGAACTCGCGCGGCACGGCATCACGGTCAACACGGTGGCCCCGGGCTACCTGGCCACCGCGATGCTCGAGTCGGTACCGAAGGAAGTGCTCGACACGAAGATCCTGCCGCAGATTCCGGCCGGCCGCCTCGGCGACCCCGACGAAATCGCCGCGCTCGTCGCCTTCCTGTGTTCCGATGCGGGGGCGTTCGCAACCGGTGCGGAATTCGACGTCAACGGCGGCATGTACATGCGATGAAAGCGTCCGTCATCCGTGTGCCGCTCCCGCGCGAATCGAGGCAGCCGCCGGCTCGGGACGAGCAGGAGCCGGACCGGCCCGAATGCACCGCCGCCGAGGGCACCCCCGCCGAACAATGGAACCGCGCCGCGCATGCCAACGTCGCCGCGATGACCTTCGGGCTGTCGCCCGTGTCGTTGGCGCTGGCCATGCTCGACTGGGGCGCTCACCTGGTGGTGTCGCCGGGCAAGTGCTTCGAACTCGCGACGCAGGCGTGGCTCGCGGCCGCGCCCGCGGCGGCGGCGGCGGAGAAAGGCGCGGCGGACGATGCCGACACGGACGGCCTGGCCGTGCATGCGGGGCACGCCGATCCGCGCTTCGCCGCGCCCGCATGGTCGGGCTGGCCGTTTCGCACGTATCGCGACGGCTTCCTGTCGGTCCAGCGCTGGTGGCGCGAAGCGACGCGCGGCGTGCCGGGTGTCGAACGGCACCATGAGGAGCTGGTCGGCTTCGTCGCGCGTCAATGGCTCGACGCGTGCTCGCCCGGCAACTTTCTGGCGACCAATCCCGTCGCGCTCGACGCGACGATGCGCAGCGGCGGCGCGAACCTCGCGGCGGGTGCGCGGCACTGGCTCGACGATGCGAACGCGTGGCTCGATCGCGCCGGCGGCGCGCGTGGCCGAGACCCGCGGGCTTACCTGCCGGGGCGCGACGTGGCGATTACGCCGGGCCGGGTCGTGTGGCGCAACGCATTGTGCGAACTGCTGCAATACGACCCGACGACACCGCGCGTCGCGCGCGAGCCGATCCTGATCGTGCCGTCGTGGATCATGAAGTACTACATCCTCGATCTGCAGCCGCACGATTCGCTGATCCGTTTCCTCGTCGATGCGGGCTACACCGTGTTCGCGGTGTCGTGGCGCAATCCGGACGCGCAAGCGCGCGATCTCGGGCTCGACGATTACCTGCGCGACGGGTGCCTGGCCGCGCTCGACGTCGTCCGGTCGATCTGCGGCGAGGCGGTTCACGCGGCCGGCTATTGCCTCGGCGGCACGCTGCTGGCAATCGCCGCGGTGGCGCTCGCACGCGACGGGCGGCAACACGAAACCCTGCGATCCGTCACGTTGCTCGCGGCCGAGACCGATTTCAGCGAACCCGGCGAACTCGGCCTGTTCATCGACGCGAGCGAGCTGTCCGCGCTCGACGCGCTGATGTGGCGGCAGGGCTACCTGGACGGCGCGCAGATGTCCGCCGCGTTCGAACTGCTGAACGCGCGCGACCTGATCTGGTCGCGGATGATGAGCGAATACCTGCTCGGCAGGCGCACGAAGCCCAACGACCTGATGTCGTGGAATGCGGACACCACGCGCATGCCGTACCGGATGCATTCGGAATACCTGACCCGGCTGTTCCTCGACAACGATCTCGCGGCCGGCCGCTACTGTGTCGACGGGCGGCCGGTCGCGCTGTCGGATCTCGACGTGCCGACGTTCGCGGTCGGCACCGAGCGCGATCACGTGTCGCCGTGGCGCTCGGTCTACAAGCTTCATCTGCTGACGCACCATGCGTTGACCTTCGTGCTGACGGCGGGCGGACACAACGCGGGCATCGTGTCGGAACCCGGTCATCCGGGCCGCCATTACCGCTGCGCGACCCGCGAACCCGGCGCGCCTTACCGCAGCCCGCGCGACTTCATGCGAGACACGCCCGCGGTCGACGGATCGTGGTGGACCTGCTGGCGCGACTGGCTGCATGCGCGCTCGTCGGGTGACGTGCCGGCCCGCACGCCGGCCGCCGGGCTCGCGGCGGCGCCGGGCGCCTACGTGCTCCAGACATGAACGGGCATCGGCATCCGGATCCGTGCGGCGGCGCATGCCTGCCCGGCCTGCTGCCGCGCGCGGACGGCGCATGGCCCGGGCTGATCGCGCGGGCACGCAACGCAGCGCCGCTCGTCGTGGCCGTCGTGCATCCGTGCGATGCAACCAGTCTCGTCGCGCTGGCCGAACTCGCCGAGTCGCCGCTGGCGGCCGCGATCGAGCCGCTGATCGTCGCGCCGCGCGACAAGGTGCTGCGTGTCGCGCACGATGCGGGCGTCGATCTGTCGCCGTGGACGATCGAGGACGTGCCGCACAGCCATGCGGCGGCGGCCCGCGCGGTGGAACTCGCGGCGGCCGGCCGTGCCGGCGCGCTGATGAAGGGCAGCCTGCATACGGACGAGCTGATGGGCGCGGTCGTCGCGGCCGAATCGGGGCTGCGCACCGACAAACGGATGTCCCACTGTTTCCTGATCGAGACACCGGCGTATCCGCGTCCGTTCATCCTGACCGACGCGGCGGTGAACATCGCGCCGGACCTCGCGCAGAAGGCGGCCATCACGCAGAACGCGATCGACGTCGCGCATGCGCTGGGCGTGGCGTGCCCGCGCGTGGCCGTGCTGTGCGCGGTCGAGACCGTCAATCCGGCGATGCGCTCGACGCTCGACGCGGCGGCGCTCGCGAAGATGGCCGAGCGCGGCCAGCTCACGGGCGCGATCGTCGACGGCCCGCTCGCGTTCGACAACGCGATCTCGCTGCGGGCGGCGCACGACAAGGGGATCGATTCGCCGGTCGCCGGCTGCGCCGACATCCTGGTCGTGCCCGATATCGAAGCGGGCAACCTGCTCGCGAAGCAGCTCGAATACCTGGGCGGCGCCGTGAGCGCGGGCATCGTCGTGGGCGCGCGCGTGCCGATCGTGCTGACGAGCCGCGCCGATGGCGCTGCCGTCCGGGTCGCGTCCTGCGCACTCGCGATGGTGCTGGCACAGGCGCGGCATGTGCCGCAGTCCTGATCAACGTACCCGCAACCCTTTCTTTCGATGGAGGAACCCCGATGAAAGCACTCGTCTACCACGGGCCCGGGCGCAAGGCGCTCGAGGAGCGGCCGATGCCGGAACTGCAGTCGCCCACCGACGCGCTCGTGCGCGTTACGCGCACGACGATCTGCGGCACCGATCTGCACATTCTCAAGGGAGACGTACCGACTTGCGAACCCGGCCGCATTCTCGGCCACGAAGGGGTCGGGATCGTCGAGCAGGTCGGCGCCGCCGTCGATGCGCTGAAGCCGGGCGATCATGTGCTGATTTCCTGCATTTCGTCGTGCGGCCGCTGCGAATATTGCCGGCGCGGCCTGTATTCGCATTGCACGACCGGCGGCTGGATCCTCGGCAACCGGATCGACGGCACGCAGGCCGAGTACGTGCGCATCCCGCATGCGCAGACGAGCCTCTACCGGATTCCACCGGGCGCGGACGAGGAGGCGCTCGTGATGCTGTCGGACATCCTGCCGACCGGGTTCGAATGCGGTGTGCTCAACGGCAAGGTGCAGCCGGGCTGCTCGGTGGCGATCGTCGGCGCGGGCCCGATCGGGCTGGCGGCGCTGCTGACCGCGCAGTTCTACTCGCCCGCGCGGATCGTCATGATCGATCCGGACAGCAACCGGCTGGACGTGGCGCAGCGCTTCGGCGCGACCGACTGCATCGACGGCCGCGCCGGCGACCCGGTGGCGGAAGTGATGAAGCTGACCGACGGCGTCGGCGTCGATTGCGCGATCGAGGCGGTCGGGATTCCGGCGACGTTCGAGATGTGCACGTCACTGGTGGCGCCGGGCGGCGTGGTCGCGAACGTCGGCGTGCACGGGGTCAAGGCCGACCTGCACCTCGAGAAGCTGTGGGATCGCAACATCTCGATCACGACCCGGCTGGTCGACACGGTCAGCACGCCGATGCTGCTGAAGACCGTGCGCGCCGGGCGCCTCGATCCGAAACGCCTGATCACGCACCGGTTCTCGCTCGACGACGTCGAGCGCGCGTACGACACGTTCGGCCGCGCGGCGCAAACCCATGCGCTGAAGGTCATCATCGAAGTCGGTTGATGGCCGGGTAGCGCGCGCGGCGGGAACCGGCAGGCGACACCCGGTTCCCGCCACCGCGCCGTCAGGAGGAAAGCGCGGCCGGCGCGTGCGTGTCGCCGGATTCGACCGCATCGAGATCGACGCACTGCGCATACACCGGCACCTCGCACGGCCAGTGCAGGCGCTCCGCGATGCGCCGCCGCATCGCATCGGCCGCGGCCGGCTCGCCATGCGTGACGAAGGTCCGCACGGGCGCGCGCTGCATCGTGCCGAGCCAGCGGAGGATCTCCTCGTAGTCGGCATGCGCGGAGAGCGTCGTGATCGACTCGACCTGCGCGCGCACGCGCACGTACTCACCGTGGATCTTCAGCGTCGGCTCGTGCGCGACCAGCGCCGCGCCGCGCGTGCCGGCCGCCTGGTAGCCGACCAGCGCGATCGTGTTGCGCGCATCGGGCGCGTAGCGGCTCAGGTGGTGCAGCACGCGGCCGCCCGTCGCCATCCCGCTGCCGGCGATGATGACCATCGGGCCATGATGGTCGGCAATCGCCTTCGACTGCTCGACCGAGCGGATCATCGTGGCCGCATGGCCGAGCGCGTTCGCGTCGGAGGGCGTCAGCCGGTGTTCGAGGATGTGGTGACGATAGATCTCGGTCACGTCGGTGGCCATCGGGCTGTCGACGAATACCGGCACGCGCGCCATCCGGCCGGACGCCTTCAGCCGCGCGATGTAGTGCAGGATTTCCTGCGCACGGCCGACCGTGAAGCACGGCATCACGACCACGCCGCCGCGCGCGAAGGTCTTGTCGAACAGCGCGGCGAGTTCGTTCTCGGGGTCCGATTCCGGATGCAGGCGGTCGCCGTACGTCGATTCGACGACCAGGTAGTCCGCATGCGCGGGCGCCAGCGGCGGCTGCATGATCGGGTCGTGATAGCGGCCGAGGTCGCCCGAGAAGGCCAGCACCTTGTGATCCCAGTGCATCACGACGCTCGCCGCGCCGAGAATGTGGCCGGCCGGCAGCAGGCGGAACGCCAGCCCGCCGCCGAGCGCCGTGCATTCGTCGAACGCGACGGGCTTCAGCAGGTGCAGCGCGCGCTGCGCATCGTCCAGCGTGTAGAGCGGTTGTGCCGGATGATGCTTCGAATAGCCGTGACGGTTCGCGAAATCGGCTTCTTCCTCCTGCAGCCGCGCGCTGTCGCGCAGCATGATGTCGCAGAGTTCGGCCGTGGCCGCCGTGCAATACACCGGCCCGCGGAACCCCTCGCGCGCCAGCACCGGAAGATAGCCGGTGTGGTCGATATGCGCGTGCGTGAGCACGACCGCGTCGAGCGTGTCGGGCGCGACCGGCAACGGGCTCCAGTTGCGCAGCCGCAGGTTCTTGGTGCCCTGGAACAGGCCGCAGTCGACCAGCACGCGCCGGTTGCCGTGCTCGACCAGGTATTTCGAGCCGGTCACGGTTTCGGTCGCACCGAGAAAAGTCAGTTTCATGGATCGCCTCACGGGAGTGGACGGAGCAGTGAGTCGATTACAGCGCGGATGCGCGCGAAGCGATTGATGGAAATCAGGGATTGCCGCATCCGTATCTGTATCCATATCCGTGTCACGCTCGGGCGAGGTTCGTTGTCCGGCCGCTGCGGCTTCGGTTTGACGTCAATCAACGCGCGGGCCGGACGGCGGCACGATAGTGGTCGCATGCGCGCGGGCGATGTCGTGATCCCGCCCTCCGCGCAGGCCGCCTACGGCGAGTACACGTTGCGCAACGAGATCACGACGCTTTCGGGACGAACCCATCATGACGCTGATCGCCAACCTGGACGGCGCGCGGACCGGCTACCGGCTGTGCTTCGTGCGCGCACCCTGGGCGTGGTTCACCTGCCTGCCGCTCGATCTGCAATGCGGCCAGAGCTGGGCCGACGTGCCCTACCAGGACATCGCGCAACCGCCTTACAGCGATTCGCGCGCGCAACTGCTGCGCGTGGCGTTCGATGCGCCGCGCCTGCTGCCGCCCGAAGCGGGCCGGCACGGGGGTGACTGGAGCGTCGAGCAGATCAACGGCGGCGCGGTGCCGTGGCTGCGCAGCGAGGCGTTCGTCGACGCGATGAAACTGGCCGTGCCGGCCGGGGCCACGCTCGCCGAATTCGTCGAGACGATCGAGGCTGCCGGCGGCACCGTCTACGGCCCGCTCGGCTGGGCCGAGCTGCCGCCGTGGCAGCGGCCCGACGTCGTGGCGCACACGCAGACGGGCTGAACGCCGGTCGCACGCACCGCCTCGTTTCAGCCCGCGTCGCCCCAGCCGCCGCCGAGCGCGACGTAAAACGCGACCGTGTCCTGCAGCCGCTGCGCGAGCGCCTGCAGCCACGCCAGGCGCGCCTGATGGTATTGCACGTCGGCGACCAGCAACGGCACATAACCCGAAATCCCCGCGTCGTAGCCGGCCTGCGTGAGCGTCAGCGCATCGCGGGCCGCGGCCATCGCACGGGCCTGCGCATCGAGTGCCGTTGCATCGTTTGCGAGCGCGCGCAACGTGTCGGCGACCTGCGAGAACGCCGACAGCACCACTTGCCGGTAGGTCGCGTCGGCCTCTTCGTACGCGTCCTGCGCCGCGCGCCGCTGGTTCAGCAGCGTGCCGCCGTGAAAGAGCGGCGCGGTGAGCCCGGCGCCGACACTCCATGCACGGCCGGCCGGCGCGAACAGCCGGCCGGCGACGATGCTGTCGAAACCGCCCGACGCGGACAGCGTGAGCGTCGGATAAAGCGCGGCCGTCGCGACGCCGACCTGCGCGCTGGCCACGTGCAACTGCGCTTCCGCCTGCAGGATGTCCGGCCGGCGGCGCACCAGTGACGACGGCGCCGTATCCGGCAAGCGCGCCGGCAGCGCGATGCGCTCGAGCGACAGGTCGGGCGTCTGCCAGTCGACGGGGTAGCGGCCCGCCAGCAGCGCGAGCAGGTCGTCGGCCTGCGCGCGTTTCTGATCGAGCGCGGGCAGCGTCGCTTCGAGCGACGCGTGCTGCGATTCCAGCGTGAGCACGGCGACGTAGGCTGCCGCGCCGGCCGTGACCTGCGCGCGCGTCAGGCGGATCTGCTCGTCGAGCAGGCCGATCATTTCTCGCGTGGCCGCGGCTTCGTCGCGATACGCGGCGCGCGCGATCATCGTGTTGACGACGTTGGCCGTCAGCATCAGGTACGCGCCCGCCAGCGCCTGGCGCCGTGCGTCGACATCGGCCGCAAGCGCCTCGATCTGGCGCCGCTCGCCGCCCCACAGGTCGAGCGTGTAGCTGACCGTCGCGGATAGCGTGAACAGGTTGAAGATCGACGCCGGCAGTGCCTGCCCGGTGCGCAGCGGCGTGTCACGCTGGCGCGACGCGCCGGCCTGCGCATCGGCCTGCGGAAAGAAGACGCCTTCGCCGGCCCGCAGCGCATGTTCGCTGCGCCGCAGCGTTGCCTCGGCAAGATCGAGCGTCGGACTGCCGGTCAGTGCCTCGCCGACGGTCGAGTCGATCGCGCGGCTGCCGAAGCGGGTCCACCAGTCGCGCGTGAGCGGCTCGCCTGCCGACAGCGCCTGTGCCTGCCCGCCTGCCGTCCACGCGCCGGCTGCGGCGTCCGCCGCGACGAAACGCGAGACACGCGGAACGGGCGGACGCTTGAAGTCGGGCCCGACCATGCATCCGGCCAGCGACGCGACGGCCGCGAGCACGGTCGCCACGTGCGACATCCGGTGGACGAGGCGATTACTTGCCGGCCACGTACACATCGACGATCTGCCCGGGAAACAACCGGACAGCCTTGTTCGGGACGATACGGAAAATGACCGGCAGCACGCGTACGTCGACACGCTCGGTGCGCTGGTCGGACAGTTCGATTTTCGGCGTCACGTACGGCTGCACGCGGACGAACTGGAGGTCGGCTTCGACCGACGTGCCGCGCACGAACATGTGCGCCTTCAGCGCGTGCAGGTCGGGCAGCTGGTGGATCAGGATTTCGTCGATGTAGCAGCGCACCTGCAGGCGGTCGACCGGCGTGCCGAGCACCGCGACGGGCGCGTTGCCCTGCGTGTAAGTGTCGTACAGCCCCTGCGAAGTCAGGTACGAGCCGACTGCCGCGTTCATCGCGAGCACGGTGCCGTCGGCCGGCGCGCGCAGCGTGTAGCGGGCCAGCAGCGCGGCGGCCGCGTCGGCCGCACGCCGCAGCGCGACGGCCTGCGCTTCCTGGTTGCGCACGTCGTAGCGCCACGCGCCGGCTTTCGTCAGGCGATACTGCCGCATCACGACGTCGAGGTTGGCCGCCGCGACACGTACCGCGTTCGCGGCCGTATCGAGTGCGTCGCGGCTCACGGCCTTCGGGTCGATGTCGTACGCGTGCCGCTGCTTGTCGTACTGATCCTGCGCGAGCTTCAGGCTGGCCTGCGCGGCTGTGGTCTGCGCGCTCGCCACGTCGAGCACCTCGCGGCGCGGCTGCGCCTTCAGCTCGTCGAGCAGCGCGGCGGCCGCGTCGGCCTGCGCCGCAAGCTGCGCGGCGGTGGCGCGCTGCACCGAGTCGTCGATCGTCAGCAGCGCATCGCCGGCCTTCACCGGATCGCCGTCGTGCACGAGGATGCGCGTCACCGCGCCCGTCACGTCCGGGTAGACGTTCACGTTCGCGCCGGCCGGCTGCTCGCTCTCGACGATCCCGTTCGCATAGACGCCGCGCGCGTACGGATTGGCGGCCGGCTTGAACACCGGCGGCTGCGGCGGCTCCTGGCGGCTGTACACCCATGCGGCGACGAGGCTGGCCAGGAAACCGAGCACCGCCGCCACGAACACGAGCCGGTGCTTCATCGCGCACCTCCGCGGTCGATGCCGTTCAGCTTGCCGTCCTCCATCCGCAGGATGCGGTCCGCGTACTCGAAGATCCGCGCATCGTGCGTGACGATCACGATGCAGCGCGTGTCGTTCAGCACCTGGTGCTTGACGAAGTCGATGATCATGCGGCCCGTGTCGCCGTCGAGCGACGCGGTGGGCTCGTCGAGGATCAGCAGGTCGGGCTGGCTGACGATTGCGCGCGCGATCGCCACGCGCTGCTGCTCGCCGCCGGACAGCTTGACGGGCGGCAGTTGCGCACGATTCCCGAGCCCGACGACGTCGAGATAG
Source organism: Burkholderia sp. SRS-25 (assembly GCF_004343765.1). NCBI lineage: Bacteria > Pseudomonadati > Pseudomonadota > Betaproteobacteria > Burkholderiales > Burkholderiaceae > Burkholderia > Burkholderia sp. SRS-25. The sequence goes on from NZ_PTXM01000009.1 coordinate 321,204, forward strand.
CCGAGCGCTTCGTGCAGCGCTTCGTCCCACGGCCGGCGCTTCAGGATCAGCGGAATCGCGACGTTCTCGGCCGTCGTCAGCTTCGGAAACAGGTGATAGTCCTGAAAGACGAAGCCGATCCGGTTCAGCCGGAAATCGGCGATCGCGTCGTTCGGCTGCGCCCACAGGTCGACGCCGTCGATCGACACCGAGCCCGATTCCGGCCGCAGGATGCCCGAGATCACGCTGAGCAGCGTCGTCTTGCCGCTGCCGGACGGCCCGACGATCAGCAGCATCTCGCCGAAGTTCGCCTGCATCGACACCTCGCACAATGCCTGCGTGCGCGCGTCGCCTTCGCCGAACCATTTGGTGACGCCGCGCGCGTCGATCGCGACTTTCGCCATCGTCAGCCCCGGAAGATGTCGAACGGCTCGATGCGCAGCACGCGGCGCACGCCGAGATAGCTCGAGATCGTCGCGATCACCACCACCATCCCGAACGCGAGCGCCAGGTTGCCGAACGTGACGAGCGCCGCGTAATCGGGAATCTGCAGCTTCGCGAGACTGATCATCAGCACGCACAGGCCGACGCCGATGCCGTAGCCGGTCAGCGCGGTGAACGTCGCCTGGAACAGGATCATCGCGACCAGCTCGCGGCTTTTCGCGCCGATCGCCTTCAGCGCGCCGAACTTGTCGAGGTTTTCTAGGATGAATGCATAGAACGTCTGGCCGGAGATCGACAGGCCGATGATGAAGCTGATGATCGTCATCAGCATGATGTTGGTGCCGAGCCCCGTCTCGTACTTGTAGAAGCGTGCGATCTGCGCGATGAATTCGTCGCGCGTGTAAGCGCGATAGCCGAGCGACGTCACGACGGCCTTGATGTGCGCGATGTCCGCCTCCGACTTCGGCTCGACGAGGATGTAGGACGTCGTGAAGCGCGGCGACGGGATGTAGCGGATCGCGCGGGCGTAGGTCGTATAGAGCGTGGGCGTGCCGAACAGGCCGCTGGCCGCCACTTTTGCGATGCCGACGATCACGCCGCGATGGTCGTTCAGCTCGAAATCGGTGCCGACAGCCGGATTCTCGAGCTTCGGAAACTCCGGATCCCGGATCGCGATGAAGCCGTTCTCCGCGTAGATGTCCTCGATCCGGCCCTGCAGCATCGTCGGCCGGCCGAGCAGGCTCGCATCGTCCAGGCCGACGATCGTCACCGCCTGATAGGTGCCGGAGCGCAGCTTGACGAGCGCGCCGCCGGAGTAGAGCGGCACCGCATACTTGACGCCATCGATGCTGCGTACCGCGTCGAGCACGTAGCCGGGCATGCCGATGCTGTTCGCGATCGTCTTCACGGCAGGGTCCATCACCCACACCTTCGCGCCGATGTTGATCACGGACGCCGACGACTTGTTCAGGATCCCGGCGAACAGCGACGTCATCTCGATCATCAGCAGCACCGAGAACGTGATGCCGATGGTCAGCGCGGTGAACTTCGCGCTGTCGTTCACGAGCAGCTTGAACGCGAGGCGGAGGATGCCGTTCATGATGGGGCGTGAGCCGGGTACGAGCGCATCATGAACGCTCGCAGGCGGCCGGATCCGGCTGCGCGACGAAGGCGGCGAGGCCCGACACCAGCGCGACGATCGCGTACGGAAGCACATGCACGCCGACCAGCATCGCGTGCACGACGCCCAGCAGCGACGCGAGTGCGATGAACACGCCGAGCGTGGCAAGAAAGATCCGGTTTGGCAGGCGCATCATGACGTTCTCCAGGGAGGCGGCCGCCGGCCGCCCGTGAGCGCGATGCCGCGTGGCCGCGATCGCGGCCGCTACGGATTGCGCAAGTCGTGACGTCATGATCCCGTGCAAGGTTCCGGCACGGTTGATCTGTATCAACGGACGAATCCGGGCGCCCGACGGGCCGCTTACGCCATCTGCGTGATGGTCTTGCGAAAGCGCATCAGCGACAGCAGGAACAGCACGCAACCGATCGCGAACAGCACCACGAACTGGATCCAGACCGCATCGAGGCCGGCGCCCCGGTACAGGATGCGTTGCGCGAGTTCGACGAAATGCGTGGTCGGCGCGGCCAGCATGATGTCCTGCACGGCGAGCGGCATGCTCTCGCGCGGCGTCAGGCCGCCCGACAGCAACTGCAGCGGCAGCAGCACGAGCACCAGCAGCATCCCGAACTGCGGCATGCTGCGCACGAGCGTCGCGAGAAAGATGCCCATCGACGTCGTCGCGAACAGGTGCAGCGCCATGCCGGCCACGAACAGCGGGATGGAGCCCGGAATCGGCACGTGCAGTGCCCCGCCCACGACCAGCGTCAGCGATGCGACGGCCGCCACCGTGACGACGAGCCCCATCGACCACACCTTCGCGAGCATGATCTCGGCCGCCGTCACCGGCATCACGAGCAGATGCTCGATCGTGCCGTGCTCGCGCTCGCGGATCAGCGCGGCCCCGGTGAGGATCATCGACAGCATCGTCACGTTGTTGATCAGCTCCATCAGCGCGCCGAACCACACCTCGTCGAGATTCGGGTTGAAGCGCATCCGCATCGCGAGATCGACGGGCGGCGACGATACGCCGCGATAGCGCCGCACGAATGCATCGATCTCGCCCGACACGATCTGCTGCACGTAGCCGCCGCCGGTAAACGCCTGCGTCATGCGGGTCGCGTCGACGTTGAGCTGGATCGTCGCAGGGCGGCCGGCCAGCACGTCGCGCTGGAAATCCGGCGGAATGTCGAGCGAGAACGTGTAGTCGCCGTTGTCGAGGCCGCGGTCTGCCGCGGCCGCGCCGACGATCGGGGGCGGCGCGAACTGCGGCGGGAAGAACGCCGCGACGATGCGCGCGGACAGCGGCGATGCATCCTCGTCGACGATCGCGATCGGCACCTTGTGCAGCGTTTCCGGGCGCGCGGTGGCCGCGACGTAGATCGACGCGCTGAACGTATAGACGATCAGCACGAGCAGGATCGGATCGCGGGCGAGGCTCCAGAGCTCCTTGACCCCGAGCCGGAAAATGACGAGCAGGCGCGACATGGTCAGCGCTCCTGTTTGCGCAGCAGCACGGCGGTCATGACCAGGATGGCTGGCGCTGCCGCGAGCAGCGGCCAGAACTGCGACGACAGGTCGCCCAGGCCGAGTGCCTTGTTGAACACGCCGCGGCTGATCGCGAGCATGTAGGTGGCCGGGTAGACCGTGCCGATCCACTTGCCGGCGCCCTCCAGCGACGACAATGGCGTGAGCAGCCCCGAGAACTGCACCACGGGAATCAGCGTGCCGACGATCGTCATGAAGATCGCGGCGATCTGGCTGCGCGTGAACGTCGACGCGAACAGCCCGATGCCCGTGGCCACCACGTTGAAGACCAGCACCGCGGCCGCGAGCGTAAAGAAGCTGCCCTTGATCCGCACGCCGAACGCGATGTCGGCCAGCACGACCATCAGCAGGAAGTTCAGCATGGCCAGCATCACGTAGGGCGCCTGCTTGCCGAGCAGGAATTCGGCGCGTGTGACGGGCGTCACGTACAGGTTGACGATCGAGCCGAGCTCCCGTTCGCGGACGACGGCCAGCGCCGTCAGCATCGCGGGGAGCATCAGCAGCAGCATCGGCATGATGGCCGGGATCATCGCCGGCAGGCTCCTGACGTCCGGGTTGTAGCGATAGCGGACGGCGATCTCGACGGCAGGCGCGAGCGACACGCCGAGCCGGCGCTTCGCCTGGTCGCGCAGCCAGTTCTCGTGCATGCCGGCGACGTAGCCGCGGATCGTCTCCGCGCGCATCGGCATCGCGCCGTCGATCCACGCGCCGATCTCGACGTGCCGGCCGTGCGCGACGTCGCGGGCGAAGCCGGGCGGAATCTCGATCGCGAGCGACAACTGGCCGTTGCGCATGCGCCGGTCGATATCGCGATCGTCCACGAGCGGTGCGCGCGGCACGAAGTAGCGGGAGCCGCCGAGGTTCTGCGCATAGTCCTGGCTCAGGATCGACTGGTCGCGGTCGAGCACCGCGAACGTCAGGTTGTCGACGTCGAGGCTGATGCCGATGCTGATCACGCACATCAGCACGAGCGACCCGAACAGCGCGAGCGTCGCCCGCAGCGGGTCGCGGCGCAGCTCCAGCAGTTCGCGCCACAGGTAGCTGCCGGCGCGTGCGGGGCTGAACCACGCGGCCGCGCGGCCGGCGCCGGCACGGGCGCCGGTGGTGTCGGCGGATTCGGCAGTGTCGGCGGTGTCGGACGGCGTGCCGAGCCAGCCCGCGTCGGACGCCTCGTCCGCCGGCGGGCTCTGCGCTTGCTGCGCGTCGGTCAGGTACGCGATGAACGCTTCCTCGAGCGAGCCGGCGCCGCGCGTGCGCACGAGCTCTGCCGGCGCGGCGCTGGCGAGCACGCGGCCCGCGTGCATCAGCGAGATGCGATCGCAGCGTTCGGCTTCGTTCATGAAGTGCGTCGAGATGAAGATCGTCACGCGATCGTGCCGCGCCAGCTCGATCATCAGCCGCCAGAAGTCGTCCCGCGCGACCGGGTCCACCCCGGACGTCGGCTCGTCGAGGATCAGCAGCTCGGGCTTGTGCACCATCGCCACCGCGAGGGACAGCCGCTGCCGCATGCCGAGCGGCAGGCGTTCGGGCAATGCGTCGAGCGAGCCGGCCAGCCCGAAGCGCTCGGCCATTTCGGCGATCCGCCCGGGCACGTCCGCCTCCGGCACGCCGAACAGGCGCGCATGCAGCACGAGGTTCTGCCGCACGGTCAGCTCCCCGTACAGCGAAAACCCTTGCGACATGTAGCCGACCCGCCGGCGCGTGTCGATGTCGTCCGCCGCGACCGGCTGGCCGAACAGCGTCGCCGTGCCTTCGGACGCGGGAAGCAGCCCCGTGAGCATCTTCATCGTCGTCGACTTGCCGCAGCCGTTGGAGCCGAGGAAGCCGAAGATCTCGCCGCGACGGATCTGCAGGCTGACGTGATCGACCGCGACGAAATCGCCGAACCGCATCGTCAGCCCGTCGGCCTCGATCGCGTAGCCGGCGGCGGCATCGGGCTGGAACGGCGCGATCCGGATCGGCTGGTGCCCGCGCCGCTGCGCGTCGGGCAGCAACGCGACGAACGCATCCTCGAGCGTGCCGCAGCCGGTGCGGGCCAGCAGCGCGTCCGGGCTGCCGGTTGCCAGCACGCGCCCGGCGTCCATCGCGATCAGCCGGTCGAACCGCCGGGCCTCGTCCATGTACGCGGTGGCCACCAGCACGCTCATCGCCGGCCGCGCGGCGCGAATGCGCCCGATCAGCTCCCAGAACTGGGCGCGCGACAGCGGATCGACGCCGGTCGTCGGTTCGTCGAGGATCAGCAGGTCCGGATCGTGGATCAGCGCGCAACACAGGCCGAGCTTCTGCTTCATGCCGCCGGACAGTTTGCCGGCGGGCCGGTCCAGGAACGGGTGCAGGCCGGTGCTGTGCGTGAGCGCGTCGATCCGCCGGCGCCGCTCCGCCGCGTCGTGGCCGAACAGCCTGGCGAAGAACTGCAGGTTTTCCTCGACGGACAGCGTCGCGTACAGGTTCCGGCCCAGCCCTTGCGGCATGTAGGCGATGCGCCGGCAGACGCGCGCACGATGACGGCGCGACGACAGGTCGCCGCCGAGGGTCCACACGCGCCCCTGCTGGATCGCACGTGCGCCGGAAATGAGGGCGAGCAGGCTCGACTTGCCGACGCCGTCCGGCCCGATCAGCCCGACCATGCGGCCGGCCGGGATGTCGAGCGTCACGTCGTCGAGCGCGGCCTTGCCGCCGTAGCGCAGCGAGACGCCGGACAGCCGCGCGACGGGCTCGGGAACCGGCGGCCCCTCGGTCGCGCCGGCGGCGGGTTCGGCCGGGAGCGTCGACTTCATTGGGGAACCTTGATCGCGAGGCGCGCGGGCCACGCGGCGAGCGGATCGGTCTTGAGCCACGCCACACCCGGCAGCCCGGTCTTGACGAGCTTCAGATGGCGCTGCAGCAGGTCGCGGTCGATGCGCGCCTTCACGCGGAACATCAGCTTCTGCCGTTCGGTGGCCGTCTCGACCGTCTTCGGCGTGAACTGCGCGGTGCTCGACACGTACGACACGCGGGCCGGAATCACGTACTCCGGCGCCGCGTCGAGCACGATCCGCACGTCGGCGCCGAGCGGCACCCGGCCGACCACCGTCTCGGGCAGGAAGAACGTCATGTAGACATCCGACAGGTCGACCACGTTGAGCACCTTGCCGCCGGCCGGCAGCACTTCGCCCGATTCGGCCACGCGATACTGCACGCGCCCGTCGCGCGGCGATGTCAGGGCGCTGTCCGAGATGTCGGCCTGCACGCGCGCGACCGTTGCCTGCGCGGCCGTCACGGCGGAGCGCGCGGCGACGAGCTGCGCGCGGGTCGCGTCGATCGCGGCCTGCGCGGCCTGTACCTGCGCGCGCGCCGCGTTCACGGTCGCCCGCAGGCTGCCGGCGCGCGCGCGGTCGTCGTCGAGCTCCTGCATCGACGATGCGCCGTCGCGCGACAGCGTCTCGGAACGGGCGAGCCGCCGCGTCGCCGCATCCAGTTCGCTTTCCCGCTGGACGACGACGGCCTCGGCCGCCGCCTTGTCGCTGCGCCGCTGCGCGACCTGCGCGTCGATGCTCGCGGCCGTGTTCACCGCCTGCTGCTCCCGCGCGCGCGCTTCGTCGAGCTGCGCCTGCAGGACGACCACGTCCATGCGCGCGAGCGGCTGGCCGGCGGTCACGAAGTCGCCTTCGTCGACGAGCATCGCGGTGACACGCCCCGGCAGCTTGGTCGCGACGTCGATTTCGGTCGCTTCGATACGGCCGTTGCCGCTCACGAGGCCGGCATCGGCCTGGCCGTCACGCCAGCGCGTCCATCCGTAATACGTGATGGCGATCGCGAGCACGGCGACGCCTGCCCCGATCAGAAGAGGGCGCTTGAGGGTTTTCATCGTGGGGAATCCGGATTCGTCGATGCGTTGTTCGGTGGCGCGGCGGCCGCGTCGCTGTCTTGCGTGGCGCCGCCGAGCGCGCCATAGAGCGCGACGCGGCTCGACAGCAGTGCGCGGCGCGTCATCACCCATTGCTGCTCCGCGTTCATCAGGTCGCGCTGCGCGTCGAGCACCTCGAGGAACCGGGTCGCGCCGCTGTCGTAGCGCAGCTTCGCGAGGCGCGCCCGTTCGGCCTGTGAGTCCAGCGTCGCGCGCTCGATGCGCACCTCGTCGGCCAGCCAGTAGCGCGACGCGAGCGCGTCGGACACGTCGCGAAACGCGCTCTGCATCGTCCGCTCGTACTGCGCGAGCGCTTCGTCGCGCTGCGCGTGCGCCAGCGCGAGATTCGAGCGGTTGCGGCCCCCGTCGATCAGCGGCAGCGTCACGTTTGGGATCACCGACCAGACGCCGGTGCTGGATGTCAGGAGGTCATGCAGCGCGCTGCTGCCCGAGCCGATCGAGCTCGTCAGCGCGATGCGCGGGAAAAAGGCGGCGCGCGCCGCGCCGATGTTCGCGCGGGCCGCCTGCAGCGCGTGCTCGGCCGCGATCACGTCCGGCCGCCGGGCGAGCAGCGACGACGGCAGGCCGGGCGCGAGCGACGGCGCGACGGCGCCGTCGTCGAGCACGAGCGGCGTGCCGGCCAGATCCGGCGGCGCGCCGACCAGCAGGGCCAGCGCATCGGCCGCCGACGCGCGCGCCTGCTGCAACTGGGCGCCGAGGGACTCCGCCTGCTGCAGCAGGATCTCGGCCTGCGTCAGGTCGAGGCGGGAGATCGCGCCGGCCGCCTGGCGAAGCCGGAAAATCCGCAGCGACTCGCGGCGCGTGTCGATCGTCGCGCGGGTCAGCGCGATGCGCTCGTCGTATTCGCACAGTGTCAGATACGCGTTGGCGACCGACGTGATCACGCTCAGCGTCGCGGCACGCCGGGCCGCGTCGCTCGCGAGATAGCGCTGCAGCGCCGCGTCCTTCAGGCTGCGCACGCGGCCCCAGAAATCGAGTTCCCATTGCGTTTCGGCCAGCTGGACCTCGTAGACCTGCCCGACGAACGGGGCGGGCGTGAGGAACCCGCCCGGTGCGCGAAACCGTGCGTAGGCCGCGCCGGCGCCGATCGTCGGCCACTGGTCCGCGCGGCGGATGCCATAGGCGGCGCGGGCTTGTTCGACCCGCGCAACGGCCGCGCGCAGGTCGCGATTGTTGGCCAGCGCCTGCGCGATCAGCGCCCGAAGGCGCGCATCGACGAAGTAATCCTGCCACGCGGGCACCGGCGCAACTGCGTCAGTAGCGCCGGGCGGGGCGCCGGCCGACGGATCCGGAAAGGCGGCCGGGATCGGCGCTGCGGGGCGCTGGTCCGGCGGTGCGAGCGACAGGCATCCGGACAGCAGGCCGATACCCGTTGCGAGCGCAACGAAATACGCGGATCGGGACGCTGCTCTGCGGAACACGACGGGAAGCGCGATGGCGCGCATGGAATGCCTCGGCGAATACGGAAACGCGGGGGGCGCCGCCACGTGGCGGCGCCGCTTCGGGTTCACTTATATCCGACGAATGACGCTCCTACCCTTGATCTGAATCACTTCGACGGGAATGCGTTTCGAGCGGTGCTTCGGTTGACAGGCGGGTGAGAACGGCCCGGGGCCGGCGGATTGCGCGCGGCCCGACGCCGTCGTGCGCGTCACGGCCGGTCGCCCGGAGCGAGGTTCAGCAGGACGACGAACGAGAGAATGCTCAGGATCAGCGTGACGATCGAGTATCTGAAAACCCGCTCGTCGAACAGCATCCCGTGAATGATGCCGGCCAGCGATGCGAGCGCGATGAACACGCTGAGCGTCGCGAGCGCGATGCGGTATTGCCTGCGGGTCATGACGGTCTCCTGCGGGGTGGCTGTCGTGCGGATGCGAACCGCGCGGGTCGGCGCGGGTTTCGCGGTGTCTGGCGTCATGATCGCGTTGCGCTTTGCCGCACGGTTGATCTGTATCAATGGACGAATCCGGCATTCGCGCACCCGGCGGCCGCAGCCGCCGGCACGCCGTTGATTGATCCTCGTCAACCCGCCGGCGCCGGCGTGCGCGATGCTGAATCCGGTGCGGCACGATCGCCGATCGCGAATGTCGCGAATGTCACGACCGGTGCGGCCCAACGGGAGACGGAAATGAAGTCCGATGCAGCACTCAAGCAGGACGTCGAGCAGGCGCTGTTCTGGAATCCGGCGATCGATGCGCGGCGGATCGACGTCGACGTAAGCGACCGGATCGTCACGTTACGCGGCTCGGTCGACAGCTGGGCCCAGAAGCTCGAGGCGCAGAAAACGGCGCTGCACGTCGAGGATGCGCGCGCGCTCGTGCTCGAACTGAACGTCACGCCGCCGGAGAGCGCGTGCGCGGATCAGGAGCTGGCAATCGCCATCACGTTCGCGCTGGGCTGGCAGGAGGCGCTGCGCGATCACAAGATTCGCGTCGAGGTCGACCACGGTTGCGTGACGCTCGACGGCGAAGTCGATCATGCATACCAGAGTCGCGCGGCCGAAAAGATGGTCAGCCGGATGATCGGTGTCGTCGGCGTCGCGAACCGGATCCGGGTGCGCACGGACCACACGGTGCCGGACGTCGGCATGCGGATCGCCGAAGCGCTGGCGCGTCGCGCGCAACGCGAATCCGCGGGCATTGCGATCGACGCGGTCGACGGCGTCATCACGCTGACGGGCAAGGTCGCGTCGCTTGCCGAAAGGCGCGCCGCGTGCGGCGCGGCCGGGTCGGTGAGAGGTGTCCGAGAGGTCGTCGACCGGCTCACCGTCGGCTGACGGCCAGCCCATGCTGTCTACTGCAAGGAGAAGCAGTCATGAACCGTTCGAATTCAGGCCCGGGCCGAACCTCTCTGCGCCGCGACCAGCGGATGCAGCCGCATACGAAGGACAGTTACCGCGATCCGAAGCGGCCGAAGGGCGACCGGATCTGCGAAGGCTGCGGCGCCGTCTGCGACGCGGGCCGCTGGACGTGGTACGCGACACCGCTCGACCGGCGCCAGCTCGAATGCCCGGCCTGCAAGCGCATGCGAGAAAACCTGCCGGCGGGCGAGCTGGTGTTGCACGGCGCGTACCTGCGCGCGCACCGGGCGACGATTCTCGACCTGCTCGAGCGCCAGGCCGACCTGGAGACGAGCGAGCACGCGCTCGAACGCATCATGGAAATCGAGCAATCCGGCGATACGCTCGTCGTCCGCACGACCGGCGTGCACATGGTGCGAAGGCTGGGGGAAGCATTGCTGCATGCGCATCACGGCGATCTCGCGCTCAACTATCGCGATGGCGAGGACATGCTGCGCGCGCAATGGACGCGCGACGATGCATGAACGGCGGTGTGTCCGGCGAGCGGGCCTGATGCGATGAAAAAGTCATTCGATTACTCCGGACTGCTGATCCCGTTCGTATTTGCCGTGCTGGTGGCGTATCAGCTGCTGATGGCCCAGCCGGCCACGACGTCGATCTCGTACAGCGACTTTCACCGGCTGGTCGACGCGCGGCTCGTCGACGATCTGGACATCGGCCCGTCGTCGATTTCGGGCGTGCTGCGCATGCCGGAGGCCGGTGCGAACCTGCCGGCCTCCGACGCGGTCGCCGTGAAAAAGGCGGGGCCGCCGTGGCGCTTCACGACCAACCGGGTCGCTGACGACCGTCTCGTCGCCGAACTCACGGCCGCCGGCATCCGCTATCGCGGCACGCCGGATTCGGGCTGGCTCGAAACGCTTGCCGGATGGATGTTGCCGGTGATCGTCCTCGTGACGTTCTGGAGCTTCATGATGCGCAGGCCGGGCGGGGTCCGTGACCTGAGCGGCATGGGCAAGAGCCAGGCCCGCGTGTACGTGCAGCAGGAAACCGGCATCACGTTCGACGACATCGCCGGCATCGACGAGGCGAAGGCCGAGCTGCAGCAGATCGTCGCGTTCCTGCGCAATCCTGAACGCTACCAGCGGCTCGGCGGCAAGATCCCGAAAGGCGTGCTGATCGTCGGCGCGCCCGGCACCGGCAAGACGCTGCTCGCGCGTGCGGTGGCCGGCGAGGCGGCCGTGCCGTTCTTCACGATCAGCGGCTCGGCGTTCGTCGAGATGTTCGTCGGGGTCGGCGCGGCACGCGTGCGCGACCTGTTCGAGCAGGCGCAGCAGAAGGCGCCGTGCATCGTGTTCATCGACGAACTCGATGCACTCGGCAAGGCGCGCGGCGTCGGCCTGATGTCCGGCAACGACGAGCGCGAGCAGACGCTCAACCAGCTGCTCGTCGAGATGGACGGCTTCCAGGCCAATTCGGGCGTGATCATCATGGCCGCGACGAACCGGCCCGAGATCCTCGATCCCGCGCTGCTGCGGCCCGGGCGCTTCGACCGCCACATCGCGATCGACCGGCCCGACCTGACCGGCCGCAAGCAGATCCTGGCCGTGCACACGAAGCGCGTGAAGCTGGCCCCGGAAGTCGACCTTGCCGAGCTGGCGCAGCGCACGCCGGGCTTCGTCGGCGCGGATCTCGCGAACGTCGTCAACGAGGCCGCGCTGCACGCGGCCGAACTCGGCAAGCAGGCGATCGGCATGGCCGACTTCGACGAAGCGATCGACCGCGCGATGACCGGCATGGAGCGCAAGAGCCGCGTGATGAACGACGAGGAAAAGCGGACCATCGCGTACCACGAGGCGGGGCACGCGCTCGTCGCGCAAAGCCGCGTGCATTGCGATCCGGTGAAGAAGGTGTCGATCATCCCGCGCGGCATCGCGGCGCTCGGCTACACGCAGCAGGTGCCGACCGAGGATCGCTACGTGCTGCGCAAGAGCGAGCTGCTCGACCGGCTCGACGTGCTGCTCGGTGGCCGGGTAGCCGAGGAGATCGCGTTCGGCGACGTGTCGACCGGCGCGCAGAACGATCTGGAACGTGCGACCGCGCTGGCGCGCCACATGGTCATGCAGTACGGGATGAGCGAGAAGCTCGGTCTCGCGACGCTCGACGATGCGACCCCGCAGGGCGGTTCGCCCGGCGTGTGGACGCCGGGCGACGGACGGTGCAGCGAACACACCGCGCAGTTGATCGACGAGGAGGTGCGCGCGCTGCTCGAAGACGCGCACGTGCGGGTCGCGGCGACGCTCGGCGAGCATCGCGACGCGCTCGAACGGATCGCGCGCTGCCTGCTGCAGCACGAATCGGTCGATCACGACACACTGGTGGCGCTCATTACGCCGCCGGACGACGGCATCGGCCCGCCCGAACCGGCGCACGCCGATGCGGAGCCGGCCACGGCCACGGACACGTCGGCCTGACCGACTGGCGGCCACCGTCGATCAGTCCGCTCAACAGCCGATGCAGACCGCGCCGTCGCGTCGTTGCGCCGTATCGTCGGTGACGACCGATGCGAGCCGCGGATCGGGCCGAAACACGGTGATGCCCTTGAGCCGGTCGCGCCACGCCGCGAAGAACAGCGCGTCGACCTGCGCGAGCGAACACTGGCTGTCCATCGTCACGGTCTTCGAGATGCCGGCGTCGACGCAGGGCTGAAGCACCGCAAGCATCGCGACGTGATCGATCGGTGCGATCTCGCCCGCGGTGGCGAAGTAGTCCGGCAGCGCGACGCCGTCGCCATGCAGTGCGCGAAACAGCCGGTACGCATGGTTCTGCACCCGGAACGCGCGCACCTGGCCGTCTGCCGTGCGAACCATCCTGCGCTGGGTCCAGCCGACGGCCGGTTCGATGCCGTTCGAGCAGTTGTCGCAGAACGCGAGACTCACGCTGCCGGCAGGCGCGAACGACAACAGATGGCTGTTGCGCAGCCCGTGCCGTTGGATCGCGTGATGCACCTTCAGCGGCAGCCGCATGCGGTAGGCGGGGCCGGTCAGGTAAGCGGCCGGATCGTAGGCGGGAAACGCACCGCGCTCGGCGGCCAGCGCGGCCGATGCGGCAAACGCATGCTCGCGCATCGTCAGCGCGATGCAGCGCGCACATGCGCGCGCCTCGACGCTGTCGTAGCGCAGCCGCAGCATCGTCAGCGCGTCGCCCAGGCCCGTCACGCCCACACCGATGCGCCGTGTCCGATGCGCTTCACGTGCATGCGCGGCGAGCGGCCACGCGGTGAGGTCGAGCACATCGTCGAGCAGGCGGACCTGGACGTGCACCGCGTCGGCGAGCGCCGCGAAATCGAAGCGCGGCTCGCCGTCGATGCCGAACGGATGGTGCACGAACCGCGACAGGTCGACCGGCCCCAACACGCAGCTGCCGTAGGGCGGCAGCGGCTGCTCGCCGCACGGGTTCGTCGCGTCGATCCGTTCGTGCTCGCGCAGCGGATTCGCGTCGCGGATCGTGTCGAGGAACAGCAGCCCCGGTTCGGCACTGTCGCGTGCGGCGTTGACGATCGCCTGCCACACCTTGCGGGCGGGAACCGTCGCATGAAGGTAGCGCCCGTCCGGCCGCCGGGGCGACGCGATGGCGGCTGCGTGGCGCGGTGCGTGATGGACGAGCGCCCAGGGCAGGTCATGCGCGACTGCTTCCATGAACGCGTCCGTGATGCCGACCGACAGGTTGAAGGTCGGCCAGCGCGCCCGCCCGTGCTTGGCCGTGACGAACGCGAGGAGGTCCGGATGATCGCAGCGCAGCACGCCCATCTGCGCGCCGCGGCGCGGGCCAGTGAACGGCAGCGCGCCGCACATCGCATCGAATCGGTCGATCGCCGCGCATACGCCGCGCTCGGGCGACAGGCGGCGTTCGTACGCGCCGGCGGGCGGCACCGGCGAGAAGTCGTAGCCGATTCCGCCGCCCATCAGCAGCGTGAGCCACGCGTCGTCGAGCGCCTGCGCGAGCGCTGCATCGACGCCTTGCAGCGGCGTGTCCTCCGGAACCGCGAGCGGGTGGACGAAGCAGTTGACCATCGTGCCGCCCGTCGTCGCGCCGGCATTCGCCATGATGCGGCCAGCGCCGATCGCGCCGCGCTGCAGGTTCAGGAAGAACGTGCGCTCGGCCCGGGCGCGCTGCGCGGGCGGCTCGGCGAGCGACAGTGCACGGGCGACACGCTGGAAGACGGCCGCGCGCGACGTTTCGCCGGGCTGCGCATAGCGTTCGACGAACACGGTGGTGCAAAGCGGCTGCTCGTCCATGGCGGGGCTCGGCGACGACGGATGACCTAATGTAAGGGCCTGCCCGCCCGCGTCGTTGATCGAGCGCAATCCGGTGCTGTTGCGGCATCGCTTGACGGTCGTCAATGCCGCGGGAAGGCGCGCACGTAAGGTGGTGCCAGGACCGGCCGGCGCCGGTGGCCGGCATCAGGCATCAGGCGTCAGGCACCCGCCGCGGCCGCACGCGCGCGGCGTGCAAGCCCGCGCTTTGCGCCTTTTACCGACTACGCGCCATGACCGAGATCGTTACCGTCACGTTGAATCCGGCCGTCGATGTCTCGACGTCGGTCGAGCACATCGTCGATACGCACAAGCTGCGCTGCGCGCGGCCACGGCGGGACCCCGGCGGCGGCGGGATCAACGTCGCGCGGACCGTTCACCGGCTCGGCGGCGACTGCGTCGCGCTGTACCTGGCGGGCGGGCCGACCGGCGATGTGCTGACGCTGCTGCTCGACGCCGAACACGTGCCGGCTGTGCGCATGCGGATCGCCGGCGAGACGCGCGAGAACGTCTGCGTGACCGAAACGGCGACGGGGCGCGAGTACCGGTTCCTGATGCCGGGGCCGTCGGTCACGGCGGCCGAGTGGCGCGATTGCGCGGCGCGCATCGCGGCCCTGCAGCCTGCGCCGCGCTATCTGGTGCTGAGCGGCAGCTTGCCGCCGGGCGCACCCGACGACCTGTACGCGACGCTCGCGCGGACGGCCGCCGCCAACGGCACCCGCGTGGTCGTCGATGCAGCGGGCCCGGCGCTGCGCGCGGCCCTCGACGCCGGGGTGCATCTCGTGAAACCCAGCCTCGACGAACTGAGTGCGCTGGCCGGCGAACCGCTCGACGAAGCGTCGGCATGCGACAAGGCGGCCGAACTCGTCGCGCAAGGGCGGGCGGACATCGTTGCATTGACACTCGGTGCGCGCGGCGCGTGGGTCGTCACGCGCGAGCGCGCGCTGCGCCTGCCGGGCAGGCCCGCGACGGTGTGCAGCACGGTGGGTGCCGGCGACAGCTTCGTCGGCGGGATGGTCTGGGCGCTCGCACGCGGCGCGCCGTTCGACGATGCATGCCGCTATGCGCTGGCGGCATCGGCGGCTTCGGTCGAGCATCCCGGCACCGCGCTGTGCACGCGCGCCGACGTCGAGCGGATTCATGCGGAACTGGTTGCGCAGGCAAGCGGCGCGGCCATTGCGCGTGGTACGGCATGAGCGTGCGCGCGATCGCCTGCCTGCTGCTGCTGTCGTGCTGGCCGCAGGCATCGTTCGCCGGCACCGGGGCGGGCGAGCCGGTGCCGCAGCGCGTGCTGATCCTCGTCTATCACCGGTTTGCCGCGCAACGCCTGGATTCGATGACGGTGCGCACCGGGACCTTCCTCGATCAACTGCATGCGATCGAGGCGAACGGCTACCGCATCGTGCCGCTCGCCGACATCGTGCGCTGGCGCGCGGGGCAGGCGAACGCGCTGCCGGCGCGGGCGGTCGCGATCACGGTGGACGATGGTCACCGCTCCGTCTACGACGTGCTGCGCCCGTTGCTGGCCGCGCATCCGGTACCGGTCACGCTGTTCATCTATCCATCGGCGATCTCGAACGCGAGCTACGCGATGACTTGGGATCAGCTGCGCGTGCTCGGGCAATCCGGCGGATACGATATCGAATCGCATACCTACTGGCATCCGAATTTCCGCACCGAGCACGCACGGCGGTCTGAGGAGGACTACCAACGATTCGTGTCGTTCCAGTTGAGCCATTCCCGTGAACGGCTCGAGTCGGAAACCGGTCGGCCGGTCCGGCTGCTGGCCTGGCCGTTCGGCGTCCATGATGCAACGACCGATCGGCTGGCCGTGCGCGAAGGCTATGTCGCGGCGTTCACGATCGACGCACGGCCCGTTCGGCCCGCGGATCCCGCCATGGCGCTGCCGCGCTACCTGATGACGGATGCGTGCGATACGCGCTGCATGAACGGATTGCTGCAAACCGCGCGGGAGCGACCGTGATCGAATGCCGGATCTCGGGTTCGCCACCGTCGTTCGCGGATGCCGTTTCCGTTCGGGTTCACGCCCGGCAGAACGTCATGGGGCCGCACAATGGCTGTGATCCTGCTGTGCGAGCCGCCGACAAGGGTATCGGGATCGGCACGCGGGTACGAGAAGGAGCCACCATGCCGTGGGATGACGAACGCTATCCGCCGTCGATGCGGAACCTGCCGCCGCCGGTGCGCGGCAAGGCGATCGAGATCGCCAACGCGTTGCTGCGACGAGGGCGTGCCGAGGGCAGCGCGATCCGTATCGCGATCGCGCAGGCGAAGCGCTGGGGGCGGGTGCATGCGGCATCCGCCGACGCTGTCGAGCGGCGTCGCTAGGCCCCGCACTGAACCGGGCAGGTGCCGGCGTCCGGCGTGCGTTCGAAGGCTGTCGCATGCAGCCGCGCGGCCAGCACGCAGGCAAGCAGCATGACGCCCACCGCGATGCCGTGAACCGGGTTGCGCAGGCACGACGCAACCTGATCGCTCCTTGCAACGCCGAACAGGCACCACAGGCAGAAGTGCTCGCAGTTGTTGGTGAGCAGCCGGTAGCGGCATTCGCCGAGGCGCGAGGCCGCGCGCCGTGCCACTTCCGTGCCGTCGTACAGGGGCCGCGTGTGCCGGACGATCGCGAGTTCGAAACCGGCGCAGAAGCCGTCGACGGAGACGATTTCAACCGGGCCGCCGCTCAGGCTGTGCGCCAGGCCCGCGTAATGGATCACGTTGCCGTCGCCGATATAGATCCCGTGATGCACGTAACCGTGGCGCCGTGTCACGAGGTGGGCGCCGACCGGAAGGTCGCGATCCGGCATGGCGTCGTCGGCTTGTGCTGCGGTCGGGTGAGTCATGGCCAGCTCCTGGATCTCGCGGCGGCCGGCTGGAAAACCGGCTTGCCGGCCGCGGAACACGTTGCGTCCTGTCACGTCTCCAGTATTGGCGGCGGACCGGGGCCCGACAATCAGCGCGGTCTGAGCTTGCTGTCCGATGTCGGGGCGTCGTGTCGGAAATTTCCGACGCGCCGTGCAATATCGGCTGACAGCCGGAACGGACAACGGCGCCGGCCTGCCGCCGCTTCAGGCCTTGTTGGCCCGCCGTACCGTCCGACCGACGGTCTCGCACCGTCGTGCCGCGCCGCTGGCCTGTCCGGTGTGCTTGACCTGCATCAACGGGAAATCGGCGTTCCGCGCGACGCTGGCTTCGTCAACGATGCGCATGCGTCACGTCGCGGCACGCCGGCCGTGACGCGCCCGAACGAACGAGCCGCATCGCCACCCGCGTGCCTGTACCGGGAGAATGAAATGCGGACTGGAATCGCCGGGTCGCTGCTGCTGTCGGCCTGTTTGCTGGCCGCTGCGTCGAACGCGCCGGCTCAAGCGCTGCCCGAGCCCGTTGAGCAGAACGGCGCCGTGTACATCACGGGCGGCATCGGGGCGGAGGAGGTCGCTGCGTTTCGTGCCGCCGCGCCGCGTTACAACCTGCGGATCATGTTCGCGACGAAGGGCGGGCATTACCTGTCGGATGTCGATGTGACGTTGACGTCCGGCAAGTCGACGGTCCTCGACGCACACACGGCCGGCCCGTTCCTGTTCGCACGCGTGCCGCCGGGGCGTTACACGGTGTCGGCGCGCGACCGGGGCGTCCAGGAAGTCCGGCACGTCGTCGTGCCGGCGCGCGGCGGTATCGATGTGCGGTTCTACTGGCAGAACCCGGAGCGCCGCGGCGTGATCCGGCTTTGCAGCGGTTGTCAGGGAACCGGTACGCGTGCACGGCCCTAGACGCACGCTTCGATCGATGCGGAGCGCGCGGTAGCGCGTGGCGTACCGTTGATCTGCCTCACGTCGCGTTGCGCCGGAGTCGCAACAATGTCCACGGGAATTCGCGTCGCGAGGTGTGCATTGGAGATTCGGGCAAACGTCGGTGGGACGCGCGCCGGGCGGCAGCCGCATGAGTCGTGGCGATGCGGGTGGCAGCCTGCGGCGCGGGTCGGCCGCGGGCTCGCGGGCATGCTGCTGGCACTTGCGTGTGTTGCCGGCCGGGCCGGCACTGTCGCAGTGACGGTCGTCGATGCCGGCAGCGGCCGACCGGTGGCGGGCGCGCTCGGGTATGCGTCGGGCAGCAGCCTGATCGCGTCGGCCGCCGGCACGTTTGCCGCGCCGTCGGGCGACGCGACGCTCAGCGTGACCGCCCCCGGCTATGCACGCGCGGAGGTCGCGCTCGCCGCCGGCGAGTCGGCGCGCACGGTGCGGCTCGTCCCGTTTCGTCCCAAGGCCGTCTACCTGTCGGCTTACGGTGTCGCGGACCGCACGCTGCGCGACGCGGCGCTCGCGCTGCCGGGCCGCACGGCGGTCAACGCGTTCGTGATCGACGTGAAGGGCGATCGCGGCATGACGCCGTATCGCAGCGCCGCGCGCGAAGCGATCGGCGCAGGCGGCGAGCCGGGGCCGCGCGTCGCGGACCTGCCGGCGCTGATCCGCGCATTCCATGCGCGCGGGCTGTACCTGATCGCGCGCCTCGTCGTATTCAAGGACGATCCGCTTGCGGCCGCGCATCCCGACTGGGCGGT